>CANJOT010000296.1 GCA_947475815.1 Burkholderiales bacterium | reverse complement strand
CTTGGGCCACGGATCCAGGTAGCGAGCGTCGTGGTAGCGAGAAGCAGAAGAGGAATCGTCGCCGGTGTAAGCCAGAATTTCTTGCGGAAATGAAGGTGCCAGAGTTCGACTGTGGTGATCGTCAACCATGCGAATAAGCACGCAAGCGGCAGCATGCCCGCAAGCAAAGTATGGTCGTAAAATAAATAAGCGCCGATCGCCTGAAGTGTGACGAGGACAAGAACGAGACAAACCAATTTATGCGCATCGAGCCAGGGGTTATCCCCATTGAGGGCTACTTTATGGCTGAGGTTAAAGCGGTAACGCACGGTCTTTTCTTTAGAGGCATGGCTACCTATCGAAAATCCCATAGACATCTCCTCTAAAAAATTCCTTCTTTATTTCCACTTTTAAGTAAATGTGCCTGGACTCGGCAAGCGATGGAAGCGCGCCTCTTTTTATAAAGGTGAAGCGCCCATGCTCTACGTCTCCAGCTTTTTTGAAGTTTTCTAAAACTCGTATTTCTTGAAATCAATCGTATACTGGCGGTGCAGGAAGCGCAGATTATAGAGCCTCTTTCTTGGGCACCTGTGTAAAGATTTAATAAGAAAAGTTATTCATTTTTAATTTCAGGTTGCTGCTCTTTCTTGGTGATCTCTTTCGGTAGAAACCGTGCATTGAGCCGTGTAATGGAGGAGTCTGGCGTTTTTCCAACGACCGCAAATTCGAGCGCAATGGGTGTGAGGGTGGACTCTTTTTTTCAGGGACCGGCTTCAGCTTGTTAAGCCGCGCAGCACGATACTGGCGCACGCCTGATGTTGCAGGGTTCGCCACACAGAAAGACGCGTACAGGCCCTTCGGGGAACAACATCAGTGCCTGTTGATCAGCATTTTCTATAACTATTTATAATAAAAATATAAACAAATCGAGAACACACTGAGGTATCTTCCGGGTGCAAAACTTTTACTACTACTACGCGGTTCTCTGTCCCGCTACCGCGTTTCCCATCATCGAAGTTGGAATACCGTAAACCTCAATGTTGATTAGGGAACTCCTCGTCGCAGCGCATCCACGCCAATTCTTTATCGAAACATGGCGGCAGATGGATGACGAATGCCTCAAAACATTCGGCCAGCGTGGCATTGCTTTCAATTGGCGCCCGCTGATTGTTGCGGTCGTTCTGAGCGCCTCCATGCTGACCGTATTCAGCCTTGGCTCACCAAGCCAATTTTTAAAATTATCGACTGCGTTGGGTCTTACCGGTCATTGGCTGCCGGCGCCGTGGAAGGAACTGGCCGGATATGTCTGGTGGAGTTGCATGTGCATGCTGCTCTACCTGGTGTTGCCGGCATTGATCATCCAGGCAGGCTGGAAGGAAAAACTCGGCGATTTTGGCCTCGGTCGGATGTCTCTGCGGTCATGCTGGGCTTATTGCCTGCTTGCATTGCTCGCGATGGTGCCAAGCACTTTTCTGGCTGCCACACACAACACGGTTTTTCTGAACTACTATCCGATGTATCCCTATGCGGCCCGCAGTGGGGGCGACCTTCTCGTTTGGGAGTTGTTCTACGTAGCCCAGTTTCTGGCGATTGAGTTCTTCTTTCGAGGATTTGCGCTCAACACCCTGCGCCTCTCCATGGGATCGCAAGCCATCTTCGTTTCCACCATTCCCTACGCCATTTCTCATTTCGGAAAGCCGCTGCCAGAAGCTTTGGGTTCCATCGCCGCAGGTATATTTCTGGCCACGCTCGCGGTCAAGTCGGGTTCAATTTGGAGTGGTTTTCTCATCCACACAAGCGTAGCCGTGTCGATGGACATGGCGGCATTGGTGGCGAAAAACCAGCTTCCCTCTCAGTGGTGGCCCACCGCCTAAGGTGCCGCTTGCGAGTAGCGCGTCGTCGCCTCGAGGCGTTGTGAAACTCGAGGACCGCTGGGTATCGCTACTCGCCACGAAAGCGTGGCTTGCGTTTCTCGAGATAAGCACGCACGCCTTCACGATTATCGTCACTGTCAGCGCACGCCGCCTGGGCAGCGATTGCGGCTGCAAGGCCATCGTCTGACGGTTGTACGCTGCACCGGACGGCCAGCTTGACAGCCCGTAGCGTAAGTGGGGCGTTCTCCACAATCGCATCAGTCATTGCGGCCAACGCCGTCTCGAGTTCGCCGCTCGGCGCAACCCGGCACACGAGCCCCATGTTCAATGCTTCGCCGGCACCGAAGGTCCGGGCAGTACAGAATATGTCCAGGGCATTCTGCCCACCGATGAGGGCGACGAGCTTGCGCACATCTTCAACGGGATAGCCTATTCCCAGCCGCGCTGCCGGAATGCCAAAGCGTGCATCGTCAGCGCATAGGCGCAGATCGCATGACGCAGCCAGACCAAGGCCGCCCCCCATGCATACGCCATGGATTTTTGCGATGACCGGTATTCGGGAATTCTCGATGGCCGTGCATGCGACCCCCCAAGCCTTGGCAATCGCGATGCCGCTGTTTTCGGAGGACTCCTGCGATTGCATTTGGGAAATGTCACCGCCCGCACAAAAGGCCTTCGTTCCTTCACCTTGAAGAACAATGACCAGAACTTGCGGATCTTCCGCAAGTTGCGTGACCTTCTGGGCGAGCTCAAGCGCCATCTCCAGGGTTAACGCATTGCGCTTTGCCGGATTCGACCATTCTATCGTTGCGACACCGTTGCTGGTGTATGTTCTCAAGCCGCTCATCCGCCCTCCCGGTCAAATAATGTGCATGGATTGCAGCCGTTTTATGGCTGCATCGTCAAAGCCCGCCTCTGCGAGGACTTCGGCGGTATGTTCGCCCTTGGGTCCGAGCGTCCGGTGTACTTGTGCCGGTGTGCGCGATAAGCCGATGGCCTGAGATACGAACCGGATTTTGCGGCCACCCGGAGCCGTCACCGTTTGCGCGATGCCGGAATGTTGAACCTGCGGATCTTCAAACACCTTGTCGACCGTGTGGACCGGACCGCACGGCACGCCAGCGGCATTCAGATGTTCGATCCAGTAATCACTGCGCTTGCATCTGAAAACGCTGGCGAGGGCCTCATTGAGTTCGTGGCGATGCTCGACACGCGCGGCATCGGTGCAGAAGCGCGGATCCACAACAAGATCATCACGCTCGACGGCGCCGCATAATGCCGTCCACATTGCATGGCCAGCGGCCGCGATGTTGACATATCCATCGAGCGTGGCATACATCGACGTCGGCATGCTCGTTGGATGGTCGTTACCGACTTGAACCGGCAAGGCTCCTTCCTGAAGGTAGCGCGCTGCCTGAAAGTCCATCAGTGCGACCCCGGTATGCAAGAGCGACGCCTGCACCCACTGGCCGCAGCCGCTTTGCTCGCGCTCAAGCAGTGCTGTCATGATCCCCAGCGCGGCAAGCCAGCCGGTCGACATATCGAGCACAGCAGCACCGGCCCGCATCGGGCCTTGCCCGGGCTTCCCGGTGACACTCATCAATCCGCACATGCCCTGGAGAATCTGATCAAAGCCCGGCCGGCCCACGTAGGGGCCATCCTGGCCAAAACCGGAAATACTTGCGAGGATAATCCTTGGATTCACCTTTCTCAGGGATTCATAGTCGATCTTGAGGCGATGTTTGACGTCGGGGCGAAAGTTCTCGATCACCACGTCTGCGGATTCAGCCAGACGCAGAAAAACCCCAAGGCCTTCTGCCGACTTCAGGTCTATCGTGATCGAGCGCTTGTTGCGATGCAGGTTTTGCATATCCGCACCATCGCGGTCACCCGCATAGAATTCCTCGCGTCCCGTTGCGGGGGGAGGCTCGACCCGGATGACGTCGGCACCAAAATCGCCCAACTGCTTGGCGCATGTCGGGCCGGCTCTGGCTTGGGTAAGGTCGAGCACTTTGTAGCGCGAGAGTGCAACTCCCGATTGGGTTGTTGCCTGTGCCATAACGATGTTGCCCTCGATGGTTGTAAATCTGCACGGGCTTGTGCCCGTCCTTCAGTCGGCCTTGAGGCCAAGCCGGGCAACGAGTTTCTCGTGGAGTGCCTGATCTGCATTGACCATGGTCCGGAATTCGGCCTCCGTTCCGCCCACCGGCAGGGTGGCCAAGTCTTTAAAGCGTTGCGCAATCTCGGGCATGGCGAGCACCGCTGCGATCTCCCGGTTAAGCAAAGTGACAATCGCCGGGGGTGTGCCAGTGGGCGCAAAAATGCCGACCCATGCCGTGTGTACGGCGGCCGGATATCCCAACTCGACCACCGTCGGCACTTGCGGCAAGGAGGGGATCCGCACCGCTCCCGTCAGTACGAGCGGGCGCAGTTTGCCGGATTGAATCAGGGGCATGGCCGCCGTTGCCGAGGCCATCACCAGGGGGATTTGCCCACCCAGCGCATCCTGCAACGAAGGACCCGTGCCCTTGTACGGAGCGTGCACGACGTCGATATTTGCCGACGACATCAATAATTCCATCGCCATATGGACGGGCCCACCAATTCCTGAACTCCCGTACGAAAGCGACCGTGGCTTGGCCTTCGATGCATCGACCACATCTTT
>CANJOT010000295.1 GCA_947475815.1 Burkholderiales bacterium | reverse complement strand
GATCGGCATAAAGCAGGTGTTGCTGGTAGAACTGCGGATGGGCGCGCGCCATGTCGGCGGGCAGCCAGTCATCGTGACGCACCAGCGCGCGCATCAGTGCCCCGGCCTCACGCAAGACCTCGGCTTCGGCCATGTGCGGGCTTGATGGCATGGTCAGCAGGCTGCTCAGCCCGGTGATGGCAACGAGCAGGCGTTCGTGCGCGGCGGGTTCGGTGTTCGGGGTGGCTGGCATTTTGTTCCTTAAACCTTGTTCAGCGCGGGTCGGCCAGTTGCGCGGCGCGGGCGAGGGCATCGGGCAGGTTGTTGAAGAGATTGCCTGCGCCGAGGCGTTGGCCAAAACCGCTGCGCTCGATCAGCGAGGCCGGTTGTTCGTTGAGGTTGCACAGGATCATGCTCGCGCCGCTCTTGGCGAGCGTGCGCTGCATCGATTCCAGGGCATCGAGACCGGTGCTGTCCAGTTGAATCATCTGGTGCAGTTCGAGCACCAGCACGGCGGGCGGCTTGACAGCTGGATCGAGTGCCTGTTCAATCTTGCTGACCGCACCGAAAAACAGTGAGCCAAATACCCGGTACACCGCCACGTTGGTCGGCACGTGCACGCTGGCCAGCGAGGCCAGTTCGGCCGGCGCGATGCGTTCCACTCTTGTCAGGGTCGTGACGCGGTAGATGAAGAACAGACAGGCCAGTACCAGGCCCACTTCGACGGCCACGGTCAGATCGAAAATGACGGTGAGCAGAAAGGTCGCCATCATGATGGTCCGGTAGGACGGCCGGAACTGACGCAGCTTGGCGAACTCGTGCCATTCGCCCATGTTGTAGGCCACGTGCAGCAGAATGGCGGCCAGGCTGGCCAGCGGAATGTCGCTCGCCAGCGGTGCGGCGATCAGCACGATGGCCAGCAGCGTCAGGCAGTGAATCACGCCCGAGATGGGCGAGGCTGCGCCGCTGCGGATGTTGGTGACCGTGCGTGCAATGGTGCCGGTAGCGGGAATGCCGCCAAAAAACGGCACGACCAGATTGGCGATGCCCTGACCCATCAATTCCTGGTTCGGATCGTGGCGTTCGGCCGTGATGGTGTCGGCCACCCGTGCGCACAACAGCGACTCAATGGCACACAGCAGGGCAATGGTGATGGTTGGCGCGAACAACTGCTTGACGCTGTTCCAGCTGAAGTCGGGCGCGGCAAAGCCCGGCAGGCTGCGTGGCAGTTCGCCGAACTGGCTGCCAATGGTGGCCACCGGCAGGCCAAAGCTGCTGGCGGCGATTGTGCCTAGCGCCAGCACGATGATCGGACTGGGCAGCAGCGCCAGAATCTTGCGCCAGGTGCGCACCTTGCCACCCGGCGCTGTATACAGTCTGGGCCAGGTGAACAGCACCAGCAGCGACACCACGCCGAGTGCGAAACTGGTGGGATCGAAGCTGGCGCGGAATTCCCACAGACGCGAAATCTGGCCAAAGAAGTCGGCCGGCATGTGTTCAACTTGGATACCCATGAAACTCTTGAGCTGTGACAGGGCAATCAGCACAGCAATGCCGTTGGTGAAGCCGATCACCACCGCAACCGGAATGTAGCGGATCAGGCTGCCGAGCCGGAAAAATCCCATCATGAACAGCAGCACGCCAGCCAGCATGGTGGCGATGAGCAGGTTGGCCAGACCGTAACGCTCAATGATGCCGTACACCACAACGATGAAGGCACCGGCCGGCCCGCCGATCTGTACGCGCGAGCCGCCAAACACCGAGATCAGAAATCCGGCGATGATCGCCGTGATGATGCCCGCTTCAGGTTTGACGCCGGAGGCAATGGCAAACGCCATGGCCAGCGGCAGGGCGACGATGCCCACCGTGACACCGGAGGACAGGTCAGCAAAAAACTGCTTGGCCTTGTAGCCCTTGAGGTCTCCGAAAATGTGTGGTCTGAACGTGAATTTTGAAGCGCGGGATGTGGAAACTTTACCGGGGCGAGTGCTGCTCATGGACGGATCTTGCTCCTGCAGGAACGCATGGTCAGGCCGACGTATGCGCCCGCAAGGCTCAGCGGATACGCATGCCCGGTTGTGCTCCCGAATGCGGTTCAAGCAGGTAGAGCCCGGGCTGCTTCTTTTCGTCGCTGCCACTGGCTGCGAGCACCATGCCTTCACTGACACCGAACTTCATCTTGCGTGGTGCCAGATTGGCAATCATGACCGTGCTCTTTCCGATCAGGTCTTCCGGATTATAGGCTCCCTTGATGCCGGAAAACACATTGCGTGTCCTGCCCTCGCCAATATCGAGGGTCAGACGCAGCAACTTGGTGGAGCCCTCGACCTGTTCGGCATTGACGATCCGGGCAATGCGCAGGTCGAGTTTGCTGAAGTCGTCAATGCCGATTTCGGCGGCAATCGGCTCGATTGCCACGGTGTCAGCATCTTCTTCGGTAGCAATCTCTGCTGCTGCGGCAAGTGGCTCGGTCGGCTCGGGCGGCTCGAACAGGTGATCGAGCACTTTTGCATCGACGCGGGTCATGAGGTGGCTGTAGCCATTGATGACATGGCCGGGCATGAGCAACTGGCCGGCATCTGCCCACTGCAGCGGCGTGATGTTGAGGAAAGACTCGACCTGACTGGCCAGCACCGGCAAGACTGGCTTGAGATAGATGGTGGCCAGACGGAACAGGTTCAGCCCGATGGTGCAGATGGCTTGCAGGTCCGGATCCTGCGGATTCTGTTTGGCGATGACCCAGGGCTTGCGCGCGTCGATGTAGGCGTTGCAGCGGTCGAGCACGGTGCCGACCAGGCGCAGCGCGCGTGCGTAGTCGCGTTGCTCGTAGTCTTCGGCAATGCCGGCGGCCAGATCCTGGGTGTGCGCGAGCAGGTTGGTGATGCCCGGCTCGGCGGCCCGCAGCAGATCGGTGGGCAAGGGTTCGCTCGAGAGCGCGCCGGCGAAATTGTCGTTGATGAAGCGTGCGCAGCGGCTGGCGATATTGACGTATTTGCCCACCAGATCGCTGTTGACGCGCGCCATGAAATCGTCAGGGTTGAAGTCGATGTCTTCAACGTGGCCGTTGAGTTTGGCGGCGATGTAATAACGCAGCCATTCCGGGTTCATGCCCAGATCAAGGTAACGCACCGGCGAAATGCCCGTGCCGCGCGACTTGCTCATTTTTTCACCACTGACCGTGATGAAACCATGGACGTTGATGTTGTCAGGAGTCTTGCGGCCGGAGAAGTGCAGCACGGCGGGCCAGAACAGGGTGTGGAAATAAACGATGTCCTTGCCGATGAAATGCACCTGCTCGACATCATTGTTGGCATCGACGATACGCTCGAAATCCAGCCCTTTTTTGGCGCAGTAGGATTTCAGGGAGGCGAGGTAGCCGATGGGTGCGTCGAGCCAGACATAAAAATACTTGCCGGGTGCATCCGGAATCGGGATGCCGAAATAGGGCGCGTCGCGGGAAATGTCCCAGTCGGCCAGATCCTTGCCTTCGGCCCCGAGCCATTCCCCCGCCTTGTTGAGCATTTCAGGCTGCAGGCGCGCTTTGCCCTGATGGTTGTTGCCTTGTGTCCAGTCCTGCAGAAAGGCGACGCAGCGCGGGTCGGACAGCTTGAAAAAATAGTGCTCCGATTCGCGCAGCACCGGTTGTGCACCGGTCAGGGTGGAGTAGGGCTTGATCAGGTCGGTGGGCGCGTAGACCGAGCCGCAGACCTCGCAATTGTCGCCGTTCTGGTCTTTGGCGCCACATTTCGGGCATTCGCCCTTGATATACCGGTCCGCCAGAAACATGCCCTTGACCGGATCGAAAAACTGTTCGATGGTGCGCGTCGCAATCAGGCCGCCATCACGCAGGGAGCGGTAGATGTCCTGTGAGAGTTCGGTGTTTTCCTGCGAGTGGGTCGAGTGCCAGTGATCAAAGGCGATGTGAAAGCCGTTGAGCACGTGCGGCCGCTCGGCGGCGATGCGCGCCACCAGTTGTTCTGGCGTGATGCCTTCGCCCTCGGCCTTGAGCATGATGGGCGCGCCGTGCGCATCGTCGGCTCCAACAAAATGCAGGGTGTGCCCGGCCATGCGCATGAAACGCACCCAGATGTCGGCCTGGATGTATTCCATCACGTGGCCAATATGGAAGGAGCCATTGGCATAGGGCAGGGCAGTGGTGACGAACAGTTCGCGCGGCATGGAAGGTCGGGTCCGGAATGGGAAAAACGACGATTTTAGCAGGGCGCGGCCGGTGTTAGACTTTTCGCTGTCAAAAACGATGCCGCAAGGGCAAGTCATGAAAGGCTTGCAGGGGCTTATGCTGGCCGGTTTTCCCCACCCGGCTTGTCTTTTGGTCGCGCCTTGCCGACAATGCGCATTCCCGCACTCACTCCCCGATCAGACATGAGCATCAAATCCGATAAATGGATCCGCCGCCAGGCTGCGGCAACCGGCATGATCGAACCCTTCGAACCGGGCCAGGTGCGCGAGGTGAATGGTCATCGCATCATTTCCTATGGCACCTCGAGTTACGGCTACGACATTCGCTGCGCCGACGAATTCAAGATTTTCACCAACATCAACAGCACCATCGTTGATCCCAAGAATTTCGACGAAAAATCCTTCGTCGATTACCGCGGCGATGTCTG
>CANJOT010000294.1 GCA_947475815.1 Burkholderiales bacterium | reverse complement strand
CCCGGGCAAACGCTCGATACCGAGGTCAGCGCCGCCATCGCCAAGGCCTATTCGGGCCTGTCGCCGATCTCGCTGGCGCTGGCGCGCATCGACTGGGGCATGAATCTGCTCACCTCGCCGGGCGCACAGCTGCGCCTCGGTCAAGAGGCGGCGCGCCTCTGGGGTGAGTGGCTCACCCGCTCGGCTAGCGATGCCGCGCTGGGCGTCGAGAGCCAGCCCGTTGCGTCCGACCCGCCTGCTGACGTACGCTTTGCCCATCCGGCCTGGCAACAATGGCCATGGAGCGCCGCCGTGTCCGGCTTTGGCCTGTGGGAGCAGTGGCTCCTTGAAGCCACCGACCTGCGCGGCATGCGCGAACACAGCCGCCGCCAGATGCACTTTTATACCAAGAAGTATCTGGATGCGATGTCGCCGGCCAACTGGTTGCTGACCAATCCGGAGGCACAGCAACGCGCGCTGGCAACGGGCGGCAAGAGCCTCTTCAAGGGCATGGCCCACATGCTGGAAGACAACGCCCCGTCGCTCGGCATGCCGGCGGCGCCGGCCGATCCCGGGCGTCTCGCTCCCGGCAACGGTTTGGCGCTCACGCCCGGCTGCGTGGTGCTGCGCAATCACATGATGGAATTGATCCAGTACACACCGGCCACGCCCAGCGTGTTTGCCGAGCCGGTGCTGATCGTGCCCTCGTGCATCATGAAGTACTACATCCTTGATCTGTCGCCGTCCAACTCACTGGTAGGCTGGCTGGTTGCTCAGGGCCACACGGTGTTCATGATGTCCTGGCGTAACCCCGATGAAAGCGATGCGCTCATCGGCATCGAAGATTATGTGCACGAAGGCGTGCTCTGTGCCTTGCGGCATGTCTCGAGCGCGTTTGCCGAGCCGGTGCATCTGGTGGGGTATTGCCTGGGCGGCACGTTCGCGGCGATCGCTGCGGCGGCTTTGCATGGCAATGCCGTGCGCGGTCGGGCAGCACGTGCCACCGACCGGGCCACCGACCTAGCTGCTGGCCACGCTGCTGGCCACGCTGCTAGCCACAATCGTGAGGTCAATCCTCTAGCCAGCCTGACGCTGCTGGCGACGGAAACCGATTTTTCCGAGCCCGGTGAAATCGGCGTGCTGATCGATGAGGCGCAGGTGCACCTGCTTGAAGAAATGATGGCCGAGCGTGGTTTTCTGACCGGTCAGCAGATGGCTCAGTCGTTCCAGTTTCTGCATTCGCGCGAGCTGGTGTGGGCGGCACGCACGCGCCGCTGGATGTTGGGCGAAGACGAAACCAGTAATGACCTGATGGTCTGGAACGCTGACGTCACGCGCCTGCCGGCCGTGATGCACAGCGAATACCTGCGCCGCTGTTATCTGCACAATGAACTGCCTAACGGCCGGTTTATGTTGGAGGGCCATCGGGTTGCCCTGTCCGACATCCGTGTGGCCACTTTTGCCGTGGGCACGGTCAAGGATCACGTTGTGCCCTGGCATAGCGCGTTCAAGATTCATCGTCAGGTCGGTGGCGCGGTGCGTTTTGTGCTCACCAATGGCGGGCACAATGCCGGCATCGTGTCCGAACCGGGTCACAAGGGCCGCTCGTACCAGATGCTTGACATGGCCGCCGACGCTACACCGATGGCGCCGGAAGAGTGGCAACAGGTCGCCCCGCGTGCGGAGGGCAGTTGGTGGCCGGCGTGGAGTGCGTGGTTGTTCAAGCAGGGTTCGGGCCGGCAGGTCGAAGCGCGCCCGCCGCCCCAGGACCCAGTGCTGGGCGCGGCACCCGGCGCGTATGTGATGGTGCGCTATCCGGACTGATCGCCCGGGTCAGAACAACAGCTCGGCTGCCGCCTGCGCAGCCATGCGACCTTCATCGGTTGGCACCACCCAGACCTCAACGCCGCTGTCGCCGGCATGAATGGCGCTTGCCGCATCCGCCACCGACTGGTTTTTTGCGGCGTCAAGCCTGACGCCGAGGTAAGCCAGTTGCGCGCAGACTTCGGCGCGCAACACACGGTCGTGCTCGCCGATGCCGCCAGTGAAGGCCAGCACGTCCAGCCCGCCGATGCAGGCGCTCATGGCGCCGATCTCACGCAGCACCCGGTAGGTGAACAGTTCGATGGCGGCCCGCGCCGCCGGCGCGTCGCTGGCGCGCAGCGTGCGCATGTCGGCGGCGATGCCCGACACTCCCAGCAGGCCGCTCTGTCGGTAGAGCAGTTTTTCCAGCGCGTCGTGGTTCCAGCCCTGTTGGAGCAGATGCAGCAGCACGCCGGCATCGATGGCGCCGCTGCGGGTGCCCATCATCAGGCCGTCGAGCGCAGAAAATCCCATGGTGGTGGCCTGGCTGCGACCCTCGAGCGTAGCGCACAGGCTGGCGCCGTTGCCCAGATGCGCCATGACGACGCGCTGCCGGCCGTGCGCCGACAGGGTACTCAGGCGTTGCTGCACCGACTGGTAGGACAAACCATGAAAACCATAACGCCGGATGCCCTGCGCGCTCAGGCTGGCAGGCAGCGCGAAGGCGCGCTCGCGCGCCGGCAGGGTTGCGTGGAATGCCGTGTCAAAACAGGCGACCTGCGGCACGCCCGGAAAACCCTGCTGCAAATTGCGGATGCCCTCGAGATTATGCGGCTGGTGCAGCGGCGCCAGCGGATTGAGGCGGGTCAGCTTTTCGAGCACCGCATCGTCGACCAGCACGGCGGCGGTGAAGTATTCACCGCCATGTACCACGCGGTGCGCCACCGCCTGCAGCGCCTCGCCCTCAAGCGCCTCGGCGAGCCGGGCGCGCAGGGTCGTCAGCGCAGCCTGGAAACGCGCTTCCTCGCTGCCGGCGGGCAGGGTCTCGCGGCCGCTTCGGCCCGCGTGCTGCCAGCACAGGGTGGTGTTGCCGTCCTGCTCAAGGCCTTCGATGTTGCCCGTCAGGCGTGCGGCGTCAACGCGCCTGTTTGCACCCACCGGGTAAAGCGCGAACTTGAGTGACGACGAGCCAACGTTGACGGCGAGGATGGACATGACGGTACGCGGCCAGAATCAGGACAGCGGATTCACGACCGCTTGCGCCGGTCGTGGTGCGCCACCAGCTTGGCCAGCAGGGCCGAGGCGCAGCGCGCCATCGGGCCATCGGCACGGCTGGTCAGGGCGATGGGCACGCGTGCGCCGAGCACCAGGCCCGACGCGGTGCCACCGCCGAGGTATTCGAGCTGCTTGGCAAGCATGTTGCCCGATTCAATGTCAGGCACCATGAGGATGTCAACATCCCCCGCCACTTCCGAGCGGATGTTCTTGACGCGCGCCGCCTCCGCCGAGATGGCATTGTCGAAGGCCAGCGGACCATCGAGCACGCCGCCGGTGATCTGGCCGCGCTGCGCCATCATGCACAGGGCTGCGGCATCGATGGTCGACGGAATGTTCGGATTGACCGTTTCCAGTGCCGACAGAATGGCCACCTTGGGCCGCTCCACGCCCAGCACCTGCGCGAAGTAGGTGGCGTTCTGCACGATGTCGACTTTTTCGGTCAGGGTCGGGGCGATGTTGAGCGCCGCGTCGGTGATCAGCAGTGGCTTGGGGTAGGCCGGCACGTCAAAGCGGAACACATGCGACATGCGCCGTGCGGTGCGCAGCGCCGGCTCGGCGAGCACGGCGTGAATCAGTTCGTCGGTGTGCAGGCTGCCCTTCATGAGGGCGCCAAGCTGGTTGGCGGCCGCCATGCTTGCAGCCATCGCGGCGGCGGCGTGGCTGTGCTCGACGAACACCATCTTGACGTCGTGCAGATCGACGCCGGCTTCTTCGGCGACGGCACGCAGGCGTGCCTCCGGCGCGATCAGCACCGGCTCGATCAGGCCACGCTGCGCCGCCTGCATGGCGCCGCGCAGCGACTCGGCATCACACGGATGCACCACGCCGCACAGCACCGCCGGCAGCTTGTTGCCGAGCGCCAGCAGGGCCTCGAAGCGCGCCTGCGGATCGTTGATCTGGATTTGCGGATGGAACAGTCGCTGATGGTGCACCTTGACCGTCGGTGCCAACACGCGCGCCATGCCGTAGAGGACGCGTTCGCCGCGCTGATTGAGCACCACGCAATCGAGCGTGATCTGTTTGCGTTCCGGGTCGCGCGAGGTCACGGTGACGTTGACGTCGAGTGTATCGCCAATGCGCACGGGCTCGCTGAAGTGCAGGTTCTGTTCGAGGTAGATGGTGCCCGGCCCGGGAAACACGGTACCGAGCAGGGCCGAGATGAGCGAGCCGCCCCACATGCCATGGGCAATCACGCCATGAAACAGGGTGGCGTCGGCGTAAGCGGCATCCAGATGGGCCGGATTGGTGTCGCCCGAGACGGCTGCAAAGGCCTGAATGTCTTCGAGACGCAGGGTGCGCAGCAGGCGCGCGCTCTGGCCAATGCGGATTTCGTCGAAGGTGACGTTTTCAAGGACTTCGAGCGCGGCGTTGGTCATCATGGCAGGTCGTTGCCTCCGGCGGGCGGCGCGGGTGTCAGATCACCAGCTGGGTGCCGAGTTCGACCACCCGGTTGGTCGGAATCTTGAAGAAGTCACTGGCGCGGGTGGCGTTTTTCGACATGAACGAAAACAGCAGCGCGCGCATCGGCAGCATGCGCCGCGTCATCGACGGCACGATGG
>CANJOT010000293.1 GCA_947475815.1 Burkholderiales bacterium | reverse complement strand
GGAATACCTGCGCACGCAGTCATTCCTGCTCGATCTGAAAATCATGCTGCTGACCGTGGCACGTGTGCTGGCGCGCGACGGCGTCACGCACTGATCAGTCAAACACCTCGGCCTGCGCGAAGGCCGTGCCTTCGCGGTCTTTGGCGCCCAGCACCGGTTCGCCCTCAAAGGGCCAGCGAATGGCCAGTTGCGGGTCGTTCCAGGCGATGCAGCGTTCAAATTCGGGCGCCCAATACGCGCTCGCCTTGTAGACAACCTCGGCGTGTTCGCTCAAGACGGCAAAGCCATGGGCAAACCCTTCAGGTACCCAGATCTGTCTGCGGTTGGCCGCACTCAGGATGGCCGTGACGCAGCGGCCAAAATGCGGTGAACTCCTGCGCAGGTCGACCACCACATCAAAGATCTCTCCGGCCACCACGCGTACCAGTTTGGCCTGCGGCTGGCGGATCTGGTAGTGCAGGCCACGCAACACCCTGTGGTGCGAGATCGAGTGATTGTCCTGCACGAATTGCGGGCAGTGGCCGATGGTGGCCTCGAATTGTGCGTGATTGAAACTTTCCATGAAGCCACCGCGCCCGTCCTCGAACAGGCGCGGGGTCAGCAGGACGACATCGGCGATGGCGAGCCGCTCGATTTCCATGGCTCAGAAGCGGAAGTCGGTCAGGTACTTGCGGAAGGCCGCACCTTCCTCGGGATGTCGCAGGCCCAATTCAACCGTCGCCCGCAGATAACCCTGCTTCGAGCCACAGTCGTAACGTTGACCCTCATACCGGAACGCGGTCACCAGATCGCGCGCCACCAGTTCGGCAATGCCATCGGTCAGCTGGATTTCGCCGCCTTTGCCGGGGCGCACGTCGCGCAGCACGTCAAAAATTTCGGGCAGCAGCACGTACCGGCCGACCACGGCCAATGTTGAGGGCGCGTCAGCCGGCGCCGGCTTTTCGACGATGCCGTTGACCAGCGCGCTGCGGCCCGTCGAAGGCAGGGTACTGACGATGCCATACGAGCCCGTGCTTTCGCGCGGCACATCTTCAACCCCGAGGATGCAATGGCGACCATCAAATTGCCGCACCATCTGTTCGGTTGCTCCGGGGACGCCCGCAATCAGGTCGTCGGCCAGGATGACCACGAAGGGCTCGTCACCGACCACCGGGGCGGCGCACAGCACGGCGTGGCCGAGGCCGAGGGGTTCGGCCTGACGGATGTAGATGAAATTGATGCCCGGTGGCGTGATGGCGCGAATCGCTTCGAGCATCTGGTGTTTCTGGCCGTTGATGAGCGAGGTTTCGAGCTCGGCTGCCTTGTCAAAATGATCTTCGATGGCGCGCTTGTTGCGGCCGGTGATGAAGATCATGTCGGTGATGCCGGCGGCAGCCGCCTCCTCGACCGCATACTGGATCAAGGGCTTGTCGACGACCGGCAGCATTTCTTTGGGAGACGCCTTGGTGGCGGGCAGAAAGCGTGTGCCCAGACCGGCGACGGGGAAAACTGCTTTGCGGATTTTTTTCATCAGGACATGAACAAGAAAAGAGCAGGAAAAAAGCAGGAAAAAAGCAGGGAGGGCGCCTGGATCAGGCGCGTTCGTAAATGTCGGAAAAACGGACGATGTCATCTTCACCGAGATAGTCGCCACACTGGACCTCGATCATGACCAGTGGTTCGGCGCTGCGGTTTTCCAGACGGTGTTTGATTTCGGCGGCAATATAGGTCGATTGATTGGCCTCGACGGCGAATTCGTCGGTGCCATTGGTCACCCAGGCGCGGCCGGTGACCACCACCCAGTGTTCGCTGCGGTGATGATGCAGTTGCAGCGACAGCGACTGCCCCGGTTTGACCTCGATGCGCTTGATCTTGAAGCGCGGCCCTTCCTCGAGCACCGTGTAGCTGCCCCAGGGGCGGGCCGTGGTCTGGTGCAGTCTGATGCTGTCGTGGCCGCGCAGTTTGAGGCGCTCGACGACCACGCGCACATCCTGCGAACGTTCGCGTGTGGCCACCAGCAGGGCGTCTGGGGTGTCGACGACCACTATGTTTGACAGGCCGACTGCAGCCACCAGCCGGCCCTCGGTCTGCACATGGCAGTTGTGACTGTCGATCAGCAGGGCGTCGCCGATGACGGTGTTGCCCTGTTCATCGGCCTGCAACTGTTCGCTGTAGGCCTTCCAGGAGCCCACATCGCTCCAGCCGACATCGCAGGACACCACGGCGATATTGTCGGCATGTTCCATGACGGCGTAGTCGATCGAAATGGCCGGCATGGCGGCAAAACTGTCGGCGCTGAAATCGACATGGTCGCCCTGGGCATGCGCGCTGTCCCAGCCCGCCTGCGCCGCGGCCAGCACTGCGGGTGCGTGGCGTTGCAGCGCGGCCAGAATGGCGTCGGCACGAAAGCAGAACATCCCGCTGTTCCAGACATAACGTCCCGAAGCGAGGTATTCGATGGCTTTGTCGAGGCTGGGCTTTTCAACAAAGCGTGCGGCCTTGTGCACCTTGACGCCGGGCAGGGCGGCACCGAGTTCGATGTATCCAAAGCCGGTTTCCGGCATGGCCGGCTCAATGCCAAACAGCACCAGCCGGCCTTCGGCTGCGAGGGTGCGAGCGCTCGCGCAGGCGGCACGAAAACCTTCCAGATCGCGCACCAGTTGGTCGGCCGGCAGCACCAGCAGGATGGTGTCGGCGCCATGTTGCGCCTGCGCCCATAGCGCTGCGAGGGCAATCGCCGGTGCAGTGTTGCGGCCGGCCGGTTCCAGCAGCATGGTCGGTGTGGCTGGCTGCTCCAGACCAGCGATCTCATCGCGGGTGAGAAAGTAATATTCCTTGTTGGTAACAATGGCACAATTCGTCATGCCGCTTGCGGTCAGGCCGCGCAAGATCGCTTTTTGCAGCAGGCTGTGCGTGTCGCCCACGCGCATGAACGGCTTGGGATGGGCCTCGCGTGACACCGGCCACAGGCGCGTCCCCGCGCCGCCCGATAAAATGACGGGCAACAACATTTCATTTTTCATGCTTCCACCTTGTGTGCTGCTCATGTTCGATATCCTGATTACTTTAACGTATTTTAAGTCTGACCAAGCCCAGCCGGTTCCTGCAGGTGCCATGCAAGCCGCAGTGGCGTTCGTTCGCCAGGGGCGCGCATGAGCGCTGCCATGCCGGTCAAGGTCGCCCCCGTGCTGTTCAAGGCTTACGATATACGCGGCATTGTTGACGCCACCCTGACCGTGGATGTCGTGCGCGTCATCGGTCAGGCGATTGCCAGCGATGCGCGCGAGCACGATCAGAAAAGCATCGTTATCGGCCGCGATGGCCGCCTGTCCGGTCCGGCCTTCATCGCCGCGCTTGCCGACGGCATCCGTGCCGCCGGACTGGATGTCATCGATATCGGGCAGGTGGCGACGCCCATGGTGTACTACGCCTCCCACGAACTCGATACCCACTGTGGTGTGATGATCACGGGCAGCCACAACCCGCCGGACTACAACGGCCTGAAGATGGTCATTGCCGGCGAGGCGATTCACGGCGAGCGCATCCAGAGCCTTTATCAGCGCATCGTTGACGGCAATCTGCATGAGGCCTTGACCCCGGGTGGATACGAGCAGCGTGAGGTACGTCAAGCGTATCTGTCGCGCATTCTGTCCGATGTGCGCCTGAGCGCGCCCATGCGCATCGCCATCGACTGTGGCAACGGTGTGGCGGGCGACTTTGCCCCCGAGTTGTACGAACGCATGGGTGCCCAGGTTACCAGCCTGTTCTGCGAGGTGGATGGTACTTTTCCGAATCACCATCCCGATCCGGCCCATCCGGAAAACCTGCAGGACCTGATTGCCTGTCTGGCTGCCGGCGACGCCGAGCTTGGGCTGGCGTTTGATGGTGATGGCGACCGCCTCGGAGTGGTGACCAAAGACGGCCAGATCATTTATCCCGACCGTCAGCTGATGTTGTTTGCCGAGGATGTGCTCACGCGCAACCCGGGCGGCACCATCATTTACGACGTTAAATGCACACGCAACATCGCCCCCTGGGTGCTCAGCCATGGCGGTGTGCCGATGATGTGGAAAACCGGTCACTCGCTGGTCAAGGCGCGTTTGCGCGAGACCGGCGCCCCGCTGGCCGGTGAAATGAGCGGCCACATCTTTTTCAAAGATCGCTGGTATGGGTTTGACGACGGCATGTATGCCGGTGCGCGCCTGCTGGAGATTCTGTCGCGGCTCAAGGCGGCCGGGCGCGATCCATCGGAAGTGCTCAATGCCTTGCCCAATTCGCTGTCGACACCCGAGTTACATTGGGAATTGGCAGAGGGTGAAAATTTTGCCCTGATTGATGAGCTGCGCAAGACCGCGGTTTTTCCGGGCAGCGAGCGGATTTCGCTGATTGACGGCTTGCGGGTGGAATATCCGGACGGATTTGGATTGGCGCGCTCGTCCAATACGACGCCGGTGATTGTGTTGCGCTTTGAGGCCGATAGCGCGGCGGCGCTGGCGCGTATTCAGAGTGATTTTCGGCGGGTATTGCTGGCGGTAAAGCTGGATGGAAAGTTGCCGTTTTGACTACCCCGTACCCCGGGGTCTGGTGTCAATACTGTTCGTTTAGAAATAATCGGCGAATTTTTGACGCGGCGATAATGGCTTGGGAGCGAGGGTGATTGGCGTGAAGTCCGCTTTAGTCCCGCGC
>CANJOT010000292.1 GCA_947475815.1 Burkholderiales bacterium | reverse complement strand
GGCCCCGAACACGCCGTACTGCTGGTCACCACCTATCTGGTGGAAAGCCTGCTGCCGGCTGAATTTTTCGGCAGAATTCTTGGGCGCTCTGGCGGCACTTCAGGCGCGACCTGATCAGACCTGACTGGCGCACAGCGCGGCATCCAGATCGTCCAGCAGATCGGTGATGTGTTCGATGCCGACCGAGAGTCGCATCAGATCGTCGCTCACGCCGGCACGAGCACGCTCGTCGGCCCGCAGCTGCCGGTGCGTGGTCGAGGCTGGGTGGCACACCAGCGTCTTGCAATCGCCCAGATTGACGGACCGGGAAATCAGTTGCAGCTGATCCTGAAAGCGCGCGCCAGCGGGCGCGCCACCACGTACCGCGAAACTCAATACCCCTGGCCCCTGGCCGCCAAGGTAACGCTGCACCATGGCAGCATCCGGATGATCTTTCAAGCCGGCATACGACACCCAGCTGACGGCTGCGTGCGCACGCAGGAATGCAGCAATCCGGGTGGCATTGAAAACAATGCGTTCCATGCGCAGGGCCAGCGTCTCGATGCCCTGCATGATCAGAAAAGCATTGAAGGGCGACAGCACCGCGCCCAGATTGCGCAGGGGCACGGCGGCGCAGCGCGCAGCAAAAGCGCGTTCGCCATAACGATGCACAAAAGACTGCGCATGGTGGGCCGGATCGGGGTCAACCAGGCGCGCAAAGCGCGCGCCATGTTGTGACCAGGAAAAACGGCCCGCATCAACCACCGCACCACCGAGCGCGACACCGTGACCACCCATGGCTTTGGTGAGGGAATGCACAACGATGTCGGCGCCCGCCTCGATCGGCCGGCACAGGTAAGGGGTCGCCAGCGTATTGTCAACCATCAGCGGCAAACCAAGTTCATGTGCCAGTTCGGCCCAGGCCTGCAGATCAGGCACGGCGCCCGCAGGATTGGTGACCGATTCGCAGAACAGGGCACGGGTCTGATCATTCACCAGTGCCCGGATGGCATCCAAATCGCGATACCCGACAAAGTGGCTGCGGATGCCGTATTGCGGCAAGACATGCGCCAGCAGATTCCAGGTGGTGCCGTACAACGCCGACGCGGCGATGATGTTGTCACCCGCCCCGGCGATGGTCAGCAGGGCGCAAGAGAGTGCCGCCTGGCCCGACGCAGTCGCCACTGCAGCCACGCCCTGCTCCAGCGTAGCAACGCGCGTTTCGAGCATCTGCACAGTGGGGTTGCCCAGACGGCTGTAGACAAAGCCGGCCTGCGACCCGTCGAACAGTCCAGCCGCGTGTGCGCTGCTGTCAAAGGCATAAGCGGCCGTCTGGTAGAGCGGTGTGGCGAGGGCGCGCAGATGGTGCCGCGGCGCATAGCCGGCATGCACGGCGCTGGTTTCAAAGCGCCAGTGGCGGCGGGCACGGTCAGACACGAGCGGTCGCGCTCACGCCACACCCGCGCTTTGCCCCAGCAACAGCTCATCGAGCATGGCCGGATAAGTGCGCGGATGGACCACGGTATGACTGTTCATCTCCAGCAGCCAGCACTGGTCGCGGTCATCCAGCACGGCATCCACGGTGAACAGGGTCGCGTCGCGCAGGCCAGCCGGGATGGCGGCGTGCAGCAACCGACCGGCACGTGCCAGTTCCTGCAGAAAGCCGGGCGACTGCGTGGCCAGGCTGTCGCGACTCTGCAGGACCGCACGATCAAACGGCGTCGCATACAAAAAATCGAGCAGCACCACCTGCCCCGCCGCCGGGATGCTGTTCATGGCCAGGCCCTGCCAGGCCAGCAACTCGCCGCGCACCCCGTCCCGGTAGGCGAGATCAAAATTGCCACGCGGCGTGGCGAGCATCTGCGCAATGCTGCGCAGACCGTCACCCGTGATGGCGGGCGGCTCAACCATCTCCATGGCAACCGGCTGGGCATTCCAGAACCAGATCTTGGCGGGCCGGCCAGCGATGAACTGCTCGCAAAACAACGCTTGCTGCGCGCCGGAAGCGAGCGGGCCGGGCGGAGTACCGGCGCGAAACGGCCCGCGGATTCCGCGGCCAAAAGAACCATGCACCGGCTTGACCAGATAGTCCGCCTGCGGTTTCTGGCCCCCCTGCCAGCCATCTGGCACTAGCAACCCACGTTCAGCACACCACCGTTTGAAGACCAGCTTGTCACTCGCCAGCGACCAGCGTTTGATCCGATAGGGCAGCCAGCCGACAAACCGGCAGCGACTGGAAAAATAACTGGTATAGGCCTTGCAGCCATCTTCGAGGGCAATCAGAAAACGCGGTTGCAGTCGCACCGTAAGGTCGCCGGCGAGCAGACTGAGGGCAAAGGTCTCCGCATCGAGCAGCACCCGCACACCATGGATTTTCGCCCACTGGCGTACGGGCTGCAGGTGGTTCAGTACGTTATAGAGAAATTGCATGGTGCTCAGGTAAAAGGGTGAATCGCGCCAGGCGGACAACGGCGCCAGCGATCCAGTTTCAGTGGCAGCAGCTTGCCAAACGCCAGCGGAATCAGGCCGGGAGCAACGGCGCGCACGGTCACCAGCGGCGCCCCGGCATGGATGGCGCGCGCCGCCGGCAGGCTCAAATCGACCCAGTGCAGGGGATGACCGGCGCTCGCCAGGCGACGGTACAACACGCTCAACCTGACTTCGAATGTGGCCACCAGCGGCGCAAACGCAAAGGCCCCTCGGCCGGCGTCAGACCAGAGCACATCGGCCTGACGAAAATATGCGGCGCTCGCATACAGGGCGGCATGATCGGCGGGCGTGCGCGCCTGGTCGGCCGTCTTGACGGGCAGGCCGGGCCCGGCATCCAGGCGCGCCAGCACGTGGGTGTCGAGTTCGTTCAGGGCGGTCTCGAGGGCGGCCAGAGCATCGGCGCCGCTGGCCGTGCCCAGGCAGGTGAAGTGCCGCTCCGGATGTTGCGCCCAGGCCAGCCAGACCGGATGCAGGCCCAGGTGCAAGCACATCAGACCGGTGTGGCAGCCGGCCCGCCGCCAGGCCATGAAGCGTGCAGCTTGTGCGGCAGGCAGCGTGTTGAGGTCGACAGGCTGGCCACCCTCCTGCGCAAACCAGTGACGCATGAAGGCATCCCGTTCAAGCAACTCGAAGGCCGCCGCCGCAATGGCCGTCTCACGCCGCGGCGCGCTGGCGCAGCCCGAGGTCGTGGCAAAGGTCAGCAGGCGCTCCCGGTAACCCGAAGCGAATGCACAGGGATGACAGACACAATCGGCCGCCACCCAAGCCTCGGCGTCATCCAGGATGGCACGCGCCGGCAACCACCAGTAAAACCGCTGTGGGGTAAACCGCGTGAACGGAAAATCGGTGGCTTCAAACTGGCTGTCAGCATACCCGGTCAAGCTGTCCGGGCAGATGGCCGTTGGCAAACCACTGGCGCGACCCCAGCGCGCCCAGGGCAACTGCCGCCAGGCACGCCGCTCAACCGCTTCACTGACGGCCTTGACCCGGGCCAGTGCGCCATCGCGGTCGCGTCCCCAGCCGGTGGTGCTGTCGCTCTCGCTCTCGCTCCAGCAGATGCGCGCCCGCGCCAGGGCAAACGGGGCAGCATGACAGGCGTCGCTCAACGCCATATCGATGGCCGGATAGATCCTCTGCTTCTGTCGGTCGAAGAATGCGTTCATGAGGCCGCGACTGTACTCCCGGAGCAAGAACAAGGCAATTCAAATCTTGCTATAGATCAACAAAAAATAAACACTACATGAAATGAAAATAGGCCGCCCGGGTCGTGCACGCTGCGTTTTCACTATAATTCTCCTCCACCCAGATCGCACGAAAGGACGCCCCGCCATGTTCACCGCCCTGCTGTTGACCCAGGAGAACAAACAGACCCGCGCACGTTTCGAACAGCTCGACGAAACCCGCCTGCCGGAGGGCGACACCCTGGTGCGCGTGGAGTACTCCAGTCTCAACTTCAAGGATGCGCTGGCCGTGACCGGACGCGGCGCCATCGCCAAGATCTGGCCGCTGGTGCCGGGCATCGATCTGGCCGGCACGGTGGAACAGAGCAGCGATCCGGCGTGGAAGGCCGGCGACCGCGTTGTCGTCAATGGCTGGGGCCTCGGTGAAAGCCACTGGGGCGGCTACGCGCAGAAGGCGCGCCTGCCGGCCGCCTGGCTGTTGCGTTTGCCCGAAGGATTCACCACCCACCAGTCGATGAGCATCGCCACCGCCGGCTACACCGCCGCGCTGTGTGTCATGGCCCTGCAAAAAAACGGCCTGCAACCGGGAGATGGCGAAGTGCTGGTGACAGGCGCCTCAGGCGGTGTCGGTTCCGTCGCGCTGGCCCTGCTGCAGGGTCTCGGTTATCAGGCGGTCGCGTCGACCGGCCGGCTTGAGGAAAGTGACTACCTGAAATTCATGGGCGCCACCAGCGTGATCGACCGCCGGCCACTGGGCGAGCCCGGCAAACCCCTGCAGAAAGAACGCTGGGCCGGCGTCATCGACACGGTCGGCAGCCATACGCTGGTGAACGCCTGCGCGCAGACGCGCTGGAATGGCGCAGTCGCCGCCTGTGGTCTGGCGCAGGGCGCTGACTTTCATGGCACGGTATTGCCCTTCATCCTGCGCGGCGTCAACCTGTATGGCATCAACTGCGTCTATGTGCCCAACCCGGTGCGCGAGCAGGCCTGGGCCCTGCTGGCCAAACATGTGCGCACCGATCAGCTGGCG
>CANJOT010000291.1 GCA_947475815.1 Burkholderiales bacterium | reverse complement strand
GGCCGGGTTTGATCTGATCATCGTCGAAACCTCGGGCATCGGCCAGGGCGACGCCGCCATCGTGCCGCTGGTCGACATTCCGATGTATGTGATGACGCCCGAGTTTGGCGCGGCCAGCCAGCTCGAAAAGATCGATATGCTCGACTTTGCTGAGTTTGTCGCCATCAACAAGTTTGACCGCAAGGGCGCGGCCGATGCCCTGCGCGACGTCGCCAAACAGGTCCAGCGCAACCACGAAGCCTTCAGCAAGCGGGTCGAAGAAATGCCGGTGTTTGGCACCATGGCCAGCCGCTTCAACGACGATGGCGTGACCGCGCTCTATCAGGCCATCAAGGCGCGCCTGATCGGTTTTGGCCTGGTGCTGGGCGCTGGCCGCCTGCCCATGGTCAATACGCGCCACAGCACCAACCAGACCCCGGTGGTGCCCGGTGCCCGCGTGCGTTATCTGGCCGAAATTTCCGATACGGTGCGCGGCTACAAACGCCGCGCCATCGCCCAGTCGCGTCTGGCGCGCGAGGTGCAGCAACTGCGCGCCACGCAGGGTATGGTGGCCGGCTTGCCGGGCGCTGACGGCACCATTGATGTGCTCGAACCGCTGGCGCTCGAACGTGAGGCACGCCTCGGCGCCGACGCCCGCCAGCTGCTGGCGGACTGGCCGCAGATGCAAGCCGACTACGCCGGCGACGAATACGTCGTGAAAATCCGCGACAAGGAAATTCGCACCAGCCTCGTGCAGACCACGCTCTCGGGCAACAAGATCCGCAAGGTCGCTCTGCCGCGGTATGAAGACCGGGGCGAAATCCTCAAGTGGCTGATGCTCGACAACGCCCCCGGGTATTTTCCCTACACCGCCGGCACCTTCCAGTTCAAGCGCGAGGGGGAAGACCCGACGCGCATGTTTGCCGGCGAGGGCGATGCCTTTCGCACCAACCGGCGCTTCAAGCTGGTGTCGGCCGGCATGCCCGCCAAGCGCCTGTCGACGGCCTTTGATTCGGTCACGCTGTACGGCAACGACCCGCACGAACGGCCCGACATCTACGGCAAGATCGGCAACTCGGGCGTCAGCATCGCGACGCTCGACGATCTGAAGGTGCTCTATTCCGGCTTTGAGCTGTGCGACCCAGCCACCTCGGTGAGCATGACCATCAACGGCCCGGCGCCGACTATTCTGGCGATGTTCATGAACGCCGCTATCGACCAGCAGATCGACAAATTCACGGCCGACCATGGCCGCGCGCCCGATGCAACCGAAATTGCCGGCATCCGCGCCTGGGCGCTGGCCAATGTGCGCGGCACGGTGCAGGCCGACATCCTCAAGGAAGATCAGGGCCAGAACACCTGCATTTTCTCGACCGAGTTTTCGCTCAAGGTGATGGGCGACGTGGCCGAATATTTCGTGCGCAACAAGGTGCGCAATTTTTACTCGGTATCGATCTCCGGCTATCACATTGCCGAGGCCGGCGCCAACCCGATTTCACAGCTGGCCTTCACGCTCTCCAACGGTTTCACCTTTGTCGAAGCCTATTTGGCACGCGGCATGAGCATCGACGATTTCGCGCCCAACCTGAGCTTTTTCTTCTCCAATGGCATGGACCCTGAGTACACCGTGCTGGGCCGCGTAGCGCGGCGCATCTGGGCGGTGGCCATGCGCGACAAATATGGTGCGAACGAACGCAGCCAGAAGCTCAAATACCACATCCAGACCAGCGGCCGCAGCCTGCACGCCCAGGAAATCGATTTCAACGACATTCGCACTACCCTGCAGGCGCTGATTGCCATTTACGACAACTGCAACTCGCTCCATACCAATGCGTATGACGAGGCCATCACCACGCCGACTGATGCCAGCGTGCGGCGCGCCATGGCGATCCAGCTGATCATCAACCGCGAATGGGGCCTGGCGAAGAATGAAAACCCCAACCAGGGCGCCTTCATCATCGACGAACTGACCGAACTGGTCGAAGAAGCAGTGCTCTCCGAGTTTGAAAAAATCGCCGAGCGCGGCGGTGTGCTGGGCGCCATGGAAACCGGCTACCAGCGCGGCAAGATTCAGGAAGAGAGCATGCATTACGAGATGCTCAAGCATACTGGCGAGTATCCGATCATTGGCGTCAACACCTTCCGCAATCCGGATGCGGCGCACGACACCGGCACCATCGAGCTGGCGCGTTCGACCGAAGACGAAAAACGGTCCCAGTTAAAGCGCCTGCGTGAATTTCAGGGCAGCCATGCCGACAGCGCACCCGCCATGCTGCTGCGCCTGCAGCAGGCGGTCATCCACAACCAGAACGTCTTCGACGTCCTCATGGATGCGGTGCGCGTCTGTTCGCTGGGCCAGATCACCACCGCGCTGTTCGAGGTCGGTGGCCAGTACCGGCGCAGCATGTAAGATATCGACCATAGAAAATCAGGCAGGCTTTCCATACAACAGCATCTGATCAGGAGTTGTCATGAGTGAATACGTCGCCCCGCTGCGGGACATGCAGTTTGTGCTGCGCGAGTTGGCCCAGGTTGAAACCCTGTCATCCCTGCCCGGCTTTGAAGATGCCACGCCCGACCTCGCCGAAGCAATTCTCGAAGAAGCCGCCAAGTTCGCCACCAATGTGCTCTCGCCGCTCAACATCAGTGGCGACCGCGAAGGGGTGCGCTGGGACGACGGTGAGGTATACACGGCCAAGGGCTGGAAAGAAGCCTACCGGCAATTCATCGACGGCGGCTGGAACGGCCTGTCAGGCGACCCGACCTACGGCGGCCAGGGCCTGCCGCGCCTGATCTCGGCGCTGGTCGAGGAAATGTGGAACGGCGCCAACACCTCGTTCGCGCTGTGCCCGATGCTGACCGCCGGTTTCATTGAATCGGTTGCCCTGTGCGGCACCGACCTGCAAAAGCAGACCTGGCTGCCCAAGCTGGTGAGCGGCGAATGGACCGGCACCATGGTGCTGACCGAATCACAGGCCGGCTCCGACCTGTCGGCCGTGCGCACTCGCGCCGTGCCGCAGGCCGATGGCAGCTACCGTCTGCACGGCCAGAAGATTTACATCACGTACGGCGAACACGACATGACCGATAACATCGTTCATCTGGTGCTGGCGCGCACCCCCGATGCGCCCGAGGGCGTGAAGGGCATTTCGCTGTTCATCGTGCCGAAATTCCTGCTCAACGCCGACGGCTCGCCCGGCCCGCGCAATGATGTGCGCTGTATGTCGACCGAACACAAGCTGGGCATCCACGCCAGCCCGACCTGCGTGCTCGCCTTTGGCGACAACGCGGGGGCTACCGGCTGGCTGGTGGGCGAGGAAAATCGCGGCCTGGAGTACATGTTCATTACCATGAACGCGGCGCGCTATTCGGTTGGCATCGAGGGCATCGGTCTGTCCGAGCGCGCCTACCAGCGTGCCCTGCGTTACGCGCGCGACCGCATTCAGGGCACCGAAGCGGGTAGTGGCAAACGCGAGCGTGTGTCCATTCTGCGTCACCCCGACGTGCGCCGCATGTTGATGGAAATGAAGGCGTATACCGAAGCCATGCGTGCGCTGGCCTGCGTGGTGGGCGCGGCCATCGATGTGTCCCACGCCCATGCCGACGCGGGTGTGCGCGCGGCCAAACAAAAATTTGTCGACCTGATGATCCCGGTGGTCAAAGGCTGGAGTACTGAAACGGCGATCCATGTGGCATCGATCGGCGTGCAGGTGCATGGCGGCATGGGGTTCATTGAAGAAACCGGTGCGGCCCAGCATCTGCGTGATGCGCGCATCACGGCGATTTATGAAGGAACGACCTGCATTCAGGCGCTTGATCTGATCGGCCGCAAGGTCGCGCGCGATGGCGGCACGACCATCCGCGAGATGATCATGGCCATCCACGACGTCGAGGTGCGCATCCGCAATCGCAACGACGAACAGCTGACGGCCATTGCCAACGAACTGAGCCGCTCGACCGCGTCGCTGGAGATCGCGGTCGATTTCATCGTTGCCAATTATGGCAGCGACATCCGCAAGACTGCCGCGGGCGCCGTGCCCTTTCTCGAACTGGTCGGCATCGTCGCCGGCGGCTGGCAGATGGCACGCGCCGCCGACGTGGCGCTCACCCATCTGGCGAGCGGCGATGGCGACAAAACTTTTTACCAAGGCAAACTGCTGACGGCGCGTTTTTATGCCGATCACATCCTGCCGCGCTCCGAAGCTCTGGCCCACTGTGTGGTCCATGGTGCCGATGCGGCGCTGGCCATGCACGACGACGCCTTCTGATTGGAATTTCATGGACCTCGGCCTCAAAGACAAAATCGTCCTCATCACCGGCGGCAGCAAGGGCCTCGGCTTTGCCTGCGCACAGGCCTTCATTGCCGAAGGTGCACACGTCATTATCGTGGCGCGTGATGCGACGCGCCTGGCCAGTGCGGTCGAGCGCCTCGGCGGCAAGGCCGAGAGCCACGCCGTCGATCTGACCGATGCCGATGCAGCGGCCGCCATGGTCGCCGCCGTGGCCGCACGCCACGGCCGCATCGACGTGCTGATCAACTCGGCCGGCGCGGCCCAGCGCACATCGTTTGAAGACCTCACGCCGGCAGCCTTTCGCGGCGCCATGGATGCCAAGTTCTTCACCTATGTGCACGCGCTCGATGCCGTCATGAAACAGATGATGAAACAGCGCGACGGCAATATCGTCAACATCATCGGCATGGGCGGCAAGATG
>CANJOT010000290.1 GCA_947475815.1 Burkholderiales bacterium | reverse complement strand
TGCAGGGCAATGCCGAGCGCCGTCGCCTGCACGCTCAGCATGGCCACCGAGGCACCCAGATCATACTGGGACGAGCCGGAAGGAATGTCCTTGCCGAGGCGATTGATGCGCGCCGCCGTGATCATCAGCACCGCCGCGCCCTTGGCCCAAGTGGCGTTGTTCGGGCTGATACTTTCGAGTATGCGTGCGAAGCCCTCAGTGTCGGTGCGGCGTGCAAACACGAAGCTCCAGGGTTGCTCGTTTGAGCCCGAGGGCGCCCAGCGCGCGGCTTCGAACAGCAGATGCAGGTTGGCGTCGCTGATCTCCTGGTCCGAGAAGGCGCGCGGGCTCCAGCGGGCGGCGAGCAATTCGTGGACGGGGTGATCGGCGGCGGCGGGTTTGGCACGTGGGCCGGCAAGCAGGGGATTCGTGGTGGTCATCGTTGGAGTGTGATTTTGACGGATTCTGGGTCTTGACATCGAGATTGGGATGGGTCGGGTGTGAGCCAAACCTGAGAAAGGCCTGGATTTTCTGGATCCGCCAACGGCCATGATCGCACAAGGCCCTGAAGTTTGCCCGGTGGAGCCTGCTCATGAAGCCGCAGGGAGCCGGTGCATCCCGGGTCGACGTTGTGAAGCCAACACGATCAGGTTGAATGCATCGGGTTCGTGATTTCATGTAGGCGCGCCCCTTTCCAGCGGCCTGATTCAACCAGTTCATGCACGGTTTGCGTGAGCGCAAGGCGTACCGTCAGAGCCGGCGCACTGGTGGGCAGGCTGGTTGGCCAGCACAAGCCGATTTTTCGTGACAGACCGGAATCGACGATGCACTGGGCGCTGCGGCGTCCAGGCGCCAGGTGCGTGATGGCCGACCAGGGCAACAGTGTGTAGCCCAGTCCCGCTGCGGCGGCGGAAGCGAGGATCACGAGCGAATCAATGTCGGCGACCACATTGAGCTTCCAGCCGGCATGCGCAAAGCTGCGCTGCACCAGAATGCGCAGGTTCTGATCGCTGCTTGGCAACACCATCGGCAGGCCGGCCAGATCTGCCAGGCTCTGAATCTTCGGCTGTTTGCCATCCACCTTGGCGGCGCCGAAGATGTACAGGCTTTCCTCGATCAGTGCCTCGCAGGCCACACCGGATGTCTGCATGTCGCGAAACAGGATGCACATTTCCAGGCGCCCCTGAATCAATAATTCCGTCAGGTAGGTGCCGCTGCTCTCGAACAGGCACAGGTGGATGCCAGGATGTTGCTGGCGCAGTCGGGTCAGCAGGGGAACGGCGATCATCGACGCAATAGTTGCAGGCATGCCGATGCGTACGGTGCCGGATTCTCCGGCATGCCCGGATTTGATCTCGGTGCCGGCCTGTTCAACCTGGCGCAGTATGGTCTGGGCGTGACGGTAGAGGTTCTCACCGGCGGCGGTG
The DNA here is from genome assembly GCA_947475815.1 of Burkholderiales bacterium. GTDB lineage: Bacteria > Pseudomonadota > Gammaproteobacteria > Burkholderiales > Burkholderiaceae_D > CANJOT01. The sequence continues at coordinate 3,307 of CANJOT010000290.1, read as the reverse complement.
GGCCGGACTCCTTGTGCGCTGCGCACCAGCAGGCTAGCGCCAAGATCGCGTTCCAGCGCGGCCATCTGCTGGCTCAGGGCCGGTTGTGCCACATGCACGCGCTCGGCTGCCTTGGTAAGACTGCCCAGTTCGACGACCGCGATGAAATACCTGAGTTGCCGGATTTCCATGCCTTGGAGCCCTTCCATTCGGTGGGGAGATAAGCCTGCCTTATGCCCCCCGGCTGAATTTCGTATTTCCCCTGGCGCGCCGCCCGGGCGTACTCTGAATGGCATAAAAACAACCCGCCCCGGATGTGCCGGGGCCCACTGCAGGGACTGCATTCCATGACTCGAGCGATACCCGAAGTAACCGCCTGCCTTGCCTCCTACATCCACTCGACCCGCTTATCCGACATTCCCGAAGACGTCCGCGCCCAGGCCCGGCTGGCCATCTCTGATTCGCTTGCGACCTTGATTGCAGGCCTGCAGGAGCCCTCAGTGCGGCTGCTGCGTGAAGTGATCAGCTTGGAGTCGCGTGACGGCAGTTCCAGCGTGCTCGGTTGCAACAGACAGCTCTCGGCAACCGGCGCGTCGTTTATTAACGCCGCGACGGCGCATGCGCTCGATTATGACAACATTAGCCTGATCGTTAGCGGTTTTGTTGGCACGCCGGTGCTTTTTTCGCTGCTGGCGCTCGCCGAACAGCATGGCATAGGCGGACAAAAATTGCTCGAAGCCTACATTGTCGGATGGGAAACCGAGTCGGCCATCGCCCGTGGCGTTGGTGTGGCCCACTATGCCGGAGGCTGGCACGCCACCGCTACGCTCGGACATTTTGGCGCGGCGGCGGCATGCGCCAAGCTGCTCGATTTTAATGAACGCCAGATTCGATACGCGCTAGGTTTTGCCGCCACGGATGCCTCCGGCATCCGCACCATGACTGGCAATATGACCAATCCCTACCATCTGGGCAAGGCGGCGCGCTGTGGCCCGCTTGCGACCGCGCTCATCGAGCGTGGCTTCACGGCGCACGAGGCGGCGCTCGAGAACGACTGGGGTTTCTGCAACGCCTTCAATGGGCAGGGCAATTACGACCTCAATGCCATCGTCGAGGCCATAGGCTCCCCCTACGATCTGGTATTTCCGGGCCTGGTCATCAAAATGTATCCGTGCTGCGCGCTGATCCACTCGACCCTCGATGGTGTCGCCGACCTGATGCGTGAGCACAACCTCAAGCCGGCGCAGGTCAAACGGGCGCGCATTGCTGTGCATGATCTGGTGCTCAAGACCATGGACCGGCCGCGGCCTGCAACGGCCTACGAAGGCAAGTTCTGCGCGCCATTCTGCGTGGCGCTGGGTATCCGCAATGGCGGCGTGCGCCTCAAGGATTTCAGCGATGCGTCGATTGCCGATCCGGAAATTCTTGGGCTGATGGATCGTATCGAGGTCAAAGTGCATCCCGATCTGACCACGCTCGATACCTTTCTGGAACGCGAATTCAGCGATGTGGCGTTTGATCTGGTGGATGGCCGCACGGTCAGTTGCCGGGTCTGGCGTGTAGCCAATCGGGGCAGCCGGGGGCGTCCGGCTACTGCGGCTGACATGCAGGCCAAATTTGCCGATGCGGTGGCTGACTATGGGCAGCGGCAACAGGCGCTCGATGCCCTTGAGAGTGTTGCCCGCATCGAGGACATGGCCGATATCCGCAGTTTGACTGGTGCGTTGCGTGGTGTGTGAAAGCCGCTTTGCCGGCGTTGAGGAGATACTCATGAAAATGACTTTATGCCTGGCTGGGCTGGTGCTGATGCTGCCTCTGTGCGCGTCGCCGCAGGATGTCATCAGCGGACCGGTGAAGATCATCGTGCCAGCCGTAGCGGGTGGCGGGGTGGATGTGGTGGCGCGTGCCGTGGCGACCCGGCTGAGCAGCGCGATCGGGCAGCCGGTCATCATCGACAACCGCGGTGGCGGCAGCGGCATTCCGGGCATCGAGGCGGCAGGGCGGGCTGTACCGGATGGTCAGACGGTGTTGATCGCCACCATGGGGCAACTGGCCATCAACCCGACGCTCTATCGCAATCGCAAGCTGCCGTACAACATCGAGCGCGATTTTGTGCCGGTAGCGCTCGTCGCGGGGGCAGAGTTGATGGTCATGGTCCATCCGGCCCTGCCCGTTAAAAGCATGACCGAATTGATCCAGTACGCCAAGGCGCAGAATGGGCGTCTGACCTACGCTTCCAGCGGCATCGGTGGTGGCCCGCATCTGGCGATGGAACTGCTCGCTGCGGGCAGCGGCGCAAAATTCAGTCATGTGCCCTACAAGGGCAGCACGCCGGCGTTTACTGATGTGTTGGGGGGGCACGTGCCGCTGATCATCGATACCGTGGTGGGTGGCCTGTCTTACGTGCGCGCTGGCAAGTTGCGCGCGCTGGCGGTGCTGGCCGATCAGCGCAGTCCGCTCATGCCGGATGTGCCGGCCGTGGCCGAGACTGTGCCCGGGTATGCCGTGACCAATTGGTATGGTTTGCTCGTGCCGGTTGGGACGCCGCCCGGCATTCAGAAACTGCTGCACGACCAGGTAGCCAAGATCCTGTCCGATCCGGTACTCAAGGCCGAGTTCGTCAAGCAGGGCATCCTGCTCGGCGAAGGCACTCAGGCTGATTTTGCACGATTTCTCAAGGCAGAGACCGCCAAGTGGGGCAAGATCATCGTCGACTCCGACGTTGTGCCGGAGTAGGCGCGGTTCAGTGGTCTGGTGGCGGCAGCGGACGGTGCCGCCGATCGGTTAAAGTGATGGGCACAAGAAGCCGGGCCATGCCCCGCTTGCCCTCACACCGAGACCCTCCAATGCATTGTTTTTCGCTTCGATCCGTGCGGCCCTGTTTGCGTCAGGCGCAGCGCGCTGCTTTGCCGTCCTTGCCGGCGCCCGGGCGTTAATGGGCAACATTCTCGCCGCCACCGCGCCCATCTACCTGCTCATCATTGCCGGCTATGGTGCCGTGCGTCTGGGCTGGATGGCGCAGGGTGAACTGCGCGCACTCGGCCGGTTCGCCGGTCAGTTTTGCCTGCCGGTGCTGGTGTTTGGCGCCGTCGTGCATCAGGGCCCGGCCAGCCTGCTGCATGCGGATTACCTGTGGGTATACGGCCTCGGCTCGCTACTCTCGATGGCGATCGTCACCGTGCTTGCCCTGAGGTGGCGCCGCCTGCCGCTGTCGATGGCCATTTTTCAGGGGCTGGGGGCGTCGGGTTCGAACAGCGCCTTTGTCGGCTATCCGATCGTCTTTCAGGTGCTTGGGCCGATCGCTGCGACCGGGCTGGCACTCAACATG
>CANJOT010000289.1 GCA_947475815.1 Burkholderiales bacterium | reverse complement strand
TGGCTGACGTTTCCATTGAACGTGCTTGACTGGGGTGGAGATACCGGCAAGAACACGCCCTTTCGGAGTGCCGCACGGCATTTTCGCATTTACGATATCAGCAACAAGCCGGTGGTAGCTGGCGCTGAACGGATTGATAAAGCGGCTGCCCTGGCGGGTTCACATGATTTGATTGTCAGCAGCAATGTCCTCGAGCACGTATCCTATCCGGCCGATGTGATTCTTGAAATGCGTGCCGCGATGGGCACGTCGACGGTCCTGTACATTGAAGTGCCGTTTGAAGAGATCGTCCGGACCTCGTCGGGGCCGGGCGATTTGCATCGGAGGAAACGGCACTGGCACGAGCACGTGAATTTCTTCAATGAAACGGCACTGCGCCGATTGTTGGCCGGCTGCGGACTTGAGATTCTCGCTCTAAACACACTGAATGCCTCCTGCGTTGCCGATGCATCGCATGTCTTTCAAATCGCGGCACGTAAAATCTGAAACGGAAATTCACGGTTCCCTATTTTTTATACATATCTATTTCTTGCTTTTATTCTGAAGTTGTATTGAAATTAAGACTGTTCCATGCCCCGGAACCAGGCACTTCAGGGACTTGCAGAAATATCATGACCGACACTCATTTGCTCCAGTTGATCGCCGGCGTTTGCCTGAGTATCGTCGCGGGCACGATGCAGATCTTCAACCATGTTGAGGCGACCGACGAATTGCCCCGATTGCGTGATCTCATCCGCTTTCGCTCCCCGGGTCGGAGGTCCTTGCCAGTCGGCCTGCAATGTCTCGCCGTCACCCTGATCGCCCTTGGCACCATTCCACCCTGGTTCTCATGAAATCCGGCAGGAAAAAGGGCGCAATGGAATCTCTGGCCGGTTTCGCACTGCCTCGCCTTGAGCAATGTCCTCAGGGTGCGCTGTTGCGATTGTTGCGCGGGCTGGCCCGGTTACCAGGGTTATCGCTGCGCGGCAACTCACGCGCCGTAGTGGTCCAGGGCCGATTGTCAAAATGCAATTGCATCGCCTCGGTGCGCGAGATGATGCGCAGCTTGCCGTCGATCAGTCGCTCGGCATACAGGCCTTCGCAGAAGGCCCTGCCACTGGCCATGTTGCAGGCAAAACGCTCCTGTGGATCATCACCCCAGCTGGTTTTGGTCGAAAGGAAAGATTCGCACTTGGCGAATACCGGTTTCACTTCGGGGTCGTCGGGGCTGGAGAGCGCGGCGCGCGGGTCGAGTGAGGTGGTCTTGATCTGGCCAGCGTTCAGGCCGACCTGCACGCATTCGGCCTGTACCGGCGAGATGCGCGTGAAGAACAGGTCCCAGACGGCCTTGACCTGGGCAGCGCTCAGGCGGGCGTAGACCTTTACGCTACCCGATCCCGAGCAGGCGGCCGTGCTGCGCAGGCCGCGAAAGCGGGTCTTGCCTTTCCAGGTGAGCTCAATCGGGCCGGTCTGCTGCGGCGTGACATCCACCTGGGTGGTGAAGGCCGGTGCACTGACCTCCTTCTCGACCACACCTTGGCCCGGCACATTGATCTCGACATTACAGGTGTCGACCTGATTGGCTGCATCGATGCGCACGGTGATGGCGTTGACCTGGCCCACCATCGCCGCGACCGGCTGGGCCTGGGCCAGGCAGGCCTGGGTGGCGAACAGAAACGGCAGGATCAATAAGCTGTGTGTGCGCATGGTGCTCTCCGGGTTGGATTACCTTGCTGGTGTACCGCCGGCGCGGAAAGAGTTCCGCAGTCCGGACTTGTCACTTCTCCCTCAGCAATATCTTAAACCACGCGCATGCCACTTTGCCAGCCCTGGGTAAAACCGGCCGGTTTTGGCGCGCCGGCCATGCGATACAATACGGCCTACTGCTTAACGCAATTCCCTGATGGCTCTGGATGGCGCATTACACACCCAAATTACGTCTGCTGGCCATGGCCGGCTTTTGCAGTCTTGCATCGATGCGCATCTGCGACGCCATGCTGCCCGCGCTGGTGGAGGCATTTTCCGTCAGCAATACTGAGGCGGCTCTGGTCATCTCGTCGTTCACGATGATGTATTGCCTGATGCTGCTGGTCTGCGGCGCACTCGGTGACCGCTATGGCAGGCTGCGTGTGGTCACTGTGGCGGTGGGCCTGTGCACCCTGGCTTCGCTGGGCGCCTCGCTGGCGCCGTCGCTCTACTGGCTGGCGGTGGCGCGGGCCGGCATGGGCGCATCTGCGGCGGGCATCGTGGCGGTCGGCATTGCGTGGATTGGCGATACGGTGGCCATGGAGAAACGCCAGGCGGTGCTGGCCCAATACATGGGCATCATTGTCGGGGGCACCATGATCGGCGCATGGATCGGCGGGCTGTTGACCGAGTCGGTCGGCTGGCGTGGTGCGTTTGTGGTGCTGGCCCTGCTGTTTGGCACCATTTGCCTGCTCAGCTTGAGGCGGTTTGACCTGGCCGTTCCGGTCCGGCTGAGCAAGCCCTTGCCCTATTCGCGTCAGCTTGCCGGCTTGCTCGCAACCCGCTGGTCGCGCCTGATTTTCGGGGCCGCTTTCCTGGAGGGGGTGTTTGCTTTTGGCACTCTGCCCTTTGTGCCCAGCCTGATGCACCAGAAATTTGGCCTGTCATTGACCCAGTCCGGCGCGGTGTTGGCGCTGTTTGGCCTAGGCGGGCTGATCTTCAGCCAGATTTCCGGGCCCTTGATGCGCCGGGTTGACACGCCCGGCCTGGCCCGTCTTGGTGGGGTATCGCTCGGCCTTGGTTTTGCGCTGATCGCCTGGATGCCAAACTGGCCCATCACCACGGTGGGCTGTTTCTTCGCGGGGCTGGGCTACTACTGCCTGCACAACACCATTCAGGTGGAGGCGACCCAGTTGTCGATTACCGCGCGCGGTTTGTCGGTGGCGCTGTTCGGGTTTTGTTTTTTTCTCGGCCAAAGTCTGGGCGTATTGATCACGGCCTCGGTGTTGGGCCAGGTGGATTCGGCCTGGTGTCACGCTATTGCCGCTGCAGGCCTGGTGGTCCTTGGTTTTGTCTATGCCGCCCGCCTGGAATCGCACATGCAGCTCGAACCGGCCGTCTGATCAATCCCTGAGTTCGCGCTGGGGTTTTTGCTTTTGTTGGCTTGTAACTGGATGTTTCTGATGGCGAATGATCGTGCTTTTAATAGTGCGATTAACTATACTGTCAAAAGTGTTAATCAGGAGTTCATCATGAGCATAATTTCAGCCAACGACCTCAAAACAAAAGGGGTAAAAGCAATCGAGGAAGCCCTCGCCACGCAACCTGAAGTTGCCGTTTCCGTTCGCGGTCAAGTCAAGTACATCGTAATGAGCGAAGAACAGTATCAATATCTTCGCGAGTGCGAACTTGAAGCCGCACTTGCTGAATCTAAAGCCGATCTCGACGCCGGCCGCTATGTAAAAGAAACGGTTGCCCAACACATTCGCCGCATCATTAAGCTGAACGCAAAGTTGGCAGCATGACCTGGCAGTTAATTTTCACAGAGCAATACAACCGCAAAGCCGCAAAATTCATTAAGCAACACCCCGAAGTGCTGGTTCAGTACACCAAAACACTCGAGCTATTAACAGTGAACCCACACCACCCTTCTTTGCGACTTCACGGACTTAAGGGAAAACTAAACGGTCTGCACAGCGTCTCTGTTAACCTGAAGTACAGAATTACGCTTGAGCTCATCATTACTGAATATGAAATTATTCCAATCAATGTTGGGGATCACGACGAGGTTTACTAACTGATGGCGATCTGGATCTGACATCCTCAGGCCCTGGTCGATGCTATCCGGGGCCACCATCTGAAACTGAATCAACGACTTACCCATCGCCCCGATTTGCCGCCGTGTTTTTCGAGCAGGTGCACATCGTCGATGATCATGCCGCGATCGACCGCCTTGCACATGTCGTAAATGGTCAGCAGGCCAATTTGCACGGCGGTCAGGGCTTCCATTTCCACGCCGGTCTGGCCGCTGCACTCGGCGCGCGCCGTGCAGGTCACGGCGCTAGCGGCCTCGTCGATGTCGAATTCGACGCTCACGCTGCTCAGGGCCACCGGATGGCACAGCGGGATGAGATCGGCCGTTTTTTTTGCAGCCATGATGGCGGCGATGCGCGCCACGCCGAGTACGTCGCCTTTACTGGCCTGACCGTCACGCACCAGCGCCAGTGTGGCGGCCTGCATGCGGATACGGCCGCCGGCGATGGCCACGCGCGTGCTGATGGCTTTGGCGCCGACGTTGACCATGTGGGCCTGGCCGGCGGCATCGAAGTGGGTCAGGGCGTCTGGTGGTGCGGGGTTGGCAGGCATGGTGGTTGCTGGCAGCTCATCGCGGGCAGCTCAAATCGGCCCCGGAATGTGTAAGTGAACGTAAGAGTCGGCAGCCAGTTGTTTGAACCGCAGCCTGACGAAGTTATCATAGCACCATGTCCAGACTCAACCGTCCCCTGATTGCTCAGTGTGATCCACGCCCGCCAGCGCCGGCACGCGCTGCCGGCACGTTACGCCGTGGCCTGTGCGTGGCTCTGGCCGCCACCCTGGCCCTCACGCCGCCGCTGGGCGCGTTCGCAGCCGACCCCAAAGCGGCATCGGTGTCCAGCAGCCTGCCCAATCTGGGCGACAGTTCGAGTGATGACCTGTCACCGCTGGCCGAGCGTCGGCTCGGTGAGGACATCATGCGTCAGATCCGCGCGGCGAGCGATGATCTGGACGATGCCGAAACC
>CANJOT010000288.1 GCA_947475815.1 Burkholderiales bacterium | reverse complement strand
TGGTCCTGACGAGTTGACCGACCGCAACGAACGTTTTCTCGCCGCCGAGATGGTGCGCGAAAAAGTCTTCCGTCTGGTGGGTGACGAGTTGCCCTATGGCACCACGGTGCAGATCGACAAATACGAAGAACTCGACGACCAGCGGCGCATCTACGCCACCATTCTGGTCGAGCGCGATTCGCACAAGGCCATGCTGATCGGCACTGGTGGCGAAAAGCTCAAGCGCATCGGCACCGAGGCGCGTGGCGACATGGAAAAAATGTTCGGCGGCCGGGTCTATCTGGAGCTCTGGGTCAAGGTGAAGTCGGGCTGGGCCGATGACGAGGCCGCGCTCAAAGGTTATGGCTACGAGTGAGCCCGAGCGTGCCGCGCCGGCCGTCAAGGCGGCGCCACGCCGGCGCAGCCGGGCCGGAGCGAGCCTGCGTTTCGCCGATGAATCGGCCTTTGTGCTGCACAGCTGGCCGTACAAGGAAACCAGTCTGATCATCGACGCGCTGACGCGCAACCATGGCCGCGTCGCTCTGGTGGCGCGTGGTGCCAAGCGACCCCATTCGGCGCTGCGTGGCACCCTGCAGAGTTTTGCGCCGCTCTCCCTGAGCTGGATTCGCAGCGCCAGCAAAGGCGGTGAGCTGGGCACACTGACGCGCGCCGAGTGGCAGGGTGGTCTTGCGCCCCTGCGTGGCGAAGGCCTGCTGTGCGGCTTTTACCTCAATGAACTGATCCTCAAGTTGCTGGCGCGCGACGACGCCCACGAAGCCCTGTTTGACGCCTACCTGCATGCGCTGGCACGACTGGCCGCCGGCCTGCCGGTGGCAGCGACGCTGCGCTGTTTCGAAGCGGCGCTGCTGCGCGAGGCCGGTTATGGCCTGCAGCTCGCACAGGGCGCCGACGGTCTGGCGATTCGCCCCGAAGGCCTGTATCGTTATTTGCCCGAGCACGGCGCGGTTGCGTTGCGCACGGCCAATGCCTCTGGTCCGGGCGGGCAGGGTGGCGCTCAGGGGGGCCTCGCCGTGGTCAACGGCAAGACCCTGCTCGACATTGCCGCCGATGACTACTCCGATCCCATTACCCTGGCGCAGGGCAAGTTGCTCATGCGCCAGGTCTTGCAGCATCATCTGGCCGGACAGACCCTGTTTACGCGCCAGATGCTCCTTGACTTGCAGAACATATGAACCCATTCACCACACCCGCGACCGCCATGGCCCTGGGCATCAACATCGACCACATCGCCACCGTGCGCAATGCCCGCGGCACCAGCTATCCCGATCCGCTCGAAGCCGCCCTGCTGGCCGAAGACGCCGGTGCCGATCTGATCACCCTGCACCTGCGTGAGGACCGCCGGCATATCCGCGACGCCGATGTGCTGGCCATCCTGCCGCGCCTGCGCACGCGCATGAATTTCGAGATGGCGATCACGCCCGAGATGCTTGATTTCGCCTGTGCGCTCAGGCCCAGCGATGTCTGTCTGGTGCCTGAAAAACGTCTGGAAGTGACCACCGAAGGCGGACTCGATGTGTGTGGCGCGTTTCACGAGGTGCAGGCCGCCTGCACGCGGCTGGCCGCAGCGGGCATTCGTGTGTCGCTATTCATTGATGCCGACGTCGCACAGATCAATGCCGCCGCCGCTGCCGGCGCGCCGGTAATCGAGATTCACACCGGCCGTTATGCCGAAGCGACTGATGCGGCCAGCGCCGCCGCCGAACTCGCCCGCGTACGCGAAGGCGCACGCGCCGGCATCCGCGCCGGACTGCGCGTCAATGCCGGTCATGGCCTGCATTATCAGAACGTCACGCCGGTGGCCGCGCTCGCTGAAATTGAAGAACTCAACATCGGCCACGCCATTGTTGCCCATGCCCTGTTTGTCGGCTGGCAGAATGCAGTGCGCGAAATGAAGGCCTTGATGGTGGCGGCCCGGCGATGATTTACGGCATCGGTACCGACATCCTGCGGCGCGAGCGCATCGTCGCTGTGTTCGAGCGCCATGGCGAACGGTTTGCCGGCAAGATCCTTGGGCCCGAGGAAATGGCCATTTACCGCCGCCGCAGCGCGCGCCTGCCGGAACGCGGCCTGACCTTTCTGGCCACGCGCTTTGCCGCCAAGGAAGCCTTTTCCAAGGCCATCGGTCTGGGCATGCGCATGCCCATGACCTGGCGCGCCATGCAACTGCTCAAGGAGCCGAGCGGCAAACCACGTGTTGCAACCAGTGGCGCACTGGCCGTCTGGATGGCGGAACGCCATCTCCAGGCACACGTCTCCGTCACCGATGAATCCGATTATGTGGCGGCATTTGCCGTCGTTGAACAGCACCTGCCATGAGCCCAACCAAGCCCCCCCTGCGACCCGGCCCCGTAATGCTCGACGTCGCCGGCACGGTCCTGACGGCCGCCGACGAAAAGCGCCTGTCTGACCCCTTGGTGGGCGGCGTCATCCTGTTCGCCCGCAATTTTGTCGCGCGTGCCCAGCTGGTCGAGCTGACCCGCGCCATCCGTGCCTGCCGGCCGGGTTTGCTGATCGCTGTCGATCACGAGGGCGGCCGGGTGCAGCGTTTCAGGACCGACGGTTTTACCCATCTGCCGGCCCTGCGTGCTCTTGGTCAGATCTGGGACCGTCCCGACGCGCTGCTGGCCAGCAAGGCGGCTACGGCTGCGGCCTTCGTGCTGGCGGCCGAGTTGCGCGCCTGTGGTGTGGACCTCAGTTTTACCCCGGTACTCGATCTTGACCATGGCCCCAGCGCGGTCATCGGCGACCGTGCCCTGCATCGCGACAGCCGCGTCGTGACGCTGCTGGCAAAAAGCATTAATCACGGTCTGCTACTGGCCGGCATGGCCAATTGCGGCAAACATTTTCCGGGCCATGGATATGTGGCGGCCGACTCCCATCTGGCTGTGCCGATCGACGAGCGTTCGCTTGCGGCCGTGCTCGCCGATGACGCTGCGCCGTATGCGTCGCTCGGTCCGGCGCTGGCTGCGGTCATGCCGGCGCACGTCATCTATCCGGAAGTCGATGCCGCTCCGGCGGGCTTCTCGCGCTTCTGGCTGCAGGATATCCTGCGCGGCCGTTATGGTTTTGACGGTGTGATTTTTAGCGACGACCTGAGCATGGAGGGTGCCAGCGTGGCCGGTACCGTGGTCGATGCGGCACAGGCGGCGCTCGCTGCGGGCTGCGACATGGTGCTGGTCTGCAATGCGCCGGAGCGGGCCGATCGTCTGCTTGATGGCCTCAGTGCGCTGGCGTATGCACATCCGGCGCGTTCCATTGAACGCATCGAGGCACTCACGCCGACCTTGCCGGCACTGACTTGGGACCGTCTGCAGGACGATGTACGCTACCGTCAGGCGCTGGCCTTGTTGCGCTCGGAAAATCTGATCAGGGCCTGAGCGTGTCCGGAGCGATCTTGCCGTTGCGCTGGGATGTGTTTTGCAAGGTGGTCGACAATTACGGCGACATCGGCGTGTGCTGGCGTCTGGCACGTCAACTGGCGCGTGAACACGGCCTGAGCGTGCGCTTGTGGGTCGATGATCTGCTCACCTTCGCGCGTCTTGAATCGCGTCTGGATGCCGGACTGGAGGTGCAGTTCCTCGGCACGGTGGAAGTGCGCCGCTGGCCGGCCGCTTTTGTGTCGCCAGAGGGTCCGCTCGCCGGTGTCATCATCGAGGCGTTTGGTTGTGGTCTGCCCGAAGCCCTGCAGCAGCAGATGGCCGAACAGGGTTGCGCACCGGTCTGGATCAATCTTGAATATCTGAGTGCTGAACGCTGGGTGGACGATTGCCACGGTCTGGGTTCGCCCCAGCCGGGCCTGCCCTTGACGCGGCATTTCTTTTTTCCCGGCTTTCGGCCGGCCAGCGGCGGTCTACTGGTTGAGTCCGGCTTGCTGGCGCGCCGCGACGCCTTTCGCGCCGACCAGAACGCGTGCGCCACTTTCTGGCAACAGCTGGGCCTGCCAGCGCCCCGGCCGGGTGAACTGCGGGTCTCGATGTTTGCTTATCCCGGCGCACCGCTGACCGAACAATTGCAGGCCTGGGCTGGCGGGACCGTGCCGGTCACCGTGCTGTTGCCCGAGGGTTTGTTGCCGGCCGAGACTGCGGCCTTCGAGCCCGCTGGCCATGGCGCGCTGCGTATCCAGCGGTTTCCTTTTCTGCCGCACGATGATTATGATCGCCTGCTATGGGCCTGCGATGTCAATTTCGTGCGCGGGGAGGATTCGTTCGTGCGTGGCATGTGGGCGGGCCGGCCACTGGTTTGGCAAATTTATGCGCAGGAAGAGGCCGCTCACTTTGCCAAGCTCGATGCCTTTCTCGATCTCTACCAGAGCGGACTCGAGTGCACTGCGGCACAGGCCCAGCGCCGTTTGTGGGATGCCTGGAACAGTCGCGTGGACGCGCCAGCGGTGGCCGAGGCCTGCTCGGAACTGTTGGCGCACTGGCCGGTTCTGGCGCAACAGGCCGGTCAACGCGCCCTGGAATGGGGCGAAAATGTTGATCTGGCCAGCAAATTGATCGAATTTGTCGGACGGCTTGCATCTCCCAGTGGCGCATCGAGGCCTTAAGTGGATAAAATGTCGGATTGGTCAGCACCCGCTATTCGGTGCCTCTGATTCGGGGCGCCTCTGATTCGGTGCGCCCGCATCCATCCTTAACGTGAAATCCCGAAATGAAAACTGCACAAGAAGTTCGCGCTGGCAACGTCATCATGGTTGGCAAAGACCCGATGGTCGTTCTCAAGGCCG
>CANJOT010000287.1 GCA_947475815.1 Burkholderiales bacterium | reverse complement strand
GCCAGCGGCCTTGTGATCCTCAATAAATTCTCGTTACCCCCGCGCATTGGCGGCAAAGACATCGCCAATAGGCTCAGCCCAAGCACTCCTCGTCAGGAGGCGTAGTACACTTAGGGAAATCGCTAATCAAGTGGCCGCGGAAATCAACAAAAAACACAATCAGTTTGAATTTGTGAAATAGCCATGAAAAATCACCACCCCAGTACTCGCATCGCTGATGGCCATCAATGACGGTTCAAAGTCTGAACACCATCGTCGGCAACCAACCTAATGCCGTCCGCAAGCGGGCCACTTGCCCTTAAAGCATGAGCAAGCTACCCGATCCCGTCCCCGCAACATCCGCCCTCGCGCCGTTTTCACAGCCGGCGTTTCGCATCCTCTGGGGCGTGTCGTTGTCGGCCACGCTGTGCACCTGGATGAACGACGTTGCCGCGGGCTGGCTGATGACCGGTATGACCAGCTCGCCGCTGATGGTCGCGCTGGTGCAAAGTGCATCGACGCTACCGACGCTCGTCCTCGCTTTGCCGCTGGGCGCAGTGGCCGACATGATGGACCGGCGCCGCTACATCCTCCTCACGCAGTTGTGGCTGGCCCTGGTCGGGCTGGTGTCGTTCGCGGTGGTTTGGGCCGGCGTCATGAATCCCTATCTGCTGCTGGCCTTGACCCTGGCAAGCGGCATCGGCTTTGCGATGCGCAATCCGGGCATCGCCGGCACCTTGCCCGAGACGGTGCCGCGCGTTCAATTGCCGCAAGCGCTGGCGCTCAGTTCGGTCGCACTCAATGTTTCACGCGTGATCGGCCCGGCGCTCGCGGGTGCCGTGATCGCAAGCTCTGGCGCGCAGACGGTGTACGCGCTCAACGCGGTGATCGCACTGGCCGGCTGTATCGGCATCGTGCGCTGGAAGCGCGTCGCGCCCGCGCCGCCGGCCAAATCGACAGGTCTGATGGTGGCGATCGTCGAGGGCGTGCGACATGCCGCCCATTCGCCGGCGCTGCGCGCGGTCATGCTGCGTACCGCGGTGTTCTACCTGCACGCAACCATCGTCATGGCCTTGTTGCCGCTGCTGGCCCGCCGGCTCGACCCGCACAGCCCGACCGCCTACGCCCTCATGTTTGGCGCGCTCGGCGTAGGTGCGGTCTTCGTCTGTCTGGTGATCCTGCCACGCCTGCGTACCGCCATGTCACCGGAAAAGCGGCTGCTGATCGGCAGCATCCTGATTGCCACGACGATGATCGTCATCGCCCTGTCGCCATGGATTTGGCTGTCGACGCTGGCCATGTTTTTTGCAGGCATGGCTTGGACCGGCGCCGGCAACACCATGACCACACAAGCCCAACTGAGTCTGAGCAACGCACTGCGAGCACGCGGCATGTCGATCTATCTGGGCGCCATGATGGGCGCCAGCGCGGTCGGCGCATCGCTGTGGGGCGGGCTGGCCGGCGTGATCGGCATCTCCGGCGCGCTGGGCGTCGCGGCAACAACCACGCTGCTGTCGGCGTGGTATCTCTTTCGGCACCATACGATGCCGGGGGAGAGTCTGTAAGCTCAGTGCCTGAGGGCAAGTCGGGGCTAGGCCTTACACCAACTCGAACTCGATGCTGATCTCGCCGACAAGGATGCGATGCACCGGACATTTGTCGGCAATTTCGAGCAGGCGCGCGCGTTCGGCCTCGCTGCTTTCACCTTCGATGAAAATCCGGCGCTTCAGGACATACACGACCTGGCCCGCATCGTCCTTGCTTTCCACATGGTCCATGGTCACACGCAGACTCGTGACAGCCATATTGCGACGGCGGATGTATAACTCGAGCGTCAGCGCAATGCAGGCCGCCAGCGCCGAATCGAGCAGTTCGTGCGGATCAGGTGCCTGATCGTGGGAGCCCAGACTCTCGTCCACATCTGCATTCCAGACATGCCGGGCGTTGCTCAAGGGTCAGCCGGATTCGATCGTCATGGCAAGCGCACGCTCTGCCGCGACTCGGGAATGCGGCATCAGGAATGCCGCGACTTCGCAAACGACCACTTCAAGGGATGGGGCATCAGGATGCAGACCCCGGACAAAGGCCTTCCATTGAAGAATCTTGCCTGGATCTGTTGCAAAGTTTTGAGTCAAGGCGGTTGGGGGGTCGACCGGGACGGGAGTGTGTCGTCGATGAAAAGTCGCAACGATTGCGCGTGACAATCGTTCCACGTCATAGACCTGTGCTTGGCTCAACAACCAAATATCATAAAAATCCTTCATGCGGCTGTTGGCCAACCCCAATACCGTCATTGCCTGAAATTTCTCGGCGATGACCGTTTCCCGGGCATAAGCGCGCAGCCTTGGTGATGGCAAATCGAGCAAGACGGGCAACTCAATATCTTCCAACCCTGGTTCAATTGCATTCCCAAAGCCGATGTCGATGACAATGGTGATCCGGGCGCGGGCAAGAAGGCCAGTCGTCCTGAGTCGCACGCCGCCATACTCCAACTCCTCCCGAATCAAGTCCACACGCAATCCCTCGACATCGAATGTAATTCCGTCGTCGAGCACAATTGCGAATATTTCGCGAAAAACAGCAAGCATCGCTTCGGGGGCAAAATCTCCGTAGCCGAGGAAATCTACATCACGCGTTGGGCGATGGGGAGCATCAAACCACGTCGTCATCAACATGGCACCCTTGAGAACGAATCGATCACGATGCACCGACAAACTCAATCGATGCAACAGACGCTCAATCGCGTACCTCGTGAGCAGCAAGTCAAAAGCCTGCCCGTTGTCGCGCGCATACGACAGCAGCCGCGCACGCACTGATGCGCCCACATCACGGTGTTTGTTGCATTCAGGCATGGGATATCAACGCACTCACATAGGGCTCCATGATTTTCCAGATCTTGCCGTTCACTCCTGCCCGTGAAATATCCGCGGGGGTGGCTTTCCTTTGTCGCAGAGCTTCACGCAGACCTTCCAGCGCGATATTAATGCCGACAGTACGGCGATATCGAAACAGGTCTGCAATTGTCTCGGCGACACCACGAATTGGCACCTGCACACCATCAATCAGATGTTGTTCAATCCCGGTTTCAAGTCCAGCATCTGAATATCGAACCACATGAATAGGCGGATATTCGAACTTCGGTCTCCAGGCGTGTGCACCGATGGCAACCCAAACCCGCGCGGGAATCTGGTCCGTCAGGTCATGGAACGCCAGCGCCGATGTGAGGCAAATCACTCCCTTGGGAACCAGTTTTGATACTTCTGCAAGACTGTGATTCTGATCAAGGGATGCATCTGAACGTTGATAGAGCCCTCGAGCCAGCCGCGTAAGCACACCGTTCCGCTCAAGCCGCGAGACTGTGGCTGCCGTCACGCCTGCACTGATCAATTCGCTCATTCGCGACATGCCATGAATTTCGAGATGGGCGAGGACGCGTTCACGCTGGCTTGCAGGCATCGCTGTCTCCTTCGATATGAAACATAGGGTAAATTAATATAATACCCGAGGAAAAATATCAATTCAAGCATCCCGAACCAGACCAAAATGGAGCCCTGTGCAGGCGGGCTTCGATGGTCATGGCGGCGATGGCAAGCCCGACATCGCCGTTGCCGATACCAGCACCGCGAGCATCATGTTTCAGAGTGCCGGCGTCGCGGGTAGCTTTCTCGCGCCCGTACAGGTCGGTCAGTAAGCAATGGATGCCCGGAAGCCCCTTCCCATAACGCGCGCTGATGTATAAGCTTGCACCCGGCAATCGACAGATCAGGCAATCGACCGATCAGTTCCCCCTCAAGACGGAGCAGGCATGAGCAAGGCGCAATTCAATTTTTCGCGGTTCCATCGCGCCATCGGCTGCGTTGCGCTGATGTTTGCATGCGGCCTTCCAGGCATGGCGGCAGCACAATCCTACCCAAACAAGCCCATCCGACTGATCGTTCCCTTTCCCCCGGGCGGCGGCACCGACATTCTGGGTCGAATTCTGGCGCAAAGGCTCAGTGAGAGCCTGGGCCAGCAAGTCGTGATCGACAATCGCGGCGGCGCGGGCGGCAACCTCGGCGCCGGCCTCGCGGCAACGGCAGCGCCGGATGGATATACCTTGCTGATGGTTTCGGCCAGTTACTCCGTCAACGCCAGCGTCTACAAACTCAGTTTCGATCCGCTCAAGGATCTGGCCGCAGTGGCGCAAGTTGCCTCGGTGCCCTTCGTGCTGGTCGCGTATCCCGGCTTGCCCGCCAACAATATCAAGGAATTGATCGCGCTCGCGCAGGCCCGTCCCGGGCAGTTGAACTATGGTTCTTCAGGTAACGGTTCATCGCCGCACCTCGCTGGCGAGTTGTTCACCATGATGTCGGGTACGAAGATGGTTCACGTGCCCTACAAGGGCGGTGGCCCGGCAATTACCGATCTGATGGGCGGACAGGTGCAGTTAATGTTCAATACGGTGGTGCAAAGCCAGCCGCACATCAAGGCAGGAAAATTGAAACCGATCGCCGTTGCCGACCTCAAGCGCTCGCCAGCCTTGCCCGATGTGCAGACCATCTCCGAGTCCGGCCTGCCAGGTTATGACATCTCCAATTGGTTTGGCGTGCTGGCGACAGGCGCCACGCCCAAGCCGATCATCGCCCGGCTGAACAAGGACATCCTGCAAGCCCTCGACAACGCCGATGTCAAGGCCCGCTTCGCCGGTGAAGGGGCAGAGCCCGTGGGCAGCACACCGGCTGGCTTCGAGCAACTGATCCTTAGCGACATCGACAAGTACGGCCGCATCGTCAAGGCCGCCAACGTCCGCGTCAACTAAGCGTCAGCTCAGGT
>CANJOT010000286.1 GCA_947475815.1 Burkholderiales bacterium | reverse complement strand
CTCGGTGATGCCGGTTTGCTGGCCGATCGCGCCCGCGCTCTGGCGATCGATGTGGACCTCCAACCCTGGACCTCGGCGCGCACGGGCGGCGTGGCGATTCTTGATTGTCCACTCACCGTGCCGGCCCATGCGGGCCAGCTGGATGCCCGCAACGGCAAGGCCGTGCTGGCCATGCTCGACCGCGCCATCGATGGCGCTCTGGCCGGCGAATTTGACGCCGTGGTCACGGCACCGCTGCAAAAAAGTACCATCAACGATGCTGGCGTGCCCTTCACAGGCCACACCGAATATTTTGCCGAGCGCACCGCTACTGCGCGTGTGGTCATGATGCTGGCCGGTGGCGGCTTGCGCGTGGCGCTGGCCACCATCCATCTGGCTTTGCGGGAGGTGCCGGATGCCATTACCCAAGCGTCGCTGCTCGAGACCCTGCGCATTCTTGATCATGACCTGCGCCTGCACTTTGGCATCAAGGCGCCGCGCATTCTGGTCACCGGCCTGAACCCGCATGCCGGCGAGGGGGGCTATCTGGGCCGCGAGGAGATTGAGGTCATCACGCCGGCATTGGCCGCGGCGCGCGCGCTCGGCATTGACGCCAGCGGACCTTACCCGGCCGACACGCTGTTTCATCCGCGCCATCTCGAGCATGCCGACGCTGTGCTCGCCATGTACCATGATCAGGGACTGACGGTGCTCAAATACGCCAGCTTTGGTCAGGGCGTCAACATTACGCTTGGGCTGCCGATCATCCGCACCTCGGTTGATCATGGTACGGCGCTCGACCTCGCCGGCAGCGGCACGGCCGACATCGGCAGCATGATCGCCGCGCTCGAACTGGCCCACGATATGGCCCACTCCATGGCGCGCGTACGCGCCGCCAGGCCGGCATGAAACATCAGGCGCGCAAACGCTTCGGTCAGAATTTTCTGGTCGATCAGGGCATCATCGGCGCCATCATCGCCGCCATCGCACCGCACGAGGGCGACACGCTCGTCGAGATCGGCCCGGGCCTGGGCGCGCTCACCCTGCCGCTGCTGCGCGCCTTGCCGCCGGGCCAGTTGCTGCATGTGATCGAGCTGGATCGTGACCTTGCTGCGCGCCTGGTCAAGTCCCACGACGGCAAGCGCCTGCGCGTGCATCAGGCCGATGCGCTGCAATTTGATCTGCTGCAGTTGTGTGCGCCGGGGAGCAAGCTGCGTATCTGTGGCAATCTGCCCTACAACATTTCATCGCCGCTGCTGTTCCATTTTCTCGAGTTTGCCGATCACGTGATCGATCAACATTTCATGCTGCAAAAGGAAGTGGTCGATCGCATGGTGGCCGTGCCGGGCAACAAAGATTTTGGTCGCCTGACCGTGATGCTGCAGGTGCGGTACGAGATGGAACTGCTGTTTGATGTGCCGCCCGAATCGTTCGAGCCGCCGCCGCGCGTCGACTCGGCGATTGTGCGCATGTTGCCGCGGCCGGCGTCGCTGGTGCCGGCCGAACTGAGCGAACGTTTTGCGCGTCTGGTGCAAAGCGCTTTTTCGCAACGGCGCAAGATGTTGCGCAACACCTTGCGGGACTATGCGGCGCAGCTGGAAGAGGTGGGCATCGAGCCGACTGCGCGCGCCGAGGAAGTCTCGCCGGCGCTCTATGTCGCGCTGGCGCGCGCCTGTGCGGCAGCGGCCTAGCCCGTGCTACCCGGTTGCTAGCCGGCCGCTAGGGGGCGCTCAACCCGACGTTCAGCCCGGGCGCTGTATCAGTTCAATTTTGTAGCCGTCCGGGTCGACCACAAACGCAATGATGGTGTCGCCGCCTTTGACCGGGCCGGCTTCACGCGTCACCTTGCCCCCTGAAGTCTTGATTTTTTCGCAGGTCGCGGCGACGTCTTCGACCCCCAGCGCGATGTGGCCATAGGCCGTGCCCAGCTCGTACGACTCGACACCATAGTTGTAGGTCAGCTCGATTTCGGCGTGTTCGGGGTTGTTGCCATAACCGACAAAGGCGAGCGTGTACTGCTGGTCGGGCCGGTCGGTGGTGCGCAGCAGCTGCATGCCGAGGATGCGGGTATAAAAATCGATCGAACGACTCAGATCGCCGACGCGCAGCATGGTGTGCAACAGTCTCATGAAATGACCTTGTTCAGAATTTGGGCAATAACTCGGGCGGCGGATGTTTCAGGTGCGCGCGCGCGCTTTCGAAGCCGGGCAGCAGGTCGGCCACGGTCTGCCAGAAGCGCGGGCCGTGGTTCATTTCTTTGAGGTGGGCCAGTTCATGGGCCACGACATAATCGATCGACGACATCGGGAAATGCACCAGACGCCAGTTGAGCAGGATCTTGCCATCGGCGCTGCAACTGCCCCAGCGCGTTGTCGCCGACGACAGGCGCAGCACGCGATGATGCACACCGAGGCGCTCGCCATACACCTGCAGGCGTTCAAGAAACAGGCGGCGTGCTTCGGCCTGCATCCAGCCTTGCACGCGGTCCTTGAGTTGTTGTGCCGAGGCCGAGGGCGGCAGGGCAATGTGCAGCTCGTTGCTTTCAATATCAAGGCGCACGGTTTCGCCACGGGCACTCGAGCCGTGGGCAATGCGCATGGTGATGGTGGCGCCCAGATACGGCAGAATGCCGCCGTCTTCCCAGCGCACGCCAGGTACCAGCGCGCGGCGCTCGCCCATCTCGGCGATTTTGGCAAAAATCCAGTGCTGCTTTTCACGCACGGCGTCTTCGATCTGGCCGATGGTGATCCATTTGGGCGCCGACACGGTCAGGCCGCGTTCATCAATCACGAAGCCGATGCTGCGGCGGCGTGAGCGGCGCAACACATAGTCGAGCTCGCGTTGTTCGAGGGCGATGCGGCGGCGTTTCGTGCCATCGGCCGGCGGCGCTGCGGGTTCCGGGTTGCGCAGCACGGGTGGTACGGCGGGCGGCGTGGCTGGCTGAATTTCTGGCTGGCGATGAAACAGACGCTGGAACAGACCCGGCGCCGGTGGCGCGCTGCGCGGCGTCTCCTCGCGCGAAAAAAACGGCAACTCAAACTGCAGGGCGCGAGGGTCGGGTGAGCTGGATTTTTTTGGCGGCATCTGGCGAATTTCGCGGTCGGTGCGCATCACGGCAAGGGCGGATCGGGTAGACCGCCTCGGCGTGATTCTACCCTGTCGTAAGGGGTTGGCGATATGCGTGCGGACTGATGCGCCGCATTTCGGCTTCGATCCAGTCCTCGACCTCCTGCATCATGCTGGTATGGGTGTGGCCTTCGGGCGAAATCGGCTTGCCGATCGACACTGTCACCAGGCCGGGCTTCTTGATGAAACTGTTGCGTGGCCAGCATTCCCCCGAATTGACCGCGATCGGCACCACCGCCGTGCCGGTGCGCAAGGCCAGACGCACACCGCCGGTTTTGTATTGACCTTTGCGACCCACCGGTATGCGTGTGCCTTCGGGAAACATGATGATCCACTGGCCGTTGGCGAGACGCTTTTTGCCCTGCTCGACGATCTGCTCGAAGGCATTATGACCGGCACGCCGGTCGATGGCGATCATGCGCAGCAGGCCGATGCCCCAGCCGAAAAAAGGCACGTACAACAACTCGCGCTTGAAGATGAACACCAGCGGCCGCGGCATGAACACCGGCAGGAAAATGGTCTCCCAGGCGGACTGGTGTTTGCACAGCAGGATGGCGGGCGCGTCGGGCAGGTTTTCGGCACCTTCCACGCGGTAGCGGATGCCGCAGATCCAGCGCGCGCACAGCATGCAGAACCAGCTCCAGCGCATGGTCAGAAAATAGCGCTGCGCATAAGGCAGTGGCGCGAACAGCATGCAGGCGAACGACCAGATCATGGTGGCCGGCACCATGATGAGCGTGAACAATAGCGAACGCAGGAACAGCATCATGCCTCCTGGGGTGTGGCAGCAAGCAGATGGCGCGCGGCCGCGGCGAGATTGTCGAACACCAGCGTGCCGGGTGGCAGATTGCCTTCGGCTTCGGTTTTTTTGCCCTTGCCGGTGCGCACCAGAATCGTTGCACAGCCGACTGACGCGGCGGCTTCGAGGTCGCGCTTTGAGTCACCGATGGCGGGCATGCCCTTGAGGTCCATTTCAAAGCGCTGCGCAATCTGCGTGAACATGCCCGCTTTCGGTTTGCGGCACTCGCAGCCTTCGTCAGCCGCATGCGGGCAAAAGAAAATGGCGTCGACGTGACCGCCGAGCGTGGCCAGCGCGCGGTGCAGCTTGGTATGCATGGCGTTGAGCGCGCTCATGTCAAACAGGCCACGGCCAATGCCGGACTGGTTGCTGGCGATGACCACACGATAACCGCCCTGATTGAGCAGGGCAATCGCTTCCAGGCTGCCAGCGATCGGCAGCCATTCTTCAGGCGACTTGATGAACTGGTCGGAGTCCTGATTGACCACGCCGTCGCGGTCGAGGATGACGATTTTCATGGTGGTTCCCCGATGGGTTGAGCTGGAAGGCATGGGGTGGTCGGACTCAGGCGGCCAGCCGCGACAGGTCGGCCACGCGATTCATCAGGCTGTGCAGGGCCTGCAGCAGGGCGATGCGGTTGGCGCGCACGGCCGGATCTTCGGCCATCACCATGACGTCATTGAAGAAGGCATCGACCGGTTCGCGCAGACCGGCCAGCGCCAGCAGCATGGCGCTGTAATCGCCACGCTGGTAGCACTGCTCGGCTTGCGGCGTGATGGCTTCGAGCCGGTCGGCCAGTGCCTGTTCGGCGGCCTCGACGAGCAGTGCGCGCGTGAAGGGCGCGGCACCTGCCTCGGCCTTTTTCAGGATGTTGCTGATGCGCTTGTTGGCGGCGGCCAAGCTGGCGGCTT
>CANJOT010000285.1 GCA_947475815.1 Burkholderiales bacterium | reverse complement strand
GTGGCCGAGTTGCACGAAATGGCCATGATGGGCAATGTCATGCACATGCGCGCCGTTGAGGCGCTGGAGGTGCTGCCGGGCAAGCCGGTTGAGTTGAAGCCGGGCGGTTATCACCTGATGCTCATGGACCTCAAGCAGCAGCTCAAAGAAGGCAGCAAGATACCCGTCACGCTGCGCTTCACCGCTGCCGACAAGAAGGTGGTCGAGCAGCAGGTGATGGTTGATATCCGCAAATAAACGTCATCATGGCCAAGCGCAGCCACGGCACGCGCCAGAAAATGGTGTTTCGCCTGCCGGCCAGCAAACCGCGCAATCCGCTCGCCCTGCGTGCACGGCAGTTGCCGGCCGGCTCGCATCGCAAGGGCAGTGGCGCTTTGCGGGCGGCAGCGCGGCGGGCCCTGAAAAAAAATCTCGGGGGTGATGAGTGATGCTGGCTGCGTTCCCGGCCTGCAGACTGAGGCTTGGATCGGTTCGGCCATTTTCGTCTTGAGCCCGGAACCTGCTGTCCGGTAGAACACCGCGCTGCGCGGTCCTGATTCTTTTTCGGCCATCGGTGGTGCTTTGTCCGCCTGCTACCCGCGCTGGCTGTTAAAATGCGCGGCATTCATCAAGGAGCTCCTTCATGCCCACTGACGACAAGTCTGCTTCCCCGGCAGCTGCCGACGTACCAGTCACAGCGGCAATGACCGCCCGGATCATCTCCGAGGCGCTGCCCTACATCCGTCGGTTTCACGGCAAGACCATCGTCATCAAGTACGGCGGCAACGCCATGACCGACGTCAAGCTGCAGGAGAGTTTTGCGCACGATGTGGTGCTGCTCAAGCTGGTCGGCATGAACCCGGTGGTGGTACACGGCGGCGGGCCGCAGATTGACGAGGCGCTGCGCAGGATTGGCAAAAAAGGTGAATTCATTCAGGGCATGCGCGTCACCGACCCGGAAACCATGGAAGTGGTGGAGTGGGTGCTGGCGGGCGAGGTGCAGCAGGATATCGTCGGCCTGATCAACTTCCACGGCGGCCAGGCAGTCGGTCTGACCGGGCGTGATGGTGGCCTGATCCGGGCACGCAAGATGAAAATGGTCGACATCAAGGATCCAACCAAGTTTTACGATGTCGGTCAGGTCGGCGAGATCGAATCCATTAACCCGGCGGTCGTCAAGGCGCTGCAGGATGACGCTTTCATCCCGGTGATTTCACCGATCGGTTTTGGTGAAAACAACGAGAGTTACAACATCAACGCCGACCTCGTGGCTGGCAAGCTGGCCGAAATCCTCAAGGCCGAAAAGCTGGTGTTGCTGACCAATACCCCCGGCGTGCTCGACAAGGAAGGCCAGTTGCTGACCGGCCTGACGGCGCGCCGCATCGACGAGCTGTTTGCCGACGGCACCATCTCCGGCGGCATGCTGCCGAAAATTTCCTCGGCGCTCGAGGCCGCCAAAAGTGGCGTCAACGCCGTGCACATCATCGATGGCCGCGTGCCCCATTGCCTGCTGCTGGAAATCCTCACCGAGCAGGGCGTGGGCACGATGATTAAGGCGCATTGAGACGCACTGAGGCGCTGCTGCGGGCGTCTGCCGGCAGCAGCCACTGCATTTATTCGATCATCTCCGCGAAGGCGCATCCGGTCTTATGATGTGGCTTCCATACAGCGCCCCCTGGTCCCCCGATGCCCGCCTCTCCAGTCTGGTTTTTTGATCTTGACGACACCCTGCACGACGCCTCGTACCGGATTTTCAAGACCATCAACGGCACCATGAACACCTGGTTGATGGAACACCTGCAACTCGATGAGGCCAGCGCCAGCACGCTGCGGGTCGATTACTGGAAGCGCTATGGCGCCACCCTGCTCGGGCTGGTGCGGCATCACGCCATCGACGCCCAGCATTTTCTCGATACGACCCACGCGTTTGCCGAGGCCCCTGATTTTGCCGATCTGGTGCGCGCCGAGCAGGGGCTGGCCGAGCTGTTGCGTCGCCTGCCGGGCCGCAAGGTGCTGCTTACCAATGCCCCGCGGCGCTATGCCAACAGCGTGCTCAACCACATTGGCTTGCATCGCCAGTTCACGCGCCGCTATTCCATCGAGCATATGCGCATCCACGGCCGCTTTCGGCCCAAACCCTCGCGCTCGATGTTGCGCGCCCTGCTGGCGCGCGAGCGCGTGCGGCCGGCGCAGGCCATTCTGGTTGAAGACAGTCTGGAGAACCTGCGCAGCGCGCGCGCCGTCGGCATGGGTACGGTCTACGTGCGCGGCTGGCAAAAGCGCTCAATTCGCTTTAACCGACCGTCCTACGTCGACCTTCAAGTAGAATCCGTCATGCAGTTGAATCGCCGGCGGCGTTTTCTTCGTCGAACGGGGGTTCCGGGTTCTCCTTTCTAATCTGCTCTGACCTCTGCCACGATCCCGTATGCTCAACGAGCCCGTTGTCTCCAGCCCAAAGCAGCCAGCCCGCAAACCGGGCGAGCGCCGCTTGCAAATCCTCCAGACCCTGGCCGCGCTGCTCGAGCAGCCCAAGGGCGAACGCATCACCACCGCCTTGCTGGCGAAAAAGCTCGACGTTTCCGAGGCGGCCCTCTATCGCCACTTCGCCAGCAAGGCGCAGATGTTCGAAGGCTTGATTGAATTCATCGAACAGACCGTGTTTGGTCTGGTCAACCAGATCTGCAGCAGCGAGGAGAGTGGCCTGGCCCAGGTGCATCGCATCATCACCATGCTGTTGCATTTCGCCGAGACCAACCGCGGCATGACGCGCGTGCTGATCGGTGACGCGCTGGTGATTGAAGACGACCGTCTGCAGGAACGCATGAACCAGTTCATGGAACGCATCGAAGCATCGCTGCGCCAGAGCCTGAAGGTGGCGGTGGCACAAAAAAGCCTGGACGGTGAGGACGACCTTCCGGCGCGTGCCAATCTGCTGCTGGCCTTTGTCGCCGGGCGCTGGCTGCAGTTCGCCAAGTCCGGCTTCAAAAAACGGCCACGCGAATATCTCGACGTCCAGTTGCGCCTGCTGCTCAGCTGAGCTTTTGCTGCGCCTCCCTTATGGCGATTTGCGCGGCGCTTCCTGACCGGACACGAACAGCCATGTCGCGACCAGCACCACAAAACAGCCCAGCGCCATGCGCCCGGTGATGACCTCATCGAGAAACAGCGCACCCCAGAGCAGCGCAAACATCGGCACCAGCAAGGTGACGGTCAGGGTACGGGTCGGCCCGATGGTGCGAACCAGACGGAAATAAATGACGTAGGCCAGGGCCGTGCAGCCCAACGCCAGCCCGAGCGCCGCGCCGACCGAGGTCCAGCCCGGCACGGCGCGTACCGGCATCCAGGGCAGCAGCGGCACGACCGCCAGCGCCGCGGCCAATTGAGTGCCGGCGACCATCTTGCCTAGCGGCACGGACCCTGCCAGACGTTTGAGGTAATTGGCGGCCCAGCCATAGGACATGGCCGCGACTACACTGGCGGCGCAGGCCAGCAGCACCTCCGGCTTGGGTTCGACCGGGCCGAGGCGCACCACCAGCGCCACGCCCATCACGCCGAGCACGGCCGCGCCCAGTTTGCGCCGGGTCAGACTTTCCTTGAGCCAGACCAAGCCGATCAGGGTGCCGAACATCGGCGCCGTCGCATTCAGGATGGCAAGGTAACCGACGGGCAGCGTCAGGGCGGCAAAGGCCAGCAGGGCAAACGGCAGCGCGGTGTTGAAGATGCCGATGAGCATCAGCGCCCGCCAGTGCTGGCGCCACTTGGGCCAGTCGGGCGGCGCAGCGCTGGCCATCTGCCAGCCAAGCAGCGCGAGACCGGCCAGCAGGACGCGCGACTCGGTCGTCCAGGCCGGACCGAGGTCGGGGGAAACGATGCGCATGAACAGGAAGGAAGCACCCCACAAGGCCGACAGGCAGAGCAGGCGCACCAATTCGGCGAGGGGCATAAGGACAGGTAAAAGCAAAAAACGTTGCCGAAACCACGCACGAGAGCATGCGCAGCGTGTAGTATGCCCCTCCGCACACCGTTTTGACTTCATTGCTGTCGTTTTCGCCGTTTGTCATGAGCGTCTTTTGCCTAAAAAGATGCAAATTCGAGTTGACAAGGCCCTGACGTTCATTGATACTTGACGGTTCTCCGCGGAGGGGTGCCCGAGTGGCTAAAGGGGGCAGACTGTAAATCTGTTGGCTTACGCCTACGTTGGTTCGAATCCAACCTCCTCCACCAGAGGGTTCTGGTCCGGGCGCTGGTCCGGGGCGGAAAGCAGCAAGGCAGTAAGAAGCAAGGGCAACAAGAAGCAGGCAGCAGGTTGTAGGCGGCAGGCAGGCGAGTCTGGTGGCGAGTGCGGGTGTAGCTCAATGGTAGAGCTGAAGCCTTCCAAGCTTATGACGAGGGTTCGATTCCCTTCACCCGCTCCATGATCCGGTCCTGGCGTGGAGCACTGGCGGTGATGAAAGTGGTCTGGCGGTCGTGGTAACAAGCAGCATTTGTAGTGCCTGGCCCTTGTAGCTCAGTGGTAGAGCACTCCCTTGGTAAGGGAGAGGTCGCGTGTTCGATCCACGCCAAGGGCACCAGAAATTTGAGCGGTTTCGGCGTAAGCCGGGCCGCAGCGGTGAAGGCGGATTCAATGCGGCGCATTTGTTGCGCCGTTTTAGTCAATTCGATTCAGTCGATTCAGTCGATTCAGTCAATTCAATCAGTACGCGGAGGCTCTCGTGGCAAAAAGCAAATTTGAACGCACCAAGCCGCACGTCAACGTCGGCACCATCGGTCACGTTGACCATGGCAAGACCACGCTGACCGCGGCCATCACGACCGTGCTGGCGAAGAAGTTTGGCGGCGAAGCCAAGGCGTATG
>CANJOT010000284.1 GCA_947475815.1 Burkholderiales bacterium | reverse complement strand
ATCAGATAGCCGATCGACAGGGCCAGCATGAACACGGTGATGACACCACCCCACACATAAATGCCGCTGCCAAAATTGGGCGTGAGGATGCGTGCACCGAGCAACTCGACCGCCATGACAAAAAAGCCAGACCAGCCTGCCAGCAAGAATATGAGAAATGCTTTTCGATTCACGTGGCCGATCCCATCTTGAGCTGTTGTGGTGAGGATGCCGGTGTGCCGGGCTCTCCGGCTGGAAACCGGCCGGACGCGCCGCTGGCAAATCTGGCGCCCGCTAATGAAGTTTTTACAATCCTGAACAGACCAAATAATACAGGGCTTTGGCATGTTCCTGCCGGTGGGGCAGGCAGGGCGGTGGAGCGGCGGATCAGCGCTCGCGCGCAGCTTCCGACCAGACTTTCTGCAAGGGTGCCATCAGGTACTCGAGCACGCTGCGCCGCCCCTGGCGGATCTCGACCACCACACGCATGCCCGGCGTGAGGCGCAGCCTAGTGCCATCGGTGGCGGCGAGCTGCTGGGCATTGAGGGCGATGCGCACCCGATAGGGTGCGTCGCCGCCCTCGGCGGCAGTGCTGATGGGGTCAGCCGGCCGCAGCGTACTGGCATCGGCCGCCACACCCTCGACACGACCTTCGAGCATGCCATAGCGCTGGAAGGGGTAGGCGGCCAGTTTGATGCGCGCCGGCTGGTCAACGCTGAGAAAACCGACGTCTTCGTTGCGCACAGCCGCCTCGGCAACCAGCAGCTCGCCATCGGGCACGATGTTCATCAACAGGGTGCCGGGCGCGAGCACGGCCCCCGCGGTGGTCGTCGCCAGATCCTTGACGACACCGGACGCCGGTGACTTGAGCTCGAGCAGGGCCTGACGGTAGCGGCTTTTTTTCAGGCCCGGTTGCAACTGGGCCAGGCGGACCTGGAGTTCGGCGCGCTCTTTTTGCAGGCGGTTGTCGTGCTCGCTGTCGATCTGGCGCAGTCTCATCTGCTGCACGGCGATGGCGGCATTGAGCGCCGCCACAGCCGACCGCTGGGCTTCGAGCTCAGCCCGTTTTTCCTGAGCCTCGCGCTGCTTGTCGAGCGCGGCCAGCGCGCCGACAAAACCTTCGCGCCGCAAACGTTCATAGGCCTCGGCCGACTGTTGGTAGGCTGGCAGGCTTTGTTCGAACCTGGCGAGCTGGCGTGTGGCAACCGCCCGCTCGTGTTCATTGCGCTCGAGCTGAGCGCGTTCCTGATCACGCGCGCCGGCAAGGGCCTTGAGCTCAGCCTGATATTGGTCACGCACGCGGGTGTACGGGAGCACGTCATCGCCGGCCAGGCGGAGGAACACTGCGCCGGTGAGTTCGGCCTCCACGCGGCGCAGTTGCAGTCGCAGCTGGGCCTGCTCCTCGCTCAGGCCGGCTGCGTCGGCACGTGCCACGGTGTCGTCAAGCCGGGCCAGCAGCTGGCCGGCGCGCACCCGCTCGCCCTCGCCCACCAGCACCTCGGCAAGCACACCGGCCTCGGCCGGCTGAACAATCTTGACGAGGTTACGCGGCAGCAGCTTGCCGTCCGCCACCACCACCACATCGAGCTGGCCCAGCCCGGCCCAGCCCGCCAGCAGCAGTACCAGCACACAGACCATCCACAACACCAGCCGCGGCGTGCGCACCGGCGCTTCCATTTCGATGACCTCGAGCGCACTGGCCACATCGTCGCGAGGCCGCAGGACCAGAGAACGGCTGCTGAACCCGAACCACGCGCCATCCGCACGCGCGCGCAATGGCGTTTCGGCTGGGGCAGTACTGGCATGCACGACGGGGTGGGGCTGGCTCATGGCGATCGGTTCCGGCAAACCCGCCTGAGCAGCAACGGGAGGACGTGACCTTATCGACCTGGCAAGTATTTGTCAAATATTGCTGTTCAAAACGAAAAAAAACGGCTCAGGCCGTTTCCAGCTTGGCGATGCTCAGGACCAGCCACTTGATACCCTGGCGACCGAAGTTGATCTGGGCACGCGCATCACTGCCGCTGCCTTCGAGGTTGATGATGACGCCTTCGCCAAAACGCGCATGCACCACACTCTGACCGACACGGAAGCCACTGCCCTCGGCTCGCTTGGCATTGCTCCAGGCAGGCTGGGCCTGCTGCACGGGCTCGGCATCCCAGGCCGAACTGTAGGCACCCCAGGAACGCGAGGCACCGCCCGCGGCACTGTCGCTGCCGAACGCGGCCTGACGCGGCGCGAGCCATTTCAGTGCACCTTCGGGCAACTCATCAAAAAACCGTGAGCGCACGTTGTAGCGCGTCTGGCCATGCAGCATGCGCGACTGCGAAAAACTCAAATAGAGCCGCTGGCGCGCGCGCGTGATGGCAACGTACATGAGACGCCGCTCTTCTTCGAGCCCGGTAGCCTCCTTGGCGCTGTTCTCGTGCGGGAACAGGCCTTCTTCAAGGCCGGTGATGAACACCACGTTGAATTCAAGGCCCTTGGCCGAATGCACGGTCATCAGTTGCAGGGCATCCTGGCCGGTGCTGGCCTGATTGTCGCCCGCCTCGAGCGAGGCGTGGGCGAGGAAGGCATCGAGCGGTGTGATGGTTTCGGGCGCGACGCCAAAGTCGGCTGCAGCCTCGGCCTGTTCATCGCCCAAGCTGGCCGAGAATGGTGTCGCACGGGTCGCAGGCGCATCAGCGTCGAGTCCGGCCTCGTGCATGAAACTGACGGCGGCGTTGACCAGTTCGTTGAGGTTTTCCAGCCGTTCCTCACCGTCTTTTTCGGCCTTGTAGTGCGGGCCCAGACCGGAACCCTCGATCACCTTGGCCATCGTCTCGGACAGGTCGAGATGGGCGGTTTCAAAACGCAGGCCCTCGATGATCCTGACAAAGGCGCCCACCGTACTGCCGGCCTTGCCGCTCAGCAGCGGCGCGGCGGCGTAGAGCGAGCCGCCCTGCGCGCGCGCCAGATCCTGCAGGGCTTCGATGGAGCGCGCACCGATGCCGCGCGTCGGAAAATTGACCACGCGCAAAAACGCCGTGTCATCGTTCGGGTTGGCCATCAGGCGCAGGTAGGCGAGCGCATGTTTGACTTCAAGGCGTTCAAAAAAACGCAGGCCGCCATACACGCGGTAGGGCAGGCCGGCACCGAACAGGGCGTGTTCCAGCACACGCGACTGGGCGTTGGAGCGGTACAGCAGGGCAATCTCGGAGCGCATCATGCCGTCGTTGATGAGGGCACGGATTTCTTCGACCATCCAGGACGCTTCCTGAATGTCGCTGACGGCCTGGAAGACGCGCACCGGCTCGCCCGAACCGGCCGAGGTCCAGAGGCTCTTGCCCAGGCGCGTGCTGTTGTTCTTGATCAGGGCGTTGGCGCTGTCGAGAATATTGCCGTGTGAGCGGTAGTTCTGTTCGAGCTTAATGAGGTTCTGCACGCGAAATTCGCGCTCGAACTGGGACATGTTGCCCACATTGGCGCCCCGAAAGGCATAGATGCTCTGATCGTCGTCACCCACCGCAAGCACCGCCGCCGGATGGGCCGTGCCATGACCGGCCAGCAGCTTGAGCCACTTGTATTGCAGCACGTTGGTATCCTGGAACTCATCGACCAGAATGTGCCGGAAGCGCTGCTGGTAATGCGCACGCAAGGACTCGTTGCGCAGCAGCACCTCGTAGGAACGCAACATCAGCTCGGCAAAATCAACCACGCCCTCACGCTGGCACTGGTCGTCGTACATCTGGTAGAGCTCGGCATAACGGGCGCTGTATTCGTCGGTGACTTCGACATCGCGCGCGCGCTGGCCCTGATCCTTGGCGCCATTGATGAAATACGCGACATGGCGCGGCGGGAATTTTTCCTCATCGACGCCAGCGCCCTTGCACAGGCGTTTGATGGCCGAGAGCTGATCGGACGAATCGAGGATCTGAAAGGTTTGCGGCAGGTTGGCGTCGCGATAATGGGCGCGCAGAAAGCGGTTGCACAGGCCATGAAAGGTGCCGATCCACATGCCGCGGGTATTGATGGGCAGCATGGCCGACAGGCGCGCGACCATTTCCTTGGCCGCCTTGTTGGTAAACGTGACGGCCAGCAATCCGGCCGGCGACACCTGCCCGGTCTGAATCAGCCAGGCGATGCGCGTGGTCAGCACGCGCGTCTTGCCGCTGCCCGCACCGGCCAGGATGAGGGCCGGTTGGGAAGGCAGGGTGACAGCGGCGAGCTGTTCGGGATTGAGGTTGTCGAGCAGGCTGGACATGGGTCTTTCAAGGCTGGCGCATTATACGCCGGACCGCGACCCGGCCCGTGCCGCGCTAGTCGCCGAAGCGGTCGAGCAGGGCCTGTTTTTCGAGCAGGCCGACCATCTTGTGGGCGTCGAGGCGGTCACGTTCGTCCTGCAGGTTTTCGTCGAACTTGCCGGCTGCCAGCCAGGCCGCGTACTGCTGCGCCATGAAACGGTGGGTGCGCGAGAGCATGTTGGTAGCGTAAATCACCAGCTTGACGTTGTAGGCGGACAGTTCCGTGGCCGTCATTTCGGGCACGACGCTGCTGCTTTCCTGACCGATCCAGCCCTTGGGCATGCCGCCCAGCACGACCAGCGGTTTGGGAATCTGCGGCCCGAATTCACGGATCCACGCGTTGCTGGCAAAAATCGGCATGACAGCATCGGCACCGGCTTCGCAATACGCCAGACAGCGTTCGAAGGCATCACGTTCGCAGGCAGCCCGGCTGGTCTGGATGTGGTCGCGCCAGGGTGCCATGGCATCGGTGCGCGCGATGATCAAAAAGTCAGGGTCACGGCGCGTGGCGAGCGCCACCTGCAGGTGACGCACCATGGTGTCGACCGGCATGGGCACGCCGTGCTTCTTGGT
>CANJOT010000283.1 GCA_947475815.1 Burkholderiales bacterium | reverse complement strand
CGCCGGCATCGTTTCCCGCCAACAACCTGCAAGAACTGGTGGCGCTGGTCAAGTCGAAACCCGATGAATTCACCTACGCCTCATCGGGCATCGGCAGTCCCCATCACCTGACCATGGAAGACTTCAAGGCGGCGCTCGGCCTGAAGATTTTGCACGTACCCTTCAAAGGCACGGGCCAGTCGGTGCCGGCGATGGTTGGCGGACAGGTCTCTATGGGCATTGCCGCGCTGACTTCGGTGTCGGGCTTTGTCAAGGAAGGGCGCATCAAGCTGATCGCCGCCAACACCGGCACGCGCTCGGCGTTTGCGCCCAATGTGCCGACCATGGCCGAGGCTGGCATCTCTTCGTTCAATCATGGCAGCGGCCTGGGCCTGTTCGCACCGGCCGGCACACCCCGCCCGGTGATTGATAAACTCTCGAGCACCATGGCCAGACTGATGGCCTCACCGGACACTGTCACCAGACTGGCCGGCATCGGGCTGGAGCCACCGGCGGCAACAACGCCGGAAAAGCTGCTCGAGACCGTGCGCGAGGACAAACCCAAATACGTCCGCATCGTCAAGATGACCGGCACCACGGTGGAATAAGCGCTGGAGCGGCTGTTATCATCGCGGCCAGCATCCACCAGTTCAAGATACGCAACAGACGTGACGTCGCCCGCCTGGTCGAGTGGCGCGCACGCGAAACAGGGAGAAACACATGAGCAGCAATGATCCGGAAATCGGCAATTCAGTCGTCGCAGCGGGCCTGAAAACCAATTACATTGAAGCCGGCAGCGGCGAACCCGTCATCCTGATCCATGGATCAGGCCCGGGCGTGACCGCCTACGCGAACTGGCGTCTGGTGATTCCCAAGCTGGCCGAAAAGTTTCATGTCTACGCGCCCGACATCGCCGGCTTCGGTTATACCGAACGCAAGGCTGGCGTCACCTACAACCTCGACTTCTGGGTCAATCACCTGATGGCCTTCATGGATGCACTGGGCATCAAGAAGGCGCGCTTTGTCGGCAATTCATTTGGTGGTGGCCTGACGCTGGCGATCACGACGCGCTTTCCGGAGCGCGTCGAGAGTTTTGTGCTGATGGGCTCGGCCGGTACCGACTTCAAGCTCACGCCCGGACTCGACGCCGTCTGGGGTTACGATCCATCGGTCGAAAACATGCGCAAGCTGGTCTATTCGTTTGCCTACAATACCGGCTTCATCACCGACGATCTGGTGCAGTCGCGCTATGAAGCCAGCGTGCGCCCCGGTTTTCATGAAACCTACTCGCAGATGTTTCAGGAGCCGCGCCAGGAAAAAATCCGGGCACTGGCCACGCCCGACGACAAGATCCGCGCCATCAAACAGCGCGCCCTGATCCTGCATGGTCGCGATGACAACATCGTGCCGCTGTCGGCCAGTTACCATCTGCACACACTGCTCGAGCACGCCGACATGCACATCTTCGGCGAATGCGGCCACTGGACCCAGATTGAGCGCAAAGACGATTTTGCACGCCTGGTGATCGACTTTTTTTCAAAGTGAAATGATGTCTGACGGAGCGCTCGCATCACAGCGGCCGATGGTCACGCCGAGGGTCACGTCGACGGTCACGCCGATCGTGGCCATCACGATCGGCGACCCGGCCGGCATTGGCGCCGAGGTCTGCGTCTCGGCCATCGCCCACGGCCAGCTTGACGGGGTATGCGAGCCCCTGCTGATTGGTGATGCCGGCGTGGTGCGCCGCGCCGCGCAGGTCTGCGGCATCGGCCTGCCCATCGTCACCATCAAGTCGATCGGGGAACTGGTGCGTGGCCAGCGCGCCATCCAGGTCCTCGATCCCGGCAGCGCCGATGTCAGTGCCTGTGGATACGGCGCGCCGAGTGCCGCCGCCGGCCATGCCGTGCTCGACTGGATCGCCAACGGCACCCGTCTGGGCGCATCTGGCGCCATCCAGGGACTGGTGATGGGGCCGATCGACACCTACTCGGTGCTGGCCACCGGACGCGTCCAGGACATCGACGAACTGCAGCCGGCCAACACCTTCATGCTGCGCATCACCGGCAAGCTGCGTGCCGTGCCACTGTCCGAACATGTGCGGCTCTCGGAAGCCATCGACATGGTCACGCCCGAGCGCGTGCTGCGGGTCGTACGGCTGGTCAACGACACCCTGAAAAGCTGGGGCGTGAACGCGCCCCGCATCGCCGTAGCGGGCATCAATCCGCACGCCATGTTTGCCGAGGACCGTGAAAAAATCGGTCCGGCCATTGAGCAGGCCGTCGCTCTGGGCATCGACGCCAGCGGTCCGGCCGTGCCCGATGCGGTGTTCCGGCAGACCATGGAAGGCCGTTTTGATGCCGTGGTGACGATGTTTCACGATCAGGGCCAGATCGCCGTCAAGACCGCCGGATTCGAGGGTGCCTGCACGGTCTACCTCGGCCTGCCCTATGTGATGCTCAACGTGCCGCACGGCGTAGCCTTCGACATTGCCGGCACCGGTCGGGCCCAGCACCGCTCCATGCTGGCCGCCATCCGCACCGCTGCAAGCCTGGCCGCCGGCCATGGCCTGGGCGCCAGCCTGAGCGCCGACCTGCATGCCAGCGTGACGGGCTGATGGACACTGCGCTCGATCAGGCACGCACGGCCTTTCTCAGCGGGATTGAACATTTCGGCCAGCGGCGCTACGTTCAGGCCGAAGCGGCCTTTGAGGCCGCGCTCAAACTCGTGCCGGGCCGGCCTTCGGTGCTGCAGAACCTGGGCATGACCAAGGTCCACCTGGGCCAGTACGAAGCCGCCATGCCCCTGCTGCGCGCCGCTCTGGCGGCCGACGACAGTCTGCGTGACGCCTGGGATGCTCTGGGCAGCGCCGAGATGGCCACCGAACAATGGACTGCGGCCGCCTTCAGCCACCGCCGCGCCCTTGAACTCGGGCCGGAATCGGCTGTGCTGCGCCTGCGTCTGGCCTCCTGTCTGGCACAGGCCGGCGCGCTTGCAGAAGCGATCGCCGCATACCGTCAGGCGCTGGCCACCGATCCAGGCTTGATCGATGGCTGGAGCGAACTCGGCCACGCGCTGCGCGAGCAGCGCCAGCTGGACGAAGCCGCCACCTGTTATCGGAAGGCCATCGCGCTGGGTGCCGATGCCGAGGAACACCGCTATTTCCTCGCCGCCCTGCAAAGCGGCACCGAGGGTGCAGCCGTGCCCGACGCGCCGCGCGACTACGTCAAGAGCCTGTTTGACCGCTATGCCGACGACTTCGATCATCACCTGATCGACAAACTCGGCTATCGGGGTCACCAGATGCTCATCGAACGCCTGCCCGCCGAGTGCCCGCCACGCTTTGCACGTGTGCTCGACCTGGGCTGCGGCACCGGCCTGTGTGGCGCGCTGGTGCGTGACCGGGCCGATCACCTGACCGGCATTGACCTGTCGGGCGGGATGGTGGAAAAAGCCCGTGCGCGTGGCATTTACGACCATCTGGTCGAAGCCGATCTGGTCGATTACCTCCATCTGGATCAGACACCTTCCGACCTGGTGCTGCTCGCCGATGTGCTGATCTACGTCGGCCATCTCGAGCGACTGTTCGAACGGCTCGGCGAGCGCATTGCCGCGGGTGGCTGGCTCGCTTTTTCGGTGGAAGAAAACCGCAATGGCCAGGACCTGCAACTGTTGCCCAGCCTGCGCTACGCCCATTCGGAATCCTACCTGCGCCGACTGGCCGCCGCGCACGGACTCGAATGGTTTGCCAACCACGCCCTGACGCTGCGCTTTGACCAGAACCAGCCGATTGCCGGGCTGTGTGTGTTCCTGCGCAAATCCTGAAGCCCGCAGGAGGTGCGCCGGGATCAGTTACCATGACGGCCTCACCCACCTGAGCTGACCGAACATGCCTCTCGAAACCATACAACTCGACACTGCCCCCAACCCGACTGCATCAGTCATCTGGCTGCACGGCCTCGGCGCTGACGGCAACGACTTCGTGCCCATCGTCAACGAACTCGACCTCAAGGGCGTGGCCGGCATCCGCTTCATCTTTCCGCATGCCGAACAGATTCCGGTGACCCTCAACGGTGGCTACGTCATGCGCGCCTGGTATGACATTACCGGCACCGATCTGACGCGCCGCGAAGACACCGCCGGTCTGGCCAAATCGCAGGCTGCCATCGAGGAATTGGTCGCCCTCGAGATCAAACGCGGTGTGCCGGCCGCACGCATCGTACTGGCTGGTTTCTCCCAGGGCTGCGCCATGACCCTGCTGACCGGCCTGCGTTACCCGCAACGGCTGGCCGGGCTGATGGGCCTCTCCGGTTACCTGCCGCGCGCCGCCCAGACCATCGACGAACGCAGCGCGGCCAACATCGGCCTGCCGATTTTCATGGGCCACGGTCTGCAGGACGGCGTGGTCACCATCGACCGCGCCGAAGCCTCGCGCGAACTGCTCACGAGCCTGGGCTACCCGGTGGAATGGCATGCCTACCGCATGCCGCACTCGGTCTGCCCGGAAGAGATTGATGACATCGGCCACTGGCTGCGCAAGGTGCTGCCGGCCTGACCTGCCACACCAAAAAAAAGGCCGCATCGGTTGTCGCCGATGCGGCCTTTTTTGTTCTGCCGGTGATTACGCCGGTGCAGTCGCGCTCGGTGCCAGCGGCGGCGGCGGCGTGTTGCCGGCAGCAGAGCCACTACTGCCCGGCACCTTGGGCGGCCGCGGCGGGCGACCCTCGACAATGTCGTTGATCTGGTCGGCGTCGATGGTTTCAAAGGTGAGGAGTGCCTGCGCCATGGCTTCAACCTTTTCGCGGTTTTCAAGGATGATGTCCTTGGCCACCTTGAACTGCTGGTCGATGATCCGGCGGATTTCAGCATCCACCTTCTG
>CANJOT010000282.1 GCA_947475815.1 Burkholderiales bacterium | reverse complement strand
GCATGCGGGTGGGCATCGTCGGCACCGGGCCGATCGGTGCAACGATCGCCCACATGTGCCGCGCGCTGGGCATGTCAACCATCGGTTTTCGTCGCAAACAGGCGCCCTTGCCCGAGTTTGACGAGATGTTCACCCTGGCTGATCTGAGTACCGTCGCGCCGCGCCTGGACTGGCTGATTCTCGCCTGCCCGCTGACCGCACAGACCAACAAGCTGGTCAATGCGCAGGTGCTGGCGGCTTTGCCGGCCGATGCCGGCCTGGTCAATGTGGCGCGCGGCGAGGTGGTCGACGAGCCCGCCTTGTTCGCGGCCCTCGAGGCGGGTCACCTGTACGGCGTTTACAGCGATGTGTTTGTCGATGAACCGCCGCTGCCCGATTCACTCTGGTGGACCGCGCCGCGGGTGCTGATGTCGGGACACTATGGCGGTGTCACGACCGGCCTGCCGGTGCGCGCGACCGAACGTTTTCTCTCCAACCTTGAATTGTTCGTGCGCGGCGAGACCATGGTCAATCTGGCCGAGCCCGTGGCCGGCCTGGGCTAAAGCGGGTCAGGCGTCGCCGCACACCGCGCAGCCCGGGTCGCGCGCCAGCAGCACCGACTGCCAGGCCATGCTGCGCGCGTCGAGCAGCAGCAGCCGTCCGCTCAGGGTGCCTGGCAGGTTTGCCAGGCATTTGAGCGCCTCGGCCGCCTGCATCGCACCGATGATGCCGGTCAGCGGCGCGAACACGCCCATGGTGGCGCAATCGAGGGCTTCGACATCCTCGCCCTCGGGAAACAGGCAGTGGTAGCAGGGCGCATCGCCGCTGCCGTGCTCGTCGCGGCGCAGGTCAAACACGCTGATCTGGCCATCAAAGCGCACGGCCGCGCCGGACACCAGCGCTTTGTTGAACCTGACGCAGGCGCGGTTGACGGCGTGGCGCGTGCTGAAGTTGTCGCAGCAGTCGAGCACGACGTCCGCAGTGGCGACCAGTTGTTCGAGCAAATCGCCTTCGGCGCGTGCCTGCAGGGCGGTCACCTGCACATCGCTGTTGATGCGCTCGAGCCCCTGCTTGCCGGATGCGGCCTTGGATTGGCCGACGCTGGCTTCGGCGTGCAGAATCTGGCGCTGCAGATTGGTCAGGTCGACCGTGTCGTCGTCAACCAGCGTGATGTGGCCGACACCGGCCGCGGCCAGATACAGGGCCGCCGGCGAGCCGAGGCCTCCGGCGCCGATGATCAGCGCGTGGGCATCGAGAAAGGCCTGCTGGCCCTCTATGCCCAGCTCGTCAAGCAGGATATGGCGCGAATAGCGCAGTAGTTGTCGGTCGTTCATGGGTGTCCGGGCGGGCGTGGGGCAGAAAAAAAACAACCCACCGGACACGTGTCCCGATGGGTTGTCTGCTGATCCGAGCCGCTGGTGACCGTGTTATTTCCCGGGGGCCGGCGTGCTGGCTGCCGCTGCCGGCGCTGCGGCTGGCGTTTTCGGGGTTGCGCCGGTTGCCGCAGCGGTCATGGTCTTGCGCGTCACCACGGGCGCGCCCTTGAGGAAGTTGAGCGCCTGCTGCAACTGGAAGTCTTCCTTGCTGCCAAATTCGAGCGGCTTGCGCAGGGCGGCACGGCGTTTTTCTTCCTCGGCGCTGTTGTCCTTGCGGGCCGCCGCTTCGGCCTGACGGTCGTTGGAGATGTGTTTGGCCAGATCGACCTCACGCGGAAAATCGAACAGATTGCCTTCGACCGTGTCATCGACCTGCAGGTCGGGTTCAATGCCCTTGGCCTGGATCGAACGGCCGTTCGGGGTGTAGTAGCGCGAAATGGTCAGCTTGA
Organism: Burkholderiales bacterium; assembly: GCA_947475815.1. GTDB lineage: Bacteria > Pseudomonadota > Gammaproteobacteria > Burkholderiales > Burkholderiaceae_D > CANJOT01. Next base: position 3,059 of record CANJOT010000282.1, on the reverse strand, counting down.
CGCCGGTCTTGCGCTCCGGTGGCAGGGGCAGGATGGTTTGCACCGAACCCTTGCCGAAGGTCTGGCTGCCAATCACCGTGGCGCGCTTGTAATCCTGCAGCGCGCCGGCAACGATTTCCGAGGCCGAGGCCGATCCGCCGTTGACGATGACGACCATCGGCAGATTCTTGTAGACCGCCGGTACGCGCCGCAGCACGTCCTCACCGCTACGCTGGTATTCGTCCTTGACGGCAAAATACTTGGCCTGGGCTTCCTGCAGCTGGCCCTTGGTGGAAACGATCAGGGCATCACGCGGCAGGAACGCCGCCGACACGCCGATGGCACCGGGCAGCACGCCCCCCGGGTTGTTGCGCAGGTCAAGCACCAGCCCCTTGAGCGGCCCTTCTTTGGACATCTCATCGAGTTTTTTGCCAAGGTCTTCGACCGTCGGATCCTGAAACTGGGTGATGCGCACATAGGCGTAGCCGGGTTCAACCACCTTGGCGCGCACGCTCTGCACACGGATCACTTCGCGTGTCAGGGTGAAGCTGATCACTTCCTTCTCGCCTTTGCGGGTGACGCCGATGGTGACCTTGGTCTGCGGCGCACCGCGCAGTTTGCCGACGGCATCGTTGACGCTCATGCCCTTGACGTCGACGCCGTCGATCTTGACGATCAGGTCGCCGGCCTTGACCCCGGCCCGGAAAGCTGGCGTGTCTTCGATCGGCGAAATGACCTTGACGTAACCGTCTTCGCTACCCACTTCGATGCCGAGTCCGCCAAAACGGCCCTGGGTCGATTCGCGCAGTTCTTTGTAGGCTTTTTCGTCGAGGTAGGCCGAATGTGGATCCAGTCCGGACACCATGCCGTTGATGGCTTCGGTGATCAGCTTGCGATCGTCGACCGGCTCGACATAATTGCTCTTGATGGCGCCAAAGACGTCGGTGAACTGGCGCAGTTCTTCAATGGGTAGCGGGCTGCGCCGGTCTGCCGCGCGTTGCGCGGTGGCGGTGATGGCCAGGCTGAGCAAGACGCCGGCAACGATGCCGGTGCTGACCAGACCGATGGTTTTGAGCTTGGACCCCATTTGGAACACCTTTATGTCGACACACGTCGAGAATCAGAGTGGCTTTGTGGCCGAAGGTTGCATGCGCGACCCCGCGCGACGCAAATATAAAGGCACACGGAACGTTGCCTCACGTATATGGCGCCCCCTGAGCCTAATTCAACCTGGCCCAGGACAACGGATCGAAAGGCCGTCCCCTGAATCTTAATTCAAAGTATAAACCGGTTTCCGGGTTGCCCCCACTGTTGCCGACCGCGGCGATGGTGTCACCGGCGGCAACGGCGTCACCGGGTTGTTTGAAGAGCGATTCATTATTGCCGTAAATGCTCAGGTATTGGTCGCCGTGATCGACGATCAGCAGGTTCCCGAAGCCACGCAGCCACTCTGCAAATACGACTCTGCCAGCGGCCACGGATTTGACCTCTACGCCTTGCTGGGCGCGGATGAACAGCCCTTTCCATGACGGTCCGCCTTCGGGCCGGTTGCTGCCAAAACGCGCGCCCAGCGCACCGCGCAGAGGCAGGCGCAGGCGTCCCTTGAGTTGTGCGAACGCCCCTGGCGTGGTGTCGTCGGCGACCAGTTCATTGCGTTCTGGCGCGCTCTCGCGTGGCGCGGCAACAACAGGTGGTCTGCCTGGGGGGCTCGTGCCGGCCCGTGGCGGCTCGGGTTTGGTGGCGCGCTGACGCGCCAGTTCACGCGCGCGGGCACGCGCCTGTTCGCGTTCGCGCGCCTGTTTTTCGATCAGACGGGCGAGTTCCTCGACCACTCTGGAGAGGCGTTTTTCATCGCGTTCGAGTGCCCCGGCTTCGCGCCGTTGCAGGCGCAGCTTTTCGGCAATCGAGGCGAGCAGTTCGCGCCGCTTGTGCTGTTCGCGCAGCAGCGCGGCCCGTTGTGCCTGCCGTGCCGTGGTGATGCGCGCCAGTTCGGCATCGCGTTCGCGGGTCTGCTCGGCCAGATCGCGCAGGGTGTCGAGATTGGTCTGCAGATCGCGCAGCGCCTCGGCCTGGGCCTGGGCAACGTAACTCTGGTAATGCAGGTCACGCTGGATCAGGTTCGGGTTGGCACCCGAGAACAGTAGCTTGAGGGCGTCCTGGCCGCCGGCGATGTACTGCCGGTGCAGCAGGGCCGCCAGACGCGCCTGCTGGGTCGAGATGTGCGCCTGGGTCTGGCTCTGGCGCGTACCGATGCTGCCCAGTTCGGTCTGCAATTGCTGCTGCGCGATGTCGAGTTCGCGCAACTGCCGGTTGGTATCGGAGATGCTGCGTTCGGAGGCGGCGAGCGCGTCGGCGGTTTCATTGCGGCTCGCTTCGCTGGCGGCAATGGCGCGCCGCAGCGTGGTGAGGCGCTCACGCAGTTGTTCACGCTCGGCGGCGCGCGCCTGCTGCAGTTCGGCCGATGCCGCTGCCCGTGGCGCCGCTGCCCACGCTGGCGGCGGGCAGGCCAGCAAGCCGGCCAGCAGGCAAGAGGCCAGCCCGCGCAGCGCAAGACGCGATGGCCGGCTGGTCATGTTCAGGCTGGTTATTTCGCCTTCCCCTGCGCGGCCACGGCGGCCAGCGCCTTGGCGATCGCCTCGGGGTCGCCGAGGTAATAATGTCTGATCGGCTTGAGGTTGGCGTCCAGTTCGTACACCAGCGGCTGGCCGTTGGGAATGTTCAGGCCGACGATGTCCGAGTCGCTCATCTGGTCAAGGTATTTGACCAGCGCGCGCATGGAATTGCCGTGTGCCGAGATGAGCACGCGCTTGCCCGCCCTGATGGCCGGGGCGATCGTGTCGTCCCAAGCGGGCAGCACGCGTGCGACCGTGTCCTTGAGGCATTCGGTGAGGGGTATTGCCGGCAGGCCGGCATAGCGCGGGTCGCCGACGCTCGACATCGGGTCGCCGGGAGCGATCGGGCCGGGTGGCGTGTCATAACTGCGGCGCCACAGCAGCACCTGGGCGTCGCCGTATTTGGCGGCGGTTTCGGCCTTGTTGAGGCCCTGCAGGGCGCCATAATGGCGTTCGTTGAGGCGCCAG
>CANJOT010000281.1 GCA_947475815.1 Burkholderiales bacterium | reverse complement strand
GCTCCGCCAGTTGCACGCACTTGATGGAAATGCTGATCCCGCTGGCCACGACAACGCTCCAGGGCATCGGCGGGCTCGACCCGACCAAGAACAACTCGCTCAATGCACACGGTGTGCCACGCAAGCTGGATACCTGCCACGCCTACGGCCGCAGCAGCCCGGTCGTCAAGATGATGTGGCCGGAACACTTTCGTCCGCGCTAACTAAGCGCTGAACGCATTCACGCCGGTCATACCGATTTTTTTTGGGTTGCAAAGAATAAACGAAAGGCCGTTGGTCGGCGTGGCTTGGCAAGCGCGACTTACGTGCCCCACTGCAAGCTTGGGACCGGTCGTGCTTCGCCGCTGAAACTCGCCGCAGACCAGGAGGCATCGCGATTGATCAGTGGTCGCAGAAACATCGGATGTTTGAAAGAGCGCACCTCGTGTTCGAGTTCAAATACCGTCTCGCCGGTATCGGGGTCGACGATGTCCTTGAAACGATACTGGTGACGGATCAAACCTTCGAGCAGCAGGCCGCGCTTCTTGAGCCAGGCAAATGCCTTGGACATGTTGCCCGCGTACACGGCGATGTGATGGCCATCAAAAGCTGGAATCGCAGCGTCGGTTTCCTGGAACACCAGTTGCTGGTTGCCGCCGATGTCAACACTCGCACAGGCCAAACCTTTGCGTGCTGAAAGTGTGACGGGCGTGTCCATGACCTGCTGATAAAAGCGCGCAATGCCGGCCGCCTTGCCCAGAGGCACGTTGAGTTGCACGTGCGCGATACCCTGGCGCATGCCCGGATACTTTGCCGAGGGCAGCATGCAGCGAAATTTATTTCCCCACGGGCAGCTTACTGACACGCCCTTGCGGTCGCGGCTCCACGCGAATTGCGTGTTTTTCAGCCTTGGTTCCACAGCGCTGAGTTGCGCAACCAGCCCGTCAAGGTTGGGCACGACGATGCCAATCCAGCCGCGCAATACTTGGGGTTGGTGGTGTGGCAAGTGGAACTGTGTTTCACCGACGTTGACCCACATATTGTCGACGCCGACGACAAAATGCGGATCACGCGTGAACCCCATGCCCATCACGTAAAAAATGGTGCCCAAGGTCTGATCAGGGATGCGCAGATTGATGTGCTCGAGCCGAAAAATGTTGCCGACGTCGTCGAGCGCCACTTCGGCAATGCGCGTCTCGCCCGGCGGGTTCATGGTTCTGCCCGGTCCGGCGCTGACCGAAGCGCCGGGGTTATGACCCATTGCCGGTGCAGCCGGGGTGGTTTCTGCGCTGGCCTTCCTGTCAGCCTTTTTACTCATGACGATTCCCGTTCCGCTTGATGTGGATCGATGCTCACTGCGGCTTGATGCCGGCGGCCGCTGCGATCTCTGAAAACAGCTTCGCCTCCTCAGCCAGTTTACGCGCTGCGCCGTCGGCGTTGAGCACGTTGACTTCGTAGCGCACCTTGGCAAAGCGCTCCCTGATGTCGGGGCGCTGCATGATCGCAGCAGTGGTCTGGTAGAGCTTGTCGACCACGGCCTTGGGCACGCCGGCCGGCAGGTTCAGGGACATGGTCAGGCCACGGATCTGCGGCTGGCCTAACTGCTGGAAGGTCGGCACACCGGGCAGGCTGGTCAGGCGCTGATCACCCGTCACGCCGAGCGCACGCACCTTGTCGCCCAAAGTCACCAGGGTGCCTTCGCCGACAAAACCCATCTGCACATCGTTTGCCGCCAGCGCGAGAAACATCGGATTGCCGCCCGGGTAGGGCACATGCACCACATTCAGACCAAGACGGCTCACGAGCGACTCCATGGGCAGGCGTACCTGCGCACCCGAGGAACCAAAATTCAGCTTGCCGGGATTGGCCTTGGCAAACGCCATCATCTCCTCATACGTCTTCCAGGGATTTTTTGTGGAAGTGGCGAGGGCCAGCCGGCCCTCACCGAGACTGAGGAAAGCCGGCAGTTCCTTGATCGGATCAAAGCGCAGTTCCTTGCTGATCAGGGGCAGGATGCCAAGGTCCTGCATGATGACCACGCCAATGGTGTAACCATCCGGTGGTGACTTGGCGACGAACTCGTAACCGATGATGAAGGTGGCACCGGGCTTGTTCTCGACAATGACCGTCTGGTTGAGGGCCTGGCTCAGCTCGGGCGCGAGAAAGCGCGCCACTGCGTCGAGCGTGGTGCCGGGTGAGTTGGCAACGATCAGGCGGATGGCCTTGCTGGGAAAATCCTGCGCCGGTGCCGCACCGGTCAGGCTCAGGGCGGCGGCACCGGTGATACCGGCTAGTAGCTTGCGAATGCAGCGGGTGCTCATCATTACGGTCTCCTCGTGCTTATTTGTTTTTAAACTTCTTATTTTTCCTGCACACACCCTGGCTTCGCCCCCCCTATTCAGGCTGCAGGTTGGTGCGCCGTGCGACCTCCAGCGACCACTTGGCATCGGCCTCTTCGCGCTGGCGCAGTTCCTCTGGCGTGGACATGGTGATGACAAAGTTGAGGGCCTCCATGCGTTTGACGAACTCGGGTGCCTTGGACAGTTGCACCAGCGCGGCGTGCACCTGATTGACGACGGCCGCAGGTGTGCCAGCCGCCGCGTGTATGGCGACCATCGTGCCACCGATGTCGGGCACGCCGGACTCATCAAAGGTCTGCACGTCCGGAAATTCCTTCAGGCGTTTCTGCCCGGTCACGGCGATGACCTTGCCCTTGCCCGTGTCGATATACGCCTTGGCCACGCCGGTGCCAAACAGCGCCATCTGAACATCGCCGCGCAACAGCGCGGTCGAGATGGGTCCCGGGCCGGGATAAGCGATGGTCTGCATGTCCAGCTTTTCCTTCACCTTCCACCAGGCGAAATACAGGCTGATGGCTGAGCCCTGCCCGACGGTAGCGTGATTGAGCTTGTTCGGCCGCGCGCGAATGTAGTCGAACATCTCGGGCATGTTCTTGACCGGCAATTCCTTGGGCACGACCATCAGCAACGGCCCTTCGGCAAGCAGCGAAATCGGCGTCAGGTTCTTCAGGGCGACCAGCGGAGTTTTGGAAAATACCGGCACCAGAGCGACGCCGGTAGAAACCAGCAGCGTGTAACCATCGGGAGGCGATTTGGCCACATAGGCCGCAGCCACCTGGGCGCCGGCGCCCGGCCGATTCTCAACGATAACAGTCTGCTTAAGAATTTTCTCAAGCTCGGGCTGGATCATGCGCGCGGCGATGTCGAGCGCACCGCCTGGCGTCGTTGCCGCCACCAGGGTGATGGGCCTGCTCGGAAAACTAGCACTCTGAGCGAGGACGGCGCAACAAGCCAGCGTGAGGCCAAGGCCGGCGATCTGACGAAACAGCGATTTCATGGTCCATCTCCTTGAAATGATTCTTTGATTCGTACCACGTCAGCAACACAGCTTCAATAGTGTGCCGCCGAAGATCATGCTCTGATCGGCAAGCGGCAGGGCCGCGCAGGCCTGCTTCATGAACTCAAGCGACTGCCGGTAGCTGCAGGCTTGCAGCGAGGGCGGGTAATTGGTGCCCCAGATCAGACGCTGTGCGCCAAAGGCATCAACCAGCTGCTGGAAGCGCTGCTGGCCGCGCAGCCAGGGAAAGGGCTCGTCATGGCAGGCTTCCGGGAAGTATGACGCCTTTATCCAGATATTGGGGCAGGATGACAGGGCCAGAATGTCGGGCCAGTCTTCAAAAGGCTGCGGGCGCTGGTGGTTCATGGCCATGTGATCGATCAGGATGCGCGTATCCCAATGCCGTCGGGCAAGAGCCGCAATTTCACGCGGATAACCGCGGGCGTAGAGCGCAATCACGAAGCCATGCTCGGCGGCCAGGTCGAACAGCAGCGACAGGCTGCCATCGGTGAAGCCGGCGCGCTGGGCCTCGCTCAGCAAGGCCACACGGATGCCCAGAAACTTGGGCCGGGCGCACAGGGCGGCGAGTTGTGCGCGCAGGTCGGGGGACTGGGCGTCGACGCGGGCAAACACCCCCAGCACCTGATCGGGATGCGACTCGGCGCCTTCGAAGGCATAGCGGTTGTCGTAGCCCATCAGGGAAGGCACCACCTGAACGATGCGACCTACCCCAGCCGGCTGCGTGGTCGCGAGGATGTCATCGACCGACTGTGGCACGGGGTTCGGCGCATTTGCACCCGGCGCCCAGGGGCGTGCCGGGCTCGCTGCCTGCCAGTAGTGCACATGACTGTCGATGATTTCGTACGCGGCTGTCACAGGCCTACTCCCGATCGGTACGCAGTGCCATCACGGCATCCACACACAAGGCCCCCTGCCCCTTCGGGCCCACCAGAATCGGATTGAGGTCGATGTCGCCGACGCAGTCCTGTGTCGCCACGATCATGTCACCAAGGCGCACGATAGCCTGCGCCAGCGCCTCGATATCGTAGGCCACGCCACCACGAAAACCGTTCAGTAGCGGATGGATCTTGAGCCGGCCTATCATGGCCCGGGCATCGTCGAGGCTGAGCGGTGCAATGTGCCGCACAACGTCACGCAACACCTCAACGTAAATGCCGCCCGCGCCGACCAGCACCATCGGCGGAAAACCACCGGCGGGCACGGTGGCGCCGAGAAAGATTTCCATCGCCGGCTGCACCATTTTCTGCACCAGCACGGGAATCGGCGCACCGTCCTCAATCAAGCCCTGCTCGAGGCGCAGGTTCAGGAGGTGCTTGACCGCCTTGGCCAGTTCAACATCATCGCGAATGCCAACGTGAATCGCACCCAGTTCGGTCTTGTGCGTCAGGGTTTCGCTGTTGACAAGTTTGGCGACCACCGGGTAGCCGATCCGGGCGGTAAATTCGAGCGCCTCGCTGACGCTGGCGACCACCTGCTGCGGCACCACCGCCAGACCGAACTCATCGATCAGGGCATAACTTGCCGCGTGGCT
>CANJOT010000280.1 GCA_947475815.1 Burkholderiales bacterium | reverse complement strand
GCCGACGTGCACCGCATCCTGACGCGCGGTGGCATCTTCATGTACCCCTGGGACAAACGCGAACCCGGCAAACCCGGCAAGCTGCGCCTGATGTACGAGGCCAACCCGATGAGTTTTCTGGTCGAACAGGCGGGCGGCGCCGCCACCAACGGCCGCCAGCGCATCCTCGACATCGAACCGGGCAAACTGCACGAGCGGGTGTCGGTGATGCTCGGCTCGCGTGCCGAGGTGGAGCGCGTCACCGGGTATCACGGCGCCTGAGGCCGCACTCCCGGGCGAACGCACCCGCCCGACGCCGTTCAGTCCGGCAACAACACCGTCGCGCCGGTGGTCTTGCGCGACACCAGATCGATGTGAGCCTGCGCGGCGTCCTTGAGGGCGTGGCGCTGGCCGATGTCGATCTTGATCTTCTTGCGTTTGACCAGATCAAACATCTCCTGCGCCGAGGCCTCCAGCCTGGCATAGGGCGTGACATGATGGGCCACCGAAGGGCGCGTCACATAGAGCGAACCCTTGGCCGCGAGGATGCCCAGATCGACGCCGGTGACCGGCCCCGAGGCATTGCCAAAACTCACCATCAGGCCGCGCGGCTGCAGACAATCCAGCGAGGCCAGCCAGGTATCCTTGCCAACGCTGTCGTACACCACGGGCAGCTTCTTGCCGCCGGTCAGTTCGAGTACCCGTTCGGTGATGTTCTCACGGGAATAATTGATGGTCGCCCAGGCGCCATGGGACTTGGCGAGCGCCGCTTTTTCATCCGAGCCGACCGTACCGATCAGCTTGACGCCGAGCGCGCGCGCCCACTGGCAGGCCACCAGCCCGACGCCGCCGGCGGCAGCATGAAACAGAATGGTTTCATGGCCCTGCAGGCGGTAGGTCTGGCGAAACAGGTATTGCACCGTCAGGCCCTTGACCAGGAAGGCTGCACCGTCTTCAAAACTCATGAATTTGGGCAGCTTGACGACAAATTCGGCTGTCGTGTTGCGCAGGCTGGCGTACGCCCCCAATGGACTCTGGCCATACGCTACGCGGTCACCCACACGCACATGGGACACGCCGGTGCCGACGGCCACAACCACACCGGCGGCCTCCTGGCCCAAGCCGGAGGGCAGCGACGGCGCCTTGTAGACGCCACTGCGGAAATACACGTCAATAAAATTGAGGCCAACCGCGTGCTGGCGTATCTGCACCTGCCCCGGCCCGGGCGGTGGTACCTCAAGCTGCTCATACTTCAACACCTCGGGCCCGCCGGTTTCGTAAAAGCGGATGTTGTTGCTCACTTGGCTCATGGTTTTTTCCTCGCGATGGTCAGATCAGTCTATCCAGCATTGCAAACATTCAGCGTCATTTTCCGTCCGGGCCACTACGGGTGCCGGGTCGGGTCACCACATACACACCGGCCAGCACCAGCACCGTGCCGGCCATCTGCGCGAGACCGATGCTCTCGCCCAGAAAAATGGCCCCCAGCAGCATGGTCGACACGGGGCCGACCAGGCCCACCTGAGAAGTGAGTGGCGCGCCGACGCGCGCGATGGCCGTCATGACCATGAAGATCGGCAGCACCGTGCTGATCAGGGCGTTCATCACCGACAGCCAGTAGACTTCTACCGGCAGGACGAGCGCCGACATGGGGCGCATGACCAGAAACTGCACGATGCAGGCAACGCAGGCCACCATGCTGGCATAGGCGGTCAGGCGGATCGAGCCGATGCGCTTGACGATTTCGCCGCTGGCCAGCATGTAGATGGTATAGGTCAGCGCGCTCAGGAACACCAGAGCGCTACCGAGCAGTACATTCGAGCCGCCGAGGCGAAAGTCATACAGCAGGCTGATCATCACGCCGACGTAACTGATGATCAGGGCCAACACCTGCCGGCCGGACACCGGGCGTTTGAAAAACCAGACTGAGGCGAGCAATACCATGGTCGGATTCAGATACAGAATCAGACGCTCGAGGCTGGCCGTCACATATTGCAGTCCGAGAAAATCAATATACGAAGACAGGTAATAGCCCGACAGGCCAATGAGCGTTATGCGCCACCAGTCGCCCTTTTGCAGCGCAGCCTGACTGCCGGACTTGCGATTGACCCACACGGCCGCGCCAAGGAAAAACGGCAGGGCGAGCACCATGCGCAAGGCGATCAGGGTTTCCGGATCAACGCCGTAGCGGTAGGCCAGCTTGACGAAAATGGCCTTGGCGGAAAAAGCGATCGCGCCAAAAAATGCCAGAGCGACGCCGATCAGCAGGTTGCGGCGGGTCTCGAGTGCAAGGGCGGGGGACAGGACGGAAGAGGACAATTCGCAAGCGTGGAATAGGGGCGAAGGGTTCGACTATACCGGCATTTGCTGCAGTCAGTGTGGGCAGAAGACGTAAAGCGGGCGCACGCGTGGACGTATAATTTGCCACTGTCCATGCGGATTACCTGCGTTCTCCCCCTTTGTCACCTTCATACCCTGCTTCGGCTCCATGAAAATCCTCGTCCTCGGGTGCGGCATCCTTGGCACCACCACGGCCTGGTATCTGCGTGCCGCCGGCCACGAGGTGACCGTGCTGGAGCGCGCCGCCGCACCGGCTCTGGAGACCAGCTTTGCCAACGGCGCGCAGATCTCGGTGTCGTATGCCGAACCCTGGGCCAATCCGGCGGCACCGGCCAAGATCCTGCGCTGGCTCGGCCGCGAGGACGCGCCGCTGCTGTTCCGCCTGCGCGCCGATCCGCAGCAATGGCTCTGGGGCCTGCGCTTCCTGCTTGAATGTTCACCGGCGCGCAGCCGCGCCAACACGCGGGAACTGATCCGCCTCGGTCTCTACAGCCGCGCCACCCTGATCGCCCTGCGGCACGAACTCGGTCTCGAATACCACCATCTGGAAAAAGGCATCCTGCATCTCTATCGGACCGCAGCCGAATTCAGGGCCGCACGGCCGGGCATGCAACTGATGCAGAGCCTGGGCATGCAGATCCGTTTTCTGGCTGCCGATGAGCTGGCCAGCGTCGAGCCCAGCCTCGCCGCCCGCAGCGCCCTGTTCGCCGGCGGTGTCTACGCGCCGGAAGACGAATCAGGCGACGCCTGGTGCTTTACCAATGCGCTGGCGCAGCATGCCGGCGAGCGGGGTGTCGAATTCCGCTTCAACACCACCGTGCTCGGCCTGCAACACGAACAGCAGCGCATCACCGGCGTGCGCCTGCGCGACGCAGCCGGCGAGCACATCGAACGGGCCGACGCCTATGTCGTGGCGCTGGGCAGCTGGTCCGCCCCCCTGCTGCGCAGTGTTGGTGTGCGCACGCTGATTTATCCGGCCAAGGGCTATTCAGCCACGCTGCCGGTGCTCAAGCCCGAAGCGGTCACCCACACCAGCCTGACCGACCACGATCTGAAGATTGTCTTTTCACGTCTGGGTGATGAACTGCGCGTTGCCGGCACGGCCGAGCTGAACGGCTACAACCTCGACCTCAACCCGGTGCGCTGCGCCATGCTGACTCACCGTGCCGAAGAGTTGTTCGGCGATGCCGTCGACGCCAGCCAGGCGCGTTACTGGGCCGGCCTGCGGCCGGCCACGCCCTCGAACCTGCCCTACATCGGCCGCAGCCGCATCGACAACCTCTGGCTCAACACCGGCCACGGCACGCTCGGCTGGACCCATGGCGCCGGTTCGGGCCGGGCGCTGGCGGCGCTCATCAGCGGACAGCCGCCTGAACTCGAGTTCGCCTTTTGCGGTCGATGAAGAAATCGGCAGCAAGCGCTCATGAATCGCTCCGCGGGCAGGCCCTCCCATGCATGCGGCCACGAAGAATGACCGGGACAGCCGTCTGTAGAGGGGGGCCGCGTGATAAAATTGCGCCCTCGATTTTCGAGCATTGCGACGCGCGCGCCGCAAGCTGTAATCGGGCATTTCGCCGTTTATTCACTGCGCCTCCATAACGCAGCCACAGCGCTTCACCGAATATTGACAAGGGACGATCATGGCAGGTCACTCGAAATGGGCCAACATCCAGCACCGCAAAGGCCGTCAGGACGAAAAACGCGGCCGCATCTGGACCCGTCTGATCAAGGAAATCACGGTCGCCGCGCGTCTGGGCGGTGGTGACATCACCACCAACCCGCGCCTGCGCCTGGCCATCGACAAGGGCAAAGAACAGAACATGCCGGCCGACAACATCAAGCGCGCCATCGACCGCGGCGCCGGCAACCTGGATGGCGTCAACTACGAAGAAATCCGCTACGAGGGTTATGGCATCAACGGTGCGGCCATCATCATCGACTGCATGACCGACAACCGCGTGCGCACCGTCGCCGAAGTGCGTCATGCACTGGCCAAACACGGCGGCAACCTCGGCACCGAAGGTTCGGTGGCCTTCATGTTCAAGCATATCGGCCAGTTCCTGTTTGCGCCGGGCACCTCGGAAGACAAGGTCATGGACGTGGCGCTTGAGGCCGGCGCAGAAGACGTCATCACCGATGAAGAAGGCGGTCTGGAAGTGATTTGCGGGCCGCACGACTTCGCCGCGGTCAAAGAGGCGTTCGCCAAGGCCGGCCTGAAGGCCGATCTGGCCGAAGTCATCATGAAACCGGAAAACGAGATCGCCTTTACTGGCGAAGACGCGCTCAAAATGCAAAAATTGCTGGACGTCATTGAAAACCTTGACGACGTTCAAGAGGTCTATACCTCGGCGGTCATTGATCAATAACTCCCTTACCTGCCCAGCCGGCTCGAGCGACACATGAAAATTCTGGTAGTTGGATCCGGCGGCCGCGAACACGCGCTGGCCTGGCGCCTGGCGCAATCGCCACGCATTGAAGTGGTGTATGTCGCACCGGGCAACGGCGGCACCGCCACGACCACCAGCGTGCACCTGAAAAACATCGCCATCAGCGACCCGGCCGAACTGGCCGAATTCGCGCGCCGCGAACACGTCACCTTCACCGTGGTCGGGCCGGAAGT
>CANJOT010000279.1 GCA_947475815.1 Burkholderiales bacterium | reverse complement strand
GGTGGTCATGTCGCTGATCTCGACCAGTTTTGGCGAACGTGAGCCGTCTTACGGCAAGCGCCTGCGGATCGCCCTGCATCTCTGCCTGCTGGCCGTGCCTCTCATGGTCGTGCTGTTTGTCCTGTTCCCACGCGTGCAGGGTCCCTTGTGGGGCATGCCGGCCGACTCCCTGAACGGCCGTTCCGGTCTGTCGGACAACATGGCGCCTGGCTCGATTTCAAACCTGTCACAATCCAACGACATCGCCTTCCGGGTGAAATTCAAGGACACACCACCACCGCAGTCAGAGCGCTACTGGCGCGGTCCGGTGTTCGGCAGTTTTTCCGGCCGTGTCTGGCGCCCCTCGCCACAGCGCTACTCCCCGCGCGCCAGTCCTTTTGACGTCGAGCCGGACCCAGGCTCGCTGAGCGAATACACCGTCACCCTCGAAGCGCACAACCAGCCCTGGCTGTTTGCGCTGGATGCCGCCGCTCAGGCACCGCGCATTCCCGACATGTCGGTGCTGCTGCGCCCCGATCTGCAGGTGGTCACCCAGACCCTGATCCGCGAGCGCCTGCGTTACGAGGCACGCTCTTACACGCGCTTTCGTTATGGCCTTCAGGAAAACCCCGCCAACCTGCGTGACTGGCTGACCCTGCCCAATGGTTTCAATCCGCGTACCCTCGAGTATGCCCGCGCCATGCGCGAGCGCATCGAGCAGACCGGTCCGGCCGACGCGGCCGACACGGGCCGCCGTCTGGTGACCGAGGTCCTCCAGATCTTTCGCACGCAGAATTATTTCTATACCCTGCAGCCACCACTGCTTGGCCGGGACAGCGTTGACGAATTCCTGTTCAACACACGGCGCGGCTTCTGCGAACACTACGCCGGCGCCTTCGTGGTGCTCATGCGCGCCATGAACGTGCCGGCGCGCGTGGTCACCGGCTATCAGGGCGGTGAACTCAACCCGGTCGACCAGGTGCTCGAAATCCGCCAGCGCGATGCCCACGCCTGGGCCGAGGTCTGGCTGGCCGACAGCGGCTGGCTGCGTGTCGATCCGACCGCCGCCGTCTCGCCGGTGCGCGTTGAGCAGGGCATTGCCCGGGCCCTGCCGCCCAGTGGTATCACCAATCGTCTGATGGCCAGCAACAACTGGCTGCGTTACGCGCGCTTCAACTGGGACGCCATCTCGAACAACTGGAATCAATGGGTGCTGTCGTTCAATACCGAACGTCAAACCGGCCTGTTTGAAGACCTCGGCCTGACCAATGTCGACTGGAGCACACTGATCACCGGCCTGGTTGCGGCATTTGCCCTGGTGCTGGCCGCCATCGGTGCAAGCCTGCTGCCACGCCGCGTCCAGATCGACCCACTGCTTGCGTTATACTCAAAATTCTGCGATCGCAACGCCAGACACGGCCTGGGACGCATGCCCGCCGAAGGCCCGCGTGAGTATCTGGCACGCATCGGCCCGCAACTGCCCGCCGGACAGCTCGCGGCGGCCCGCGAGATCACCTTACTCTACGAACAATTGCGCTACGCCCCGCCCCACGCCCGTTCCACCGAAGCCGCCAGCCTGTTCAAGACATGCGTACACGCCTGGCACCTCTGATCATCGGCCTCGCCGTCGCCCTCAGCCTGTGTGGCAGCGCGCCGGTCGAAGCGGCGCGCAAAAAAGCCAAAGCCAAAGCCCGCCATGTCAAGGTGGCCAGCAATCCGGAGCGTGATGGCGTTGCCGCGCACTACGACCAGCGCCCCGAGGTACAGGCCTTCATTGAAGAGTTGAAGGAGCGGCACGGTTTCGAGGCCCGCGAACTGAGCCGCGTGTTTGCCAGCGTGCGTTATCTGCCGGTGGTGGCACGCCTGATGCTACCCGCGCCCGTGACCCAGCCGAAATCCTGGACGGCCTACCGTGGCCGCTTCATCGAGCCCACGCGCATCAATGCCGGCGTGCGCTTCTGGACCGACAACAGCAGCACTCTGGCGCGCGCCGCGCTCGCCTATGGCGTACCCGAAGACATCATCGTCGGCATCACGGGTGTCGAGACCATTTATGGCCGCAACACCGGTAGCTTCCGGGTCATCGATTCCCTCACGACGCTGGCCTTCGACTATCCCAGCAAGGAACGCGACCGCTCGCCATTTTTCAAAGCCCAGCTTGAGGACTACCTGCTGTTTGCGCGCGACGGCAGGCTGGATTATTTCGATGTGCGCGGCTCCTACGCAGGCGCCATCGGCATTCCGCAATTCATGCCGGGCAGCTACCGCCGCTACGCCGTCGACTTTGACGGCGACCAAATCATCAACCTGCGCAGCAATACTGCCGATGCCATCGGCAGCGTCGCCAATTTCCTGCGCGAGCATGGCTGGGTGCGTGGCATGACCATCTTCTACCCTACGGTATTGCCGGCAGACCTCGACAGCAGTGAACTCAAGCGCCTGATCGCGCTCGGCTCGGACCCGAAGATCAGCGCCGGCGAGTTGCGCAAGCTCGGCTTTGTCATCGATGCCAGCGTGACCGACGCCGACCTGCTCGCCCTGATCGACCTGCCCAACGAAGGCGAAGCCGGCCGCGCCACCGAATACGTACTGGGCACGCAGAATTTTGCCGCCCTGACCCGCTACAACCGCAGCTATTTTTATGCCATGGCGGTGGCCGAACTCGGCAGCAGCGTGCGCGCTGCCATGGCGCGCTAGCCAGCCGGGAGCAGCTGCCAGCCTGTTGCGTTTGCCTCTATAATGATTCCGCAAGCAGAGCGGCAATCAATAAAACAGCAATCCTAATTCCGGAGACAGATCTAGCATGTCCAATGCAGCCCGCGACGGCAAACCCAGGCCGGCCGACGATCCCACCTCACCCAGGTCAGGGCCCTTGCGTGGCATGCGCGTGCTGTCCATCGACAATTATTTTGCCGGCAATTACGGCCCCCAGCTGCTCGCCATGCACGGCGCCGAAGTCATCAAGATCGAGCAGCCCGGCAGCGGCGACCCGCTGCGCACCGATGCGCCCTACCTCGACGCAACAAACAAGGCTTACGCCCATGGCGTGGTACGCCTCATGCGCGACAAGTCCAGCCTGGCGCTTGATGTGCGCTCCGAAGCCGGCCGCCAGGTGTTCTACCGACTGGTCAAGGAAGCCGACGTCTTCTGGACCAACCTGCGGCCCACCGCTGCCGCCCGCCTGGGCATCGGCCCGGACATCCTGCAGGCGCTCAACGCCGAACTGGTATACGCCTCGGTCAGCGGCTTTGGTTTGCCCTCGGACGTGCCGGCACAGTTTGGTGACGAACCGGCCTTCGACATCATCATTCAGGCGCTCACCGGCCTGATGTCGCGCAACGCCGACCCCGATGGCACGCCGGCCTACAGTGGTCTGGCCGTGGCCGATCAGGCCACCAGCCTGTTTGCCGCCTTCGGGGTGATGATGGCCCTGTACGCGCGCGATCGTGGCGACGCGGCAGCGGTAGTGGATGTCGCCATGGTCGATTCGATGCTGGCTTTCAATGAAAAAACCTTCACCCTGTTCAGCATGGACGGGGTGGTGCGCCCGCCGCGCATCTCGGCCACCAATTCGCCGTTTGGAGCCTACCGCGGTCAGGATGGATATGTCGTCATTGGCGTTGGCGGCGCGATACTGTGGGAGCGATTTTGCCGCGCCATCGGCCGCACCGACCTGCACGAACGCGCCGATCTGGACACCGGCATCAAACGCGTGGCGGTCGAAAACACCATCATCCGTCCGGCAGTGGAACAATGGCTGGCGGCTTATACCGTCGAGGAGGCCGGCCGCATCCTGCTCGAACATCAGGTGCCGGCCTCGCCCATCCTCGATGTCGACCATCCGCGTCTGCGCGCACAGGGTGCGCTGCGCGGCGTCACGGCTGAACTGGAACTACCCGATGATCGCAGCCTGACCATCGTGCAAAGCCCGGTGCGCCTGTCCACCCAGCAGGTGCCCAAACCGGGCCGGCCGCATGATCTTGGTGAAGACAGCGACGCCGTGCTGCGCGACTGGCTGAAGATGGACGACGATGAACTGCGACGCCTGCGTGACCAGGGCATCATTGGCTGACCCGCATCACCATAAAAAACAACAGGAGACTTGCCGCATGATCCCCAACCCACGCCGCCGTACCGGCCTCAACCTGTTCGCTGTCGCACTGCTGTGCTGCCCCTTCGGCGCACAGGCCCAGGATTTTCCGAACCGCGCCATCCACATCATCGTGCCCTATACCAGCGGCACCGGCACCGACATCGTTGCGCGCCTGATGATGGGGCCGCTGAGTGAACGCCTCAAACAAGCGATCATCATCGACAACAAGCCGGGCGCCGGCGCAGCGCTCGGCGTCAAGGCGCTCAAGGATGCCCGGCCGGATGGTTATACCGTCGGCGTGCTCGTATCGGGCAATGCCATCCAGCCGTGGATCACCAAGGACCTGGGGTTTGACATCCGCAAGGATTTTGCCCCGATCACGCTGATGTATTCGGGTCCGCTGGTCATGACCGTACCGACGACCTCAGCGGTCAAGACCGTGGCTGAATTCGTGGCCAGCGCCAAGGCCAATCCGGACAAGGTGTTCTTCGGCTCAGCCGGCGCCGGCACCACCAGCCACCTCGTGCCGGAGATGCTCAAGCAGGTCTCGGGCGCACCGATGACACACGTGCCCTTCAAGGGATCGCCCGAGGTCTATACCGCCATGTTTGGCGGCAGCGTGCAAACCTTCTTCGACAACTACGCCACGCCCAAATCACTGGTTGAGGCCGGCAAGCTGCGCGTACTGGGCATCTCGAGCGCACAACGCGTCTCGTGGCTGCCCAACGTACCCACCTTCGCCGAAACCTACCCGGGCTTCGAGGCCTCGTTCTGGACTGGCTTTGCCGCGCCGCTGGGCACGCCCAAAGCGGTGCTCGACCGGCTCACCACCGAATTGCGCGCAGTCTTGCAGATGCCGGAAATCCGCGCG
>CANJOT010000278.1 GCA_947475815.1 Burkholderiales bacterium | reverse complement strand
TCATGGATGAATGCAGCAATGCTCGAGATTGGCAGCGACACATCATGTTTGATGCTCTTGCCGGCCTCGGCTTGGGCCAGCGTGATGGTTTCACGCAAATGCCAGAGGGCGCGACTCTGTGCAACGCTCTCGGCGATCACGACATCCAGAACATCGCCGGCCTCCAGTGCTGCGCCGAGGATGGTTTCGAAGCGCGCGCGCGCGTGCGCTTCGCTCTCAGCGTCGGAAATCTCCAGCAGGGCAAACCACGGCGCCTGCAGCGACTCGCCGGTAAACGGCACGCGCTGTGCCGGAAAATACTGCGTCACCATCTGCAGGCAGATGCCAGCCATCAATTCATAACCCGTCAGCGCGGCCCCAAAGCCACTGCGCGCACGTGCCAGCAGGCGCACTGCCGCTTCGACATCGGCAATCGCCAGCAGGGCCGTGCAGCGTGCCACCGGCAGCGGATAGAGCTTGAGTGTCGCCGCCGTGATGATGCCCAGCGTGCCCTCGCTGCCAATGTACAGATCACGCAGGTCGTAGCCGGTATTGTCCTTGCGCAGGCTGCGCAGGCCGTGCCAGATCTCTCCCTGCGCATCGACCACCTCAAGCCCGAGTGCCAGATCACGCGTGTTGCCATAACGCAGCACGCCCGTGCCGCCGGCGTTGGTCGCGAGATTGCCGCCGATGGTGCAACTGCCCTCGGCCGCCAGCGACAGCGGAAACAGGCGACCGGCGTCACGCGCGACCTCCTGCAGCGACTGCAGGATGCAGCCCGCCTCGACGGTCATGGTGTCGTTGTCCGTATCGATGGCGCGTACTTTGTTCAAGCGGGCCGTCGATAACACGATGGCGCTTCCGGAAGCGTCGGGCGTCGCGCCGCCCACCATGCCGGTATTGCCCCCCTGCGTGACAATCGGCACACCATGCGCCACACACAAGCGCACCACCTGCGCCACCTCGTCGGTGCTACCCGGACGCACTACGGCCCGTGCGCGGCCTGTATACCGGCGCCGCCAGTCGGTCAGGCAAGAGGCAGCCGCGGCGCCCTGCAAAACGTGATCAGTGCCGACGGCAGCGCGCAGGGCTTCGAGAAATTCCATCCGTCGCTTCCTGAAAAGACTGGCTTAAGCTTGCGCAAACGGCAGACCAAAAGCTTGTTCATAGCGCTCACAAAACCGCGGCCAGACCGCCGGATTGATGAGCCGCGGCGGGCGCTCGCCACGAAACATGCGGGCAATCTGATCGGCATTGATGGCGGCGATATTGCGCCGTGCCGCGCCCGTCACGCCAGCGGTGTGGCAGGTTGCCACGACCGTGTTCAAACGCAACAGCGGATGATCGAGCACGGGCGGCTCGGGTTCCCAGACATCGAGGCCGGCACCAGCCAGGTGACCACTTTCAATGGCTGCATGCAAGGCGAGTTCATCATGGATGCCACCACGTGCGGTATTGATGAGAATCGCATCCTGCTTCATCTTCGCCAGACGCGCGGCATCGAACAGATGCAGGGTGCTGGCATCGCGCGGGCAATGGATGGTGACGATGTCCGACAGCGCGCACAGCGTATCCAGATCGACCGGCTCGGCGCCACGACGGCGGATTTCGTCCGGCGCCACGAACGGATCGACCGCCAGTACACGCAAACCAAACGCCTTGCCCAGTGCCGCCACCCGCGTGCCAATATGCCCGATACCGACAATGCCCAGTGTGCTGCCGGCGATCTCGTCACCCATCAACGATTCACGCGGAAATTTGTACACCGTGCGAATCTTGTGATCCGCCTCAACAATGCGCCGGCGCACGGCCAGAATCAGGCCAAACGCCATCTCCGCCACCGACACCGCATTGCCACCCGCCTGATTGACCAGCGCCACTCCCGCGCGCGTGCAGGCCTCGACATCGGCCGTGTCATACCCTGCCCCCGCCGAGGACACCATCAACAATTCCGGACAGCGCGCCAGAAAGGCATCATCCACATGGTACGGCCGCGGCACCTCATGCTTGGCCGCATTGACCATATACACATGCGCCCGACCGAGCGCCGCCCAAGCCGCCTCCTCCGGTCCATTGACATGAGGCACGAACAACTCAATGCCCGGATCCTGCGCCAGACGTTCGGCAAACACCGGATCGATCATGAAATCAAAACGCACCACTCGCATGCTGGCAGCCATATTGCTCCAAATTAAATCGAATCTGACCCCATTTCTCAAATTAAGTGGGGTCAGATTCCATTTCCCGTCAATTGTCAGCGGCTATGCGATGACGCGCAAGACCACTTTGCCAAAATGGCGACCGGCGCGCACATATTCCTGCGCATCGGCGGCCTCGGCAAGCGGGAAGACGCGGTCGACTTTGGTGCGGATGCTGCCGTCAGCGATGCCGGGCAGTACCGTGGTGACCAGACGGTCGACAATCGCGATGCGTTCGAACAGGGAACGGGTGCGGAAGGTGGTACCGATCAGGGACAGGCGCTTGCGGGCAAACTCGTTGAGTTCGATGTTGCCGCTCTTGCCTTCAAGGCGACCGACACTGATCCAGCGCGCCAGGATGCCAGCGGCCGCCAGATTGTCGGCAGCGGCTGCGCCACCCACAGCGTCCACAATCACGGCTACACCCTGACCGTTGGTGGCCTTGTTAACAGCCTCGATGAGCGACTCACTCTTGACGCAAACCGGCACAGTCACGCCATAGTCCTTCATCTGCGCCAGCTTGGCCGGCGTCGTCGAGGTGCCGATGACGGCCGAGGCGTGCAGATAGTTGGCAATCTGGGCCGCGGCGATGCCGACACCCGAGGTGCAACCCTGAATCAGCACCGGCGTGCCAGGCACGAAATGACCTTCGGTACACAAGGCATCATGGGCAGTCATGAACGACACCATCACCGCCGCAGCCTGATTCCAGTCGAGCGAATCGGGCACGCGCGCCACGAGCCGATGATCAAGACAGGCATATTCAGCATAGGCGTTTGAATCCATCGCCATGACGCGGTCACCCAGTTTGAAGCCCTTGACCTTGTTGCCAAAACCGGCCACTTCGCCGGCAAATTCCAGGCCGGCAATCGACGGACCGTGGGCCTCACCAAAATGCGAGGGCTTGCGCATCAGGTCGGCAAAATTGACGCCGACGGTATGAATGCGCACCAGCAGTTCTTCGGGTCCCGGCACGGGCGCGGACACATCGGTGGCCAGACGCAGGTCTTGCCCTTCGATGACAATTGCTTTCATGATCTGTAGCTCCAGAGATTGAATGGTGAAAAGTCGACTAAAAAGCGACAAAAAGGCGACTAAAAGGCGAATTACAGGCCGCGCAAAAAGTCGATGTGCACGCGATTGAAGGTCTCGGGATCCTCGAACTGTGGCCAGTGGCCGCAGTCCTTCATGACCACCAGTTTCGAGCCGGGAATCAAGGCGTGCAACGCCTCGCCGACGGCAACGGCGGCGGTCGGATCATGGTCGGTCCACAACACCAGCGTGGGCTGTTTGATGTTCGCCCACTGCTCCGGCTGGATGCCGTACTGGCGCCGTGTTTCGGGGGTGTGCATGGTCAGGATGTGGCGCATCGACGCCTTCATCTCGGGCTTTTCATAAATCGCCTGACGGCTGCGCACGAGGTCGTCGTGCACCAGATCCTTGCGATGCATGAGCCAGCGCAGCCGCGTTTCCAGCCGTTCCCAGGAAGGATCATCGACCGCCTGCAGCGACAAATCAACGATCCGCGCCAGCGCGGTGAAATCGATCTTGTCACCGCCCGCCGTGTTGAGCACCAGTTTTTCGATGCGCTGCGGATGGGCGATGGCGACATGCGAGGCGACCCAGCCACCGAGCGACTCACCTGACAGCGAAGCCGTCTTCAGGCCGAGCGCATCCATGAAACCGACAATGTGCGCCACGTAATGGGGCAGCGTGTAATCGTAGTCAGGCTTGGCGCTGTATCCATGACCGATCATGTCGAGCGCATAAACGTCGAAATGCTCGGCGTGCGCGGCCAGATTGCGCACATACGCTTCGGCATGGCCGCCGGTGCCATGGATGAAGATCAGCGCCGGATTGCCCTTCTTGCCGGCGTGCAGGTAGCGGGTGCGGATACCGCCAGCGTCGATGTAGCGCTGCTCGAAATCAACGCCTTGCAAATCGGTCCAGATGCTTTGGTGGGTCATGCCGTTGTCCCCTGATAAAAGAATTATTGTTGTGACGAAGTGTTGTAACAGCGGTCAGCGCCGCAAAGCGTGCCGCAGAATCTGCAAAATAGCCTGCCAAAGAGCCTGCCGAATAATGCTGCAAAATTTACCGCAGCCGCGATTTTACGACGATCCCGCCCAGTCCTGCTCAACGATAGATCAACGCCGGCGCGCCAAGCAGGGCAATCAGTGCGCTAATGGTGAAAAACGAAACCACGGTCGTCACCAGCAGGGCCGCCGCGCAGAAGCGCTCGTGCCCGTGGCGCAGCGCCAGCACCGGGTAAACACTCAGCATCGGCATGGCCGCCGACAAAATCGCCAGAGTGCGCAACTCCGGCAGCTCAATACCGATCAGTAGCACACACAAAGCCACGCAGAGCGGATGCAGAATCAGCTTGCCCGCCGCGACCAGGCCGATGCCGGCGCGCATGCCCTGAAACTGCATGCCCACCAGAGTGCCGCCGATGAAAAACAGCGCCACCGGCGAGGCCGCCGCCGAGACCATGCCCACGGCCTTGTCGAGAAACGGCGGAAAAACCAGCCCGGAGGCCGACCAGAGCAGCCCGGCGAGCACCGCGATCAGCACCGGATTGCGCACCAGGCTGTACGCCGTGGCGCGCGCGATTTCCAGCGGCGATTTCCTGTGGCCGTCAAAATCAGCCAGCGCCAGGACGAGCGGCAGCACGAGCAGATTTTCGACCAGCATGTTGAGTGCCAGCCCGGTCGCAGCGATCGGCCCAAGCACCTGAAAGACGATCGGATAGCCGACAAAGGCGCTGT
>CANJOT010000277.1 GCA_947475815.1 Burkholderiales bacterium | reverse complement strand
GGGCAAGCTGCGCATCATCGGCGTTGGCGGCGATAAGCGCGTCGATGGCATGGATGCCGCACCCGTGTCCGATACCCTGCCGGGTTTTGATTCGGGCGTCTGGCTGGCCCTGTTTGCGCCGGCCGGCACGCCGCCGGCCATCATTGCGCGCCTCAACAAGGAAGCCAATCTGGCCATCCGCGACAAGCAGATTGTCGACATGCTGATCGGCGGCGGACTGACGCCGGTTGGTGGCAGCGCCGCCGACATGCGCAGCGTGCTCGAGCGTGATACCAAACGGTATGCCGAGGTCATCAGGGCATCCGGCGCACGGGTCGACTGAGACCGACCACGATGCTGCGGGCGACATCTTCGGCCTGATGGGGCGGCTCGCCATGCAGGCTTATCTGGCGACCATCGGCAGCGGCAAGGTCGGCTTCACCGCGATCGGAAGGGACGCTACTGGCGTGCGCTACATCGCGTAAGGGCGTCGAGTGAGGGCCACTGGAACCCTGCAGCGCAAGCGGCTAGAATACCAAGCAACCATCACACCGAGGAGCCAACCATGAACACCCGCCTGACTTCGGCGCCGGCCTGGGCGCAGACCGTCCAGCGCCTGCTGGGCTGCCTGACGCTGACACTGTGCGCGCTTGGCAGTATGCTTGGCAGCGCGTTTGCCGAGGGCCAGACCGGCCCGCTGCCCGATGCCACCATCGGCGCCACACTGGCGGCCAAACCGGGCAAACAGACCGCGGTGTTTGCCGGCGGCTGTTTCTGGGGGGTCGAGGCAGTGTTCCTGCACGTCAAGGGCGTACTCAGTTCGACCTCCGGCTACGCCGGCGGTAGCGCCGCAACGGCCAGCTATCCGACCGTCAGCGGCGGTAACACCGGCCATGCCGAAGCCGTTGAAGTGGTCTTTGATCCAGCCGTCATTTCCTACGGCCAATTGCTCAAGATCTTCTTTTCGGTGGCGCACGATCCGACCCAGCTGAACCGTCAGGGTCCGGACCACGGCACGCATTACCGCTCGGCCATCTTCACCACCAGCCCGGAGCAGCAGCGCGTCGCCGAAACCTACGTCAAGCAACTGACGGCGGCCAAGATATTTCGCCAGCCCATCGTCACAAAGATTGACCCGCTGCCACGCTTCTTTCCGGCCGAGGCCTACCACCAGGGATATCTGGCGCGCAACATGACCCAGCCCTACATCGTGTTCAACGATCTGCCCAAGCTGGCCGCGCTCGAATCAAGCTTCCCGGCCCTGTACCGCAAACGCTAAAAAAAAACTGGCCGCGCGTTCAGAGAACGCGCGGCCAGTCTGCAGTTGCGGCAACAATCAGACCGGCAGGTAACGCACCGACAACACACCTTCGATAGCACGCAGGCTGGCAATGACGCCATCGGGCACGGCACTGTCCGTATCAACGATGGTATACGCCAGTTCCTTGTGGGAACGGTTGAGCATGTCACGGATGTTGAGCTTCGCACCGGCCATCACGCCCGAGATCTGGCTGAGCATGTTGGGCACGTTCGAGTTGGCAATGACCACCCGGAAGTCCGATTCACGCGCTGCCACGGCATCGGGAAAATTGACCGCGTTGGTGATGACGCCGTTGTCGAGAAAGTCGCGCAGCTGATTGGCCACCATGATGGCGCAGTTGTCTTCCGCTTCACCGGTCGACGCGCCAAGGTGCGGCAGGACGATGGCTTGCGGATGGCCGATCAGGGCCGGACTGGGGAAGTCGCAGACGTAGTACAACAGGCGCTTGTCCGCCAGTGCAAGCACGGCTGCCGCTTCATCGACCACGGCGTCGCGCGAGAAATTGAGCAACACCGTGCCCGGGCGCACCTGGGCCAGCAACTCGGCGTTGATCATGTGGCGCGTTTCCGCAACCAGCGGCACGTGCACCGTGATGAACTGGCTGTTGCGCACCACCTCGGCCAGACTGTTGGCCTTGCGCACCTGCGAAGGCAGACTCCAGGCCGCCTCGACCGTGATCTTGGGGTCGTAGCCGATGACATTCATGCCCAGGCGAATCGCCGCGTCGGCAATCAGACAGCCGATCTTGCCCAGGCCAATCACGCCCAGAGTGCGACCGGCCAACTCAAAGCCACCGTAGTTCTTCTTGCCGTTCTCGACCAGAGTGTCGAGGTCGGCTGCAGCGCCATCAAGGCCGGAAACGAAGGACAGGGCCGCCGGCAGATTGCGCGCAGCCATCAGCATGCCCGACAACACCAGTTCCTTGACAGCATTGGCGTTGGCACCGGGTGCGTTGAACACCGGCACACCGCGCGCACTCATGGCCGCCACGGGGATGTTATTGGTGCCGGCACCGGCACGGCCGATGGCCAGCACGCTGGCCGCAATATCAATCTTATGCAGATCGGCCGAGCGCAGGATGATGGCATCGGGACTGGCGACGTTCTTGCTGACTTCGTAGTGCTTCGGAAAGCAGTCCAGCCCCAGCGGCGAAATCTGGTTCATGACCAGAATGTTGAAATTCTTAGCCATGAGCAACCTCAAACGCACGCATGTAATCGACCAGCGCCTGCACACCTTCGATGGGCATGGCATTGTAGATGGAGGCGCGCATGCCGCCCACCGAACGGTGACCCTTCAACTGCAGCAGGCCGGCTTTTTCAGCACCGTCGAGGAAGGGTTTGTCGAGCTTGTCGTCAATCAGGGTAAAGGGCACGTTCATGCGTGAACGGTCGGCCAGAGCCACCGGATTCCGGTAGAGCTTCGACTGATCGATGTAGTCGTAGAGCAGCCTGGCCTTGGCGACGTTTTTGGCCTCAATGGCAGCGATACCGCCATTGCGCTTGAGCCAGTCAAACACCAGACCGGCGATGTAGATCGCGTAGGTCGGCGGTGTGTTGAGCATGGACTCGTTGTCGGCCTGGATCTTATAGTCGAGCATCTGCGCCGTGTTGGCGGGCGTAACACCAAGCAGGTCATCGCGCACGATGACAATGGTCAGGCCAGCCGGGCCGATGTTCTTCTGGGCACCACCGTAGAGCAGGCCAAACTTCGACACATCGACCTTGCGTGACAGGAAGCAGGACGAGATGTCAGCCACCAGCGGCACGTCGCCGGTCTTGGGCAGCCAGTTGAACTCCACACCACCGATGGTCTCGTTCATGCAGAGATGCACGTAGGCGGCCGCGGGGTCGAGCTTCCAGGTCGATTCGGCCGGAACGGCGGTGAAATTGCCGTCAGCGCCGCTCGCGGCGACATTGACGCCACCGAGCAGCTTGGCTTCCTTGATGGCCTTTTTCGACCATTCACCGGTGTTGATGTAATCGGCGCTGGCCTTGCCACGCAGCAGGTTGAGCGGCACCATGGTGAATTGCAGGGTGGCGCCGCCTTGCAGGAACAAGACCTTGTAATTGCTGGGGATGTCCATCAGTTCACGCAGGTCGGCTTCGGCCTTGGCGTGTATGGCCATGTACTCCTTGCCACGATGGCTCATTTCCATGACCGACTGGCCGCTACCGTGCCAGTCGAGCATCTCGGCCGCAGCCGTTTGCAAAACCTCTTCGGGAAGCACGGCCGGGCCGGCGCTGAAATTGAAATTCTTGCGCATCTACTACTCCTCAGGTAAATCGAAACAAAACCGGGCAGACCGCCATTATCCCATGGTTGTCGCCATTTTCTTAAGCCCCTGCGATCAAGCTTGTGCGCTCAATCTCCAGCGGCCAGATTCTCGAGCGCCTGGCTAACGTCGTTGACCGTCAGGTCGCTGACGTCCAGGCTGGCCGGCTGCAGCAGCCGGTGCGGTACACCCCACGGTGCCCAGCGCGCCGCGTCCGACTTGCCAAACAGGCAGACCATGGGTTTGCCCAGCGCCGCTGCAAGATGCATATGGCCGCCGTCGGAACAGAGCAATCGATCGACCAGCGACAGCCCGGCGATCAGATCGGCCAGCGTATCGGTCGGGCACGGCACCAGCGGCAGGCCAGCGCAGGCGGCGAGAATGGCGGCGGCCTTGTCATCATCACCCGGATGCAGCTTGTTATCCGCGGCGCCGGGCGCCCAGAACAGCACAAACCGCAGCGCTGGATCGGCGCCGTGCAGACGGCGCACCAGTGCGGCAAAGTGTTCGGCCGGCCAGCGCTGCGAGGGCTTGCGCGCGCTGATGTGCAGGCCGAGCACACGGTGCTGGCCCAGTGCGAGCCGCGCGCGCAGGACGGCAACCCGTTCGGGGCGGGGCACGATGTGCGCGGCGGGCGCGCCCACCCCCGTCAGCCCGAGCGCCGGCAACAGCCGCAGGACGCGTTCAACCTCGTGCAGGGTGCCGGCCGGCGCGAGCACATCGTCCTGCCTGACGATGCGCTGCGCCCCCGCCAGCCGCGCCATGCGCTGTGCGCTCGGCTGGCTGCCTTCCGCCGGCAGAATGACCAGATCGAGACCTGCGCGCCGCAGACGCCACAGTTGCCGGGCACGCTCGAACAGCAAACCCGCCAGGCCTTCACCGGGCGCACGGTGTTTGCCCTTCTGGTAGGTCAGTACTGCATTGACATCGGGATGGCCGGCCAGCACCTCGGCGTTGTAGCGCGTGACCAGAGCGCCGATCCAGGCCTCGGGCCAAGCCAGGCGCAACACATGCAGCAGTGGCAGGGTACACACCAGATCGCCGATGTTGTCACGCCGGATCACCAGCACGCGGCGGGGCGCGGCCTGCTCGGCAGGGGCCCGCGGATCCATCAGGCCGGCTCGGCCACGGGCTGTGAACCGGGCTGTGAACCGGGCAGTGAACCGAGCAGCAGACCGAACATGAGCATGCCCAGCATGCCATGTTCATGATGCAAGGTGGTATTGAACAGGCCGCCGACAAACACCATGGACCAGCCGGCCAGACCACTGCCCCAGATCAGCCAGTGCAGCGTACTGAAACCGGCATCGGGCCGTCGCTGCCAAAGCGCCATGGACCAGACCACCAGCAGCGCCAGCAGCGCGGCCACGCCGACCAGACCGTGTTCGGCCAG
>CANJOT010000276.1 GCA_947475815.1 Burkholderiales bacterium | reverse complement strand
GCAAACACATACCAGGCCAGCAGCGACAGCGCGGTCGGCAGACTCCAGCTGGCCGCCAGCATCGGCATCAGGCTGGCCGACAGTTGATCCCCCGTCGCCGACAGGGCATAGACCGTGCCCAGCGCCCCCACAGCAACCTCGCGTGCCGCCAGACCCGGAATGAGGGCAATGCTGATCTGCCAGTTAAAGCCGATGGGGGCGAACACATGCTGCAGCAGCGCCCCGAGCTGGCCCGCCAGACTGTAGCGGATCGGCGCTTCGGTCGCGCCCGGCGGCGGCGCCGGAAAGATCGACAGAAACCACAACACGATCATGATGGCGAGGATGATCGTGCCCACACGCACCATGAAAATGCGCGCCCGCTCCCACAGAGCAATGAGCAGGTTGCGCGGATTGGGCCAGTGGTAATTGGGCAACTCCAGCATCAGCGGCTGGTAGCGGCCGCGGCCGACGGTACGTTTGAACACGAAGGCCACGCCCATGGCCGAGACGATGCCGGCGATATACAGGGTGAACAACACCAGCCCTTGCAGATTGAAGAGGCCGACGTCGCGGTCGGGAATGAAGGCGCCGATGATCAGAGCGTACACCGGCAGGCGCGCCGAGCAGGTCATCAGCGGCGCGATCATGATGGTGACCAGACGGTCGCGCGGATCCTGAATGGTGCGCGTGGCCATGATGCCCGGAATGGCGCAGGCGAAACTGGAGAGCAGCGGAATGAAGGCGCGGCCGGACAGACCGACGGTGCCCATGAGCCGGTCGAGCAGAAAGGCGGCGCGCGGCAGATAACCCGATTCTTCGAGCGACAGAATAAACAGGAACAGGATCAGAATTTGCGGCAGGAACACCAGCACGCTGCCCGCGCCCGACAGCACGCCATCGATCAGCAGGCTGCGCAGCAAACCATCCGGCAGCACGGCATAAAGCGCCATGCCCAGATTGCCGATGCCCAGCTTGATCCATTGCATCGGCAGGGATGACCAGCTAAATACCGCCTGAAAGATCAGGAACAGCAGAACCGTGAGAATCGGGTAGCCCAGCAGCGGATGCAGCACGATGGCGTCAATACGGTCACCAACATCACCACCGCGCCCTTCCTCACGGGTGACCGCGGCGAGGATGCGGCGCACCTCGCGCTGGGTCGCTTCGATATCGGCAATACTCTCGTGCTCGGTGGCCGCGGCAATACCGGCAAGTTGCGGCAGACCCATGGCATCCAGCTGCGCGATCAGGGCAGCAGCGCCGCCCGGCTGTACCGCAACGGTTTCGATGACCGGAATGCC
Organism: Burkholderiales bacterium; assembly: GCA_947475815.1. Taxonomy (GTDB): domain Bacteria; phylum Pseudomonadota; class Gammaproteobacteria; order Burkholderiales; family Burkholderiaceae_D; genus CANJOT01. The sequence continues at coordinate 3,693 of CANJOT010000276.1, read as the reverse complement.
CAGCTGGGCCTGCAGGGCAGCCGTATCAATGACCAGACCGCGCTGGCGCGCCACGTCCATCATGTTGAGCGCCAGCACCGCCGGGCGCTTGAGGCGCAGTACCTCGAGCACCAGCCGCAGGTTCAGGCGCAGATTGTTGGCATCCGCCACCAGCACGATGACATCGGGAGCGGCCTCATCGGCCCGGGCACTGAAGAGCACATCGCGGGTGATCGCCTCGTCGGGCGTCATGGCGTTCAGACTGTAGGCGCCCGGCAGATCAAGCAGCTGGTACGGGCGGTGTGCCGAGGTGAAATGGCCTTCCTTGCGCTCGACCGTGACACCGGCATAATTGGCCACCTTCTGGCGCGCCCCGGTGAGGCGGTTGAACAGGACCGTCTTGCCGCAATTGGGATTGCCCACCAAGGCCAGGCGCAGCACCCGTGCCGCAGTCATGGCCACTGGGCCCGGTGAGCGCAATCAGGCATGACTGAGCGAAAGATCGATGTGCACCATAGCAGCCTCATGGCGCCTCAGGGCGAAGGTGGCCGTGCCCAGACGCACGGCAATCGGATCCCGCCCCGGAAATCCCTCGGCAATCACACGCACCCGTTCTCCAGAAACAAAACCGAGTTCGAGCAGGCGCAGACGGATATTCTCATCGTCGGAGCAACTTGCCTGAGCAAGCCCGGTCACCGTAGCACTGCATCCCTTTTTCAGGGCCGTCAGACTTGCGTTGGGCATCATTCGTGAAGTGGATGGGACGGCGGGCAAATCTGAAAAAATTCATACTTCAACCCGTCACCTTAATGATAATTGTTCACCACAGTCCGCGCAAGCTGCACTGCCACATGCCCGTCCAGCACGCAAGATCGCCCGCCCATCAAGCCCGCGACAGCAAGGCAATCGCCTCGGCGGCAATGCCCTCACCCCGGCCGGTAAACCCGAGCTGTTCGGTGGTCTTGGCCTTGATATTGATGGCGCCGGGAGCCAGCCCGAGATCGGCCGCGATATTGGCCTTGATGGCGGCGGCATGCGGCGCCATCTTTGGCGCCTGGGCAATGATGGTGGTATCAATGTTCATGATCGAATACCCGGCCGCGCTGATGAGGTCAAACGCGGCACGCAACAAGACGCGCGAATCGGCGCCGGCATACCGGGCATCGGTATCGGGAAAATGCATCCCGATATCGCCCAGCCCGGCCGCGCCCAGCAAAGCGTCGGTAATGGCATGCAGCAGCACGTCGGCATCGGAATGGCCCAGCAAGCCGCGCTCGTAAGGGATCGTGACGCCACCGATGATCAGAGGCCGCCCCTCGACCAGTCGGTGCACGTCAAATCCCTGACCGATGCGAAAACTCATGCCTGCTCCCTGAGAAATTGTTGGGCCAATGCCAGATCATCCGGCCAGGTCACCTTGAAGTTGCGCAGGGAGCCGGGCACCAGGCGCGGTGCCAGGCCGGCGGCTTCGATGGCACTGGCCTCATCGGTGACGGCGACCCGGGCATCCATGGCCGCGCGCAGGGCACGCCGCAACAGACCATACCGAAACATTTGCGGTGTCTGCGCCTGCCACAGGCCATCGCGCGGCAGTGTGGCGGCACTGCGGCCCTCGTGTTCGCGCTTGAGGGTGTCGGCCACTGGCAGGGCCAGCAGGCCACCCACGGCGTCGTCTTTCACGGCATGGATCAGCTGTTCAATCAGCGCCGGCGTGAGGCCAGGACGGGCGGCATCATGCACCATGATCCAGTCGTCTTCGGCCACTTTGCCGGCCAGCGCATCGAGCGCATTGAGCACCGAACCATGGCGCGTCGCCGCGCCGGTATACAGGGGCAAGCCCGGCAGGCCGAGTTGCGCATGCAGGGCATCGTCGGGTGCCAGCACGACATAGGTGGCGGCGACCGAAGGCGCGGCCGCAAAGGCTTCCAGACTCCAGGCGATCAGCGGCCGGCCTGCTACCGGCTGGTATTGCTTGGCAAGCTCGGTGCCGATGCGCGTGCCGCGGCCTGCTGCGGGAATGAGGGCAAAAATCGACAAGAACGCCTAACCCTGGTTATTGTCCGCGCCGGACCGGGCGGCGATCTGCGGCATGGCACGGCGGATGTAATAGAGCATCGACCAGACCGTCAGGAACACGGCGACCCAGAGCAGTACCGTGCCGACCTTATGGGCGCTCAAGAACAGGACATCGCTTTCATAGAGCAGCATCGGAATGGCGACCATCTGCGCCACCGTCTTGATCTTGCCGACCGAATGCACGGCGACGCTTTTTGAGGCGCCGATCCGGGCCATCCACTCGCGCAGGGCCGAAATGGTGATCTCGCGACCGATGATGATGAGCGCGGCCAGGGTGTGCACGCGGCCCAGGTGCATGAGGATCAGCAGCGCCGCCATGACCATCAGCTTGTCGGCCACCGGATCGAGGAAGGCGCCAAAGCTCGACGTCTGGTTCCAGCGCCGCGCCAGCCAGCCATCGAGCCAGTCAGTCAGGGCGGCGGCGACGAACACCACCGTACCGCTGACGTTGCGGGTGGAGTCGGACATCACGCTGTCCGGCAGGTAAAACACCCCCACCATCAGTGGAATGAGGACAATCCGCAGCCAGGTCAACAGTATGGGAAAGTTCAGGGGCATGCAGCCATTATAGCGGCAGGTCTGGCCGGCTTACTCGTGCAATTGCCGGTATATCTCTTCGGCAAGCTGGCGGGAAATACCCTCGACGCTGGCGAGCGCCTCAACGTTGGCGTCCTGCACACCACGCAGACCACCGAAGCGGGCCAGCAAACGCTGGCGCCGTTTCGGCCCAACGCCTTCGATTTCCTCGAGCCGGGAGACGGTGCGCGCCTTGGCGCGTTTGGCGCGCATGCCGGTGATGGCAAAGCGGTGCGCCTCGTCGCGAATCTGAGCCACCAGCATCAGGGCAGGCGATTCCTTACCGAGTTCGATCGGCTCGCGCTGGTCGGCGAACACCAGCGTTTCCAGCCCCACCTTGCGATTTTCGCCCTTGGCCACACCGACGAGCAGGCCGATATCCAGTCCGAGTTCGGCAAACACCTGACGGGCCACTTCGACCTGTCCCTTGCCCCCATCGATGAGCACGATGTCGGGCAGGCGCGCCATGCCCGGCTCGGCTTCTTCCAGCAGCTTCTCATAACGGCGCGTGAGCACCTGACGCATGGCGGCGTAATCGTCACCGGGCGTAATGTCCTTGATGTTGTAGCGCCGGTATTCGCCGGACTGCATGGCATGGTGATGAAACACCACGCAAGAGGCCTGCGTGGCTTCGCCCATGGTATGGCTGATGTCGAAACACTCGACCCGCAGCTTGGCCAGTTCGTCACCCACCATCTCCAGCCGGAGCACGCCAGCCAGGTCGGCGGTGCGCGCCTCCTGCGAACCCTGCTCGGCCAGTAGCCGCGCCAGTGCCAGCGCAGCGCCCTGCTCGGCCATCTCGAGCCAGCGACGCCGCTGGTTTTGCGGCTGGCGCACGATCACCACACGGTGACCGGCAGCCTCGGCCAGCGTCAGAATCAATTCGGGGGCATCGAGGGTCTGGTTCACGATCAGGGTGCCGGGCATGCTTTTGCCGACGTAATGCTGGGCCAGAAAGGCTTCGAGCACTTCGAGTTCGAGCGACCGTTCGCCTTCGGCCTGCGCCATGGCCCAGGCGGGCTCGAGGTGTGCCGGAAAGTACGCGCGGTCACCCAGATGCCG
>CANJOT010000275.1 GCA_947475815.1 Burkholderiales bacterium | reverse complement strand
CTGGTGCGCAATGACTACGAGGCGGTATTTGGCGCGGCACGCAGCGCGCAACTCGGTTTGCAACGGCCCCTTGATCCGGGCTGGCAGGCTGCCCAGGAACACGAAATCGACCTCGGCCATTGCGGCGCGCTGCCCAAGACCCTGATCCCCGGCATGGCCCGTGCGCAGTTTGCCCGCGATGCCGTCATGGCCGATGTGCTGCGCCGCAACAGCCAGGCGGGCGTTGTCCTGATCGCAGGCAACGGCCATGCGCGCCGCGACACAGGCGTGCCACGCTGGCTGGGCGACCTGCCTGCCGAGCGGCTGTGGTCAGCCGGTTTTGTTGAACCGCACATGGCACTCCAAAGCGCCAATCAGTTCGATACGGTGATGACCAGTGCCGCGGCCGCCAAGACCCGGCCCGTCGATCCCTGCGTACAGCTGCGCAAGGCGCAGGGCACGTCTTGAAGCGCCCGCGGCATGCGACGAGTCAGGCGTCGCTCGCTTACAATGACTAGCCAAGCACGCTCCCCCACCCCATGCCCCGGCGGCCAGAATAACAATACATCAATGAGACTTCTGCAATGAGCCAACCACATCTACGCGTCCCGGCCCGGCCGGCATCCACCCTGATTCTGTTGCGCGATGGCGAAGCGGGCATTGAAGTCTTCATGCTGCAGCGCACGAGTACGGCCAAATTCGCGGCGGGCGCTTTTGTATTTCCTGGCGGGCAGGTCGACCAGGCAGACCAGTCCGAAGTCTGGGCAGAGCGCTGCCTGGGCTTGACCCGCGCCGACGGCCAGCCGCATCCCGGCTTGCAGGAGGGCGGTCTGCCCTACCTGGTTGCAGCCGTCCGTGAGTGTTTTGAAGAAGCCGGCCTGCTCATGGGTTTCGAAGCCGAGGCGGAACAGGACGGTTTGATCGGTCTGCACGAACCCGGCCAGGCAGAGTTGTATGCACAGCTGCGCGCCGACCTGATCGCCGGCACGCTCGACTTTGATACCCTGTGCCGGCAGCGCAATCTGCGTCTGGCGACCGACCGCATCGCTTACCTGAGCCGCTGGATCACCCCGGTGGGCCAGCCCAAGCGCTTTGACACGCGCTTTTACATGAGCGCCGTACCCCCCGATCAGACCGGCACCCACGACAATGTCGAAACCACCCAGGCCATCTGGGTCCGGCCGGCCGATGCCCTGGAGCGTTTTGATCGCGGCGAAATCGATCTGTTTGTGCCCACGAGGGTCTGTCTGCGTCTGGTGATGGAATTCGACAAGGCCGAGGATGCCATCGCCCATGCCCACGGCCTCGACACGATTCCGTTCTTCCAGCCGCGCCGCGCCCTGACGCGCGCCGGCTTCAGCGTCTTCAATCACACTGCCCCGCAGTTTGCCGAGATCCGCAAGGTCGATCCGGAAGAGCGTTGCCTGGCCTGGGGGGAAATCGTGCCGGGCATGCTCATTACCCTATCCCCGACGGTGCAGCGCGTGACCGCGCCCAACCCGGGCATGATGACCGGACCAGGCACCAACACCTATCTGATTGGCCAGGGTGGGCGGCTGGCCGTGATCGATCCCGGTCCAGCCGACCCGGTGCATGTCGCCGCCATTCTTGAACATGTCGGGGAGCGTCAGGTCGACGCCGTGCTGGTCACCCATACCCACCGTGATCACTCCCCGGCCTGTGTCGAACTCGCCGCAGCACTCGAAGCGCGCCAGGGACGCGCACCGCGCATCATCGGCATCGCTGCGCCCGCCGAGCAGGACGAGACCTTCAAGCCGACCCACGTACCGGCGCACGGTGAATCGCTTGATCTGGCAGGCCTGCGGCTGCGCGTGTATCACACGCCTGGCCACGCCTCCAACCACCTGTGCTACCTGCACGAATCCGAACACATGCTGTTCACGGGCGACCACATCATGCAGGGTTCGACCGTGATCATCAACCCGCCCGATGGCGACATGTCCGCCTATCTGGAATCACTGCATGCTCTCGAAGACGAGGCCGGGCGCGAAAAAATGGCATGGCTCGCGCCGGCCCACGGTTTCCTGATTGAACAACCGGTGCGCGCCATCAAGCGCCTGATCGCCCATCGACTCGCGCGTGAATCCAAGGTCCTGGACGCGCTCGAGATGATGCCCGGCGCCAGCCTGCCGGAACTGCTCAAGGTGGTTTACGACGACGTGCCAGCCTCGCGCAATGGCCCGGCCAGCCGCTCCCTGCTGGCCCACCTGGAAAAGCTCAAACGCGATGGGCGTGCGGTCGAGACCGATGCAGGCTGGTTGCGCGTGATCAACAACTGAGGCTCACTCCGGCTCAATGCCGGCACGACGCGCAACCTCACGCAGCATGCCGATTTCTTCTTCGATGCGTTTGGTGATCTGCGCCGAGTTGAACATTTCGGTAAAACCACCAGCGGTTTCCATGAAGTCGCCGCCGGCCGCTGCGGCCGAATATTCAAGGATGGCCTTGTTGAGGGTCGTCACATGTGCCGGTACGGCGTTCTTGTGCAGGAACAAACCATTCCAGGCGGCCATCTGAAAATCGGCAAAGCCGATTTCCATCATGGTCGGCACCGCCGGCAATTGCTTGAGCCGGCGCGCCGAGGTCACGGCCAGCGGCGTGAGCGCGCCGCCCTTGATCTGCGGCAGCGAAATGACGGTATCAACAAACATGTAATCCACATGACCGCCGATCAGGTCGGTAATGGCCGGCGGGTTCGCCTTATAGGGCACGTGCAGTGCCTTAAGCTGTGCCATCTGCAAAAAACGCTCGGCCGAATTGCGGTTGGCGCCCGATGAGCCGTACGACAGCTTGCCCGGATTCTTGCGCAGCAGGTCCATCAATTCGGCAGCCGTCCTGACTTTGTGTTTGGGCGCGGCGATCAGCACGTAGGGCGCCGACACACCCCAGCCTACCGGCGTGAAATCACCGATCGGATCGTAGGGCAGTTTCTTGAACTGCGCCGGGTTCGAACTGAGCACGCTGCTGCCACCGGCAAACAGCGTGTAGCCATCATTGGGCTGACGCAGAAATTCTGCAATGGCAATGAAACCGTTGCCGCCGGCCTTGTTGTCAATGACGAATTGCCAGCCGTATTTTTCGCCGAGATAGCGGCTCAGTGAGCGCACCCATGCGTCGGTGCCGCTGCCGGCCGTCGAGGGCACGACTATACGAATAGGTTTGGACGGATAGACATCCTGAGCCTGACTGCTGCCCACAAGCATCAGGCAGGTCAGGCCAACAAGGCGTGCCGCCGCGCGTACGATCTGTTTCATTGGATTTCAGTCTCCGGATCGACAGGGGTGGTGCGTTGGGCGCGCACGATTGCGCCCGGCCCCGTCAGGTTGTCCGTACAGGTTAAAGCGACGTGGCCGGATTTGTCAAATTGGTCTAGAACGATTTGTACTTGCGCCAGATCTCGCTCATCGATTCGCCGCGTTCAATGCCGGCCATCACCTGCTGGTCGCTGCGCGCGATGGTATTAGCCTCGGCCAGCACGGCCGCGTGGTCGGCCCAGGGCAGCACCACCAGCCCACCGCGGCAACCGGCCAGCACATCGCCGCTGGCAATGCGCACGCCCTGAATATAGACCGGCTCGCCGATGTCAATGATGCGCGCATGGCCGGCGACCGTTTCAATCGCCGTGCCGAGCGCAAACACCGGCAGGCCCAGTTGCATGGCGTCGATCTGCTCGGCATCGCGCATACAGGCATTGAGCACTGCGCCGGCGGCACCGCGGCGCGCCAGATTGGCATACGCCAGTTCACCCATGGCGCTCATCATCAGACCACCGCCATCAATCACAATGACATCGCCTGGCTGCACCCGATCGCGCAGGGCAGCGGCGCCGTACTCACTGAGCGGTACGATCTTGTGCTGTTCGTAACAGACGCGCGCGGTGAGCGCACGGCCGACGAAGGTGGTCACGCTGGTCTGCGGCTGCAGGCAGCGCAGCACGCCGCCGGTCATGGCGCGCCGGGCGGCATCCCCCAGCGTGTAGGCGTCAAAGGCCCGGAACGATTCAATGATCTGGCTGGAATCCATGGACACCTTTCTTCTGTCTGGTCTGTGGGAGGCAATCAGGCAATGGGGTCAGGCCGGCCGCTGCGGCAAAATAGCCGAGAGACTGGCATGCACATGCAGAAAATGCGGTCCCGGCGCCGCCAGTCCGCGCGCCAGCGCGGCATCAATGTCAGCCGGGCTGGCAACGCTTTCCGCAGCCATGCCGAAGGCCTGGGCAATGCGCTGGAAGTCCGGATTAAACAGGCTGGTGCCGGCATGCCGGCCGGGATAATGCACTTCCTGATGCAGGCGGATCGAACCGTAGCAATTATTGTCGGCGAGGATGAACAGGATCGGCAGCCTCCGCTCGACCGCCGCGATCATTTCATTGCCGGTCATCATGAAGCCCCCGTCGCCCACTAAACAGACGACCTTGCGCCCGGGGTAACGCAACGCGCAGGCGACGGCTGCCGGCGTGCCGTATCCCATCGCCCCGGCCAGCGGCGCCATCAAGCGCTGCGGATACACAAAGGGGAAGTGTTTATACACGGGCGCGGCAAAGGTGCCGGCATCCAGACAGAGCAGAACATCCGCCGGCGCCTGGCGCGCCAGACTGTGCACCACGTCGACGAAGTTCACGCCATCAGCGCGCACCGGCGGACTCGGCCAGATCGACTGCTGGCGCTGCACTGCACAGGCCTGGCTGATCCAGGCGTCGCGCCCCGACGCTGGCGCAGGCACCGGCAGCAGCGCACGCGCCAGTTCGACGGCATCACACACAACGCCGACGCGCGGTGCAAAATGCCGGCCGACTACACGGTCATCCGGATAACAGAACACGACGTCCTGATCGGGTTGCGGAATGCGTGGAAAGCTGTACCCCTGGGTCGTAATGTCATCCAGACGCGTCCCCAGAGCGAGCACCAGATCGCTGCGGTTGAAGGTCTCCATCTGGTCACGCCGGTTCGACAGGCCCAGATCCCCGGCGTACAGGGGATGGGT
>CANJOT010000274.1 GCA_947475815.1 Burkholderiales bacterium | reverse complement strand
GGCCAATACCGGCGCGGCCCTGCACCTGATCGAACCGCTCGGTTTTCCGCTTGACGATGCGCGCATGCGCCGCGCCGGGCTGGACTACCACGAGTTTGCGCGCCTGCAGGTGCACAAGGACTGGCCGGCCTTTCTGCAGACCTGCGCCCCCGACCCGACGCGCATGTTTGCCTTGACCACGCGCGGCAGCCGCCCTTATACCGACGTGCGCTTCGCCCCCGGCGACTGGTTTGTGTTTGGTTCAGAAACGCGCGGCCTGCCCGAGGTCCTGCGCGACGGCTTTCCAGCCGATCAGCGTCTGCGCCTGCCGATGCGGCCGGACAACCGCAGCCTCAATCTGTCCAACACCGTGGCGGTGGTGGTGTTTGAAGCCTGGCGCCAGCACGGCTTTGCCGGCGGCGCCTGACTGCCTTTGTGGCCTGCAGCGTGTTATTCAGGCGTGATCTTGAGCGCCTTGATCAGTTTTTCGCTGCGCACGCGCTCGGACTTCATCAGATTGCTCAGGCCCTCGGGCGCGCTGCCCGCCGCCGAAAAATACTGCGCCAGCATCTTGCCGCGGATGTCATCACTGCGGATGATGGCCGACAGCTCGGTCGCCAGACGGTTGATGATGGCCTGCGGCGTTTTTGCCGGCGCCAGAATGGCCTGCCAGGAAATCACTTCAAAGCCTTCCTGACCGGCTTCAACCATGGTGGGGAACTCGGACAGGGCGGCACTGCGGCCCGTGCTGGTGACCGCCAGCGCCTTGAGCTTGCCGGCGCGCACCTGACCCATGGCAATCGCCGGGACCATGTAGGCGGCCTGCACCTGGCCGCCCAGAATGGCAGCGGTAATTTGCGGGAAGCCGGCGTACGGCACGTGCACCAGATTCAGGCCGGCACCGGTCTTGAGGGTTTCCATGGCCAGATGCGAAGCGCTGCCGGCACCCACTGACCCGTAATTGAGCACGCCCGGTTTGGACTTGGCCAGGGCAATGAATTCCTTGATGTTGTTGACGCCCAGCCCGGGGGCAACCACCAGCACGTTCGGGCTGGTCGCCACCAGCGTGACCGGGGCGAGGTCCTTGACCGGGTCGTAATTGAGCTTCTTGTAGAGCAGGGGCGCGGTCACCAGCGGACCGTTGATGGTCAGCAGGATGGTATAGCCATCCGCTGCCGCCTTGGCCACCGCCTCGGTGCCGATGTTGCCACCGGCACCCGGCTTGTTGTCGACAATAACCGGCTGACCGAGGCTCTTGCCCAGCGGTTCGGCCAGCATGCGTGCGATCAGGTCGGGCGAGGAACCCGGCGGGAAGGGCACGACCATCTTGATCGGATGACTGGGCCAGGGGTCCGCGGCGCGGGCACCGCCGGCACAGGCCAGCGCGGCCACCGCAGCCCACAGCAGACCACGCACAACGGCAACGGACTTTTTCATGACGGACTCCCTTTGTTGATTGTTGTTCAAGTCTCGGCACGCGGTGCGCGCGCCAGCAGCGCGCTGACCGCATCGCGCGGTGACAGCCCTTCAAACATGACACTGCAGACCACTTCGGTGATCGGCATTTCCACGCCGTGACGGCGCGCGAGCGCGCGCACCGCGCGGGCGCAACGCACACCCTCGGCGACGTGACCAAGCTCGGACAGAATCACCTCGAGCGAGCGGCCGCTGGCCAGCGCCATGCCGACCTTGCGATTGCGTGACAGGGCGCCAGTGCAGGTGAGGATCAAATCCCCCACGCCGGTCAGACCCATCAGGGTTTCGGGATGACCGCCCAGCGCCACACCCAGACGCATCATTTCCGACAGGCCGCGCGTAATCAGGGCGGCACGCGCGTTCAAGCCCAGTTCCAGACCATCGGTGATGCCGGTCGCGATGGCCAGAACGTTTTTGACCGCGCCACCGACCTCCACGCCGATGACGTCGTCACTGCGATACACGCGCAGGGTGCCCTGATGCAAACCGTCCACCACACGCAGGGCGAGCGCGGCATCGGCCGAGGCGACCGTCAGCGCGGCGGGCAGGCCCTGCGCCACTTCCTGCGCAAAACTCGGCCCGGACAACACCGCCCCGGCGACGCCGGGTAACAATTGCCCGACCACCTCGTGCGGCAGCAGCCCGCTGTCTTCCTCAATGCCCTTGCACAGCCAGACCAGATGTTTGACGGCGCAATCCTGCAGCGCCTCGCACACCGCGCGCAGGCCGGCCACCGGCGTGGCGATGATCAGCAGATCAGCCGCCGCGACACTGGAATGAAAATCGTGGATCACTGCCAGGGAAGGCGGAAAAGACACGCCCGGCAGATACACGCGGTTTTCGCGCTGCGCCGTCATGGCGGCATGTTGGGCGGCATTGCGCACATACAGCGTCACCGGATGCAGGCGCGCCGCGGCCATGGCAAGCGCAGTGCCCCAGGCGCCAGCGCCGATGATGGTGATGTGCATCAGCAGGCCGGGCTCATTCGCCCCAGACTTCGGCGGCGCTCACATAGCCGGCTGAACCATCGGCATGGCGCACACGCACCCAGCCGGCCGAGACCGGCTCGATGATCTCGAGCAACACGCCTTTTTGCACCTGAAACACCGCCGTGGCGGCGGCCGCCGGGCTGGTGCGCACGGTGGCCGTGGCAAGGGAAACCACGGTACGCCGCTCGCCCAGCGCCTTTTTTTCCACCCAGGCCAGATCCCCCGCGGCATCACGCACACGCAGCCAGTCGCCCTGTGCCAGCACGACCTCAAGCGGCATGCCGCGCGGCGCGACAAACACCTTCTGGCCACGCAGGGTGGGGGCGTCGTACAGAATCGCCGGTTCGCTACCGATGGACCGATACTCCAGGCCAAACGCGGCCGTCATGCCCAAGCCGCAGGCCAGGGCAAGCAGCAAGGGCGCGGCGCGGCTTTTCATTACTGCACCGGCAGGCCATCCGGCCCGAGCAGCGCACTGGCTTGCTGCTGTTCCGCCAGCGCGGCGAGGCGCTGCTGGTAATACGCCTCAAAATTGATTTCGGCCAGGTGGATGGGCGGGAAACCCGAACGGCCGATCAGATCGGACACATTCGAGCGCAGATAGGGATAAACAATGTTCGGGCAAACGATGCCCAGCACCGGTGCGAGCTGGTCTGCTGCCATGCCCTGAATCTCGAAAATGCCAGCCTGCTTGGCTTCGACCAGAAAACCGACCTGATCCTTGACGCGCGTGGTCAGGGTGACGGTGATGGCGACTTCGTAGATGTTTTCGTAGAATTGGGTGTCTTCGACGTTAATCTGCACCTCGACCGTGGGGGCCTCGGTTTCAAGAAAAATCTGCGGAGCATTGGGCAGTTCCAGAGAAGCATCCTTGAGATAGATGCGCTGAATGTTGAAGACCGGCTGAATGGCTTCGTTGCTGGATGCGGAATCAGACATGAAACAAACCCTCTTTGGTGCGTTGATACGCGTGGGAACGCGTGAGAAAGATCGATGAAAAGACCGGAATCCCCCCTAGCGGCGAGGGTTCAGGCCGAAGTGCCGGCCAGCATCGGCACCAGACCACCGGCGCGGTCCAGCGCGGCAAGGTCATCATACCCGCCGACATGGTGCGCGCCGATGTAAATCTGCGGCACGGTGCGCCGGCCCGTCAGGCTCATCATTTCGTCACGACGAACGGGGTCGAGATCAATGCGGATCTTTTCGATCTCGCTCACGCCCTTCGACTTCAGGAGCTGCTCGGCGCGGATGCAATACGGGCACACGCCGGTGCTGTACATCTTGACTGGGGTCATGCTGATTCCTTCCACATGGGACACACTGGCGAAACTGAACGAACAGGCACTGAACGACTACTTTGCAGATTTGGCAAGCGGCAAGCCCCCCGACTGCCACGACCCGATGCCCCCCGCCAGATTATAAACTTCGGTGAAGCCTTCCTTCGTGAACTGCCCGATGGCCCGACCCGAGCGCGCGCCACTCTGACACACCACGATCACCGGCCGGCCCTTGAAGCGCGACAACTCTGCCAGACGCGTGGCCAGCGCCTCGACCGGGATGTTGCGTGCTCCGACCAGCGAACCTCCGGCGAACTCCTCCGGCGTGCGCACATCAATCACCACGGCGTTTTTGTGGTTCATCATCTGCGTGGCCTGCAGGCTGGTCAGCGAGGCGGCGCCGCCGCGACCCTTGAGGGTGGTGACAAACAGCATGCCACCGGCTGCTACGGCCAGGCCAATCAGGGCCAGATTTTGGGGATCAGTGAAAAATTTCAAGTAAAGTCCAGTAGAAAGTGGGGTGCAAAGCGCGCATCGGCGCGATTGGGAGCTCAGGCATTATAAAATAGATAGGCTCAACACTTGGGCTAGCGACCCGGGCTGCATGCCTCGCGCGGGGCTAATGATAGTCTCACAGCGGCATCGACCTGCTTTCATCCACGAAAAAAACTTTGGCCCCGACCATGTACAAACTCGTATTGCTCCGTCACGGTGAATCCACCTGGAACCAGGAAAACCGCTTCACCGGCTGGGTGGACGTCGACCTGACTGAAAAAGGCGCTGCCGAAGCACGCGAAGCCGGCCGCATGCTCAAACAAGCCGGCTTCGAATTCGATATCGCCTATACCTCGGTGCTCAAACGCGCCATCCGCACCCTCTGGCTGGCCCTCGACGAAATGGACCGCATGTGGCTGCCCACCACCATCGACTGGCGCCTCAACGAACGCCATTATGGCGCCCTGCAGGGCCTCAACAAGGCCGAAACCGCCGCCAAATACGGCGACGCCCAGGTGCTGCTGTGGCGCCGCAGTTATGACACGCCACCCGGCCCGATCGCCCCCGGCGACCCGATGTCGAGCGTCGGCGACCCGCGCTATGCCGGCCTGCCGGCCATACCCCTCACCGAATGCCTCAAGGACACGGTCGCACGCGTGCTGCCCGCCTGGGACGACACGATCGCCCCGGCCATCAGGGCGGGCAAGCGCGTGCTCATCTCGGCACACGGCAATTCCATGCGCGCGCTGGTCAAATACCTTGACCAGATGAGCGACT
>CANJOT010000273.1 GCA_947475815.1 Burkholderiales bacterium | reverse complement strand
GCGCAATTCGCGGTGGCGCTGGCGGTGTTGCCATTTTATGTCGGGGCCACGGTCGGCATCGGTGGTTTGGCAGGTCTGGCGCTCAAACCCGCCGCCGGCCAGAGACGTTACGATGAATACGTGCCGGGCGTGCTAGCCGCCAGCTGCGCAGAATGGATCAAGTCCCTGCTAACGACCCTGTTCGTCATGTGCAGCGCTCAGCCCATGCGTGCCGGTCGCGGTCTGGGGCGGCCAGGGCCGCGCGTGCTCCAGCGGCTGCCGTCGCGGCTGCTGCTGCTGAACCTGCGCAATTCGGTGCACGACCTCGTCTTGCACCAGAGTGGCCGGGCCACCTGGGCTGCAGGTATTTCACAACTGGCTTATGCAGTGGCCGTGTTTCGCGATCCGGTACATGAACTCCTCGACCGGGGTGACCGTGCCCGACTGGCCGCTCAGGCCGACACTGCAACGCTTCCACCCCTGGCCAGCCAACAAGCTGAAACAAGGGACCCTGACGTGGTCGTGATCCATCTCGCGCCGACGCCTCCAGCATGAGCCATGCGGTGCGTGCGCGCTGGCGCGCACGCACCGCAAGATTCCAGTGTTGCGGTCAGGCCGCCTCGTCGGGCGCGCTGGCGCGCGTCAGGGTGCCGGATGTGCCCGACGGCGCAGGCGCGCCGGGGGTGTGTTCGCGCGACGCACCAGAATGACCGAGGGCCTGCACCATATGGCCAAAGATGCGTGGCGCACCAGCCAGCACATCGCCTTGATAAAGATAGTCGGCATTGCCGGCGAAATCGCCGATCAGTCCGCCCGCCTCGGTCACCAGCAGGCTGCCGGCGGCAATGTCCCAGGGGGCCAGGCCAATTTCAAAAAAACCATCCATGCGGCCGGCCGCCACATAAGCCAGATCGAGCGCGGCAGAACCGGCGCGACGCACGCCGGCACACTGCTGCGTCATCAGACGGAACATCGGCAGGTAGTTGTCGAGGGTGGCCGGGTCGAGGTTGGGAAAGCCGGTGGCAACGAGAGCGTCATCCATCGTGGCGCACTTCGAGACACGGATACGGCGCTCATTGAGAAACGCGCCGCGGCCGCGCGTGGCTGTGAACAGATCGTTGCGCGTCGGATCATAAATGACGGCCTGGGTGATCTGCCCCTTGTGCGCCAGCGCGATCGACACGCAATATTGCGGGAAACCGTGAATGAAGTTGGTGGTGCCATCAAGCGGGTCGATGATCCACAGGTAATCAACCTCTTCGCCGCTGGCCGCGCCTGCGCCGGTGCGGCCACTCTCCTCTGCTAGAATGCCGTGGTCGGGATAGGCGGTCAGCAGTACATCGATAATGGCCGCCTCGGCGGCTTTATCCACTTCGGTGACAAAGTCCTTGTGCTGCTTGACGCTCACCTTGACGAGGTCGAGGTCGAGACTGGCCCGATTAATCATGTTGCCGGCGCGGCGCGCTGCCTTGACCGCGGTGTTCAACATTGGATGTAATACCATGACTGGCTTTCGAAAAGTCTGCGCCGCTGCTGCCCTGACCTGCATGACAAGGCGACGCCAAAGCTGGCATTTTATATGAACACGCCCTCCTTCCCCGAAGCTTCTTCCGAATTGTCATCCGGCGCGACCCGGCTGAGCGCGCTGGAACGCATCCGTGTGGTGCTGGTTTCACCCAGTCACCCGGGCAATATCGGTGCCACCGCACGCGCCATGAAGACCATGGGCCTCACGCGCCTGACGCTGGTGACACCGCGCATTGCCAACGCCCTGAAGCACCCTGAAGCGACTGCACTGGCCGTGGCCGCCCATGACCTGCTCGAGCGTGCCGAGGTGCACGACACCCTCGCCAGTGCGCTGGCGGGCTGTTCCTGGGCCGTGGCGCTGACCGCGCGCCACCGGCTCTTCACGCCCCTCGAGGTCTCCCCACGCGACACGGCGCGCCATGCCCTCGCGCTGGCGACGACCCACCAGGCCGAGGTGGCGCTGGTGTTTGGCAACGAGCAGCATGGGCTGGACAACGATGACGTACTGACCTGTCAGGCCTGTTGCGCCATTCCGACGGATCCGGGATTGTCGTCCCTCAATCTGGCGCAGGCGGTGCAGGTCATGAGCTACGAATGCCGTCTGGCCGCGCTCGAAGGTGCGGAACCGCTGGTGGCCGTCGCCGCGCCGCTGGCCACCATCGCCGAGCGTGAACGGCTGTTCGAGCATCTCGAAGAGGCGCTCAAGGCGATCGATTTTCTCAACGAGGAACATCCGAAAAAGCTGATGTACCGCATGCGCCGGATTTTTTCGCGCAGCCCGCTGGAACCCGAAGAGGTCGCCATCCTGCGCGGGGTGTGCACCAAGATTCTGACCAGCCAGTCGGCGCGTACCAACGAACCGACCTCATGAGACAGCGTTCGATCGCGGCCGTCTACATGCGTGGCGGCGCCAGCAGGGGCCTGTTCCTGCACGCGGCCGATTTGCCGGCCGATGTACGTTCGCGTGATGCGCTGCTGCTGCGTCTGATGGGCAGCCCGGACCCTTACGGCACACAGACCGACGGGCTGGGCGGCGCAACACCGGGCACCAGCAAGGTGGTGGTGCTGGCGCCTTCCGCGCGCGCCGACAGCGATGTGGAGGTGCTGTTTGGACAGGTCTCGATCAAGGACGCAATCATTGACTGGTCAGGCAATGGCGGCAATCTGAGCGCGGCGGTCGGCCCGTTTGCCATTCATCAGGGCTGGGTGCCGGTGAGCCCCGGCCAGCCGCGCACGACGGTGCGTATCTGGCAGCTCCATCAGCAAAAGTCCATCCTTGCGCACGTGCCCACGCACACCGGACAGGTGATGGAAGAGGGGCAGTTTCAGGAAGACGGCGTGGCCTTCCCGGGCGCCGAGATCAGCCTCGAATACCTCGACCCGGCCGACGATGGCCGGGATGGCCTGCTGCCGACCGGCAAGCCGAGCGATACCCTCGACATCAGCGGCATTGGTCCGGTGCGGGTGTCACTCATCAATGCGGGCCAGCCAACGGTGTTCGTGCGCGCCGACGCGCTCGGTCTGAGCGGACGCGAAATGCCCGAGGCTCTGCATCGCGACAAAGCCCTGCTGGCACGACTGGAAACCATCCGCGCGCACGCGGCCGTGGCCATGCGGCTGGCAAAAACCCCGGAAGACGCCAGCCAGCATCGCCAGGCCAGCCCGAGAATCTCGTTCGTTGCGCCACCGGCGTCCTACCGCAGCAGCAGCGGCACCGACATCAGCCGCGATGCCATCGACGTGCTGGCGCGCATCTTCACACTGGGCAAAATGCACCCGGGCTACACCGGCACGGGCTCGATCGCCCTGGCCGTGGCAGCAGCCTTGCCGGGCAGCGTGGTGTCCGAAGTCACGCGCACCCTGCCGGGCGTGCCCACACGTATTGGCCATGTTGCCGGCGTGCTTGCCGTGGGTGCCTTTCTGTCTCAGGGAAAGCGCGGCTGGCGGGTCGACAAAGTGGTCATGAGCCGCAGCGCCCGCCGCCTGATGGAAGGCGTCGTTTACGCACCTTGTTGACGATCTCGTCCGCCCTGTTCAAGCGCGAATGACCGATCCTCACTAAAATGGCGGTCCCGCCCCCCCGAAACGTCTTCAGGACCCCCCTCATGTTTGCACACCTGCGCGAAGACATCCGCACCATACTGGAGCGCGACCCCGCCGCGCGCAGCCGCTGGGAGGTGCTGACCTGTTACCCGGGGCTGCACGCGCTGGTCCTGCACCGCTGGTCGAACCGCTGCTGGCGACGCGGCCACCTGTGGGCGGCGCGCTGGATTTCGCAGTGGGGCCGCTTTCTCACCGGCATCGAAATTCACCCTGGCGCGACCATCGGCCGGCGCGTCTTCATCGATCATGGCATGGGTGTGGTGATCGGCGAGACGGCCGAGATTGGCGATGACTGCACCATCTATCAGGGCGTGACGCTGGGCGGCACCTCGATTAACGGCGGCAAACGCCACCCTACCCTCGAGTCTGGCGTGGTCATCGGCGCGGGCGCCAAGGTGCTCGGGCCGTTCACCGTTGGCAAGGGCGCGCGCATCGGCTCGAACGCCGTGGTCGTCAAGGAAGTGCCGCCGGGAGCCACGGCCGTCGGCATTCCGGCGCGCATCATCCTCGACCAGAACGCCCAGCAGCGCGAAGAACAGGCGGCCCGGCTCGGCTTCTCCGCCTATGCGGTGACGCAGAATGCCGATGACCCGCTGGCCATTGCCCTGCACGGGCTGATCGATCATGCGGCCAGCCAGAGCGAAAAGATCGAGATCATCATCGCTGCGCTCGACCGGCTTGGCGCCTGTCCGGAGCAGCTGAAAAAACCCGACGACTTCGACGCGCGCCGGCTCAATCAGCTGGTCGATTAACGCACCGGCGCCGGCAACGGTGCCGGCCTGTCGGGGCCCGGATCAGGCCAGTTCGGCACGCAGGTCGTGACCGTCCGCGGCGGTGATGCGCACCGACACGAACTCCCCCACCTTGAGTTTGTTGCGCTGGCTGATCGAGTGGGCGGGCGCAATGAAGACGTTGCCATCGATCTCTGGCGCATCGGCTGCCGAGCGCGCCACGGCACCATCGGCATTGACGGCGTCGATGAGCACATGGCGGATGCGGCCCACATAGCGTTTCAGGCGGCGCGCGCTGATGTCTTCCTGCACCGCCATGAAACGCGCCTGACGTTCATTGCGCACTTCATCGGGCAGCATGTCGGCCAACTGATTGGCGGCCGCGCCTTCGACGGGTGAGTAGGCGAAACAGCCCACCCGGTCCAACTCGGCCTCGCGCAGAAAATCGAGCAGGTATTCAAACTCGGCTTCGGTCTCGCCCGGAAACCCGGCAATGAAGGTCGAACGGATGGTCAGGTCGGGACAGATGTCGCGCCAGGCGCGGATGCGGTCGAGGTTTTTTTCGCCGCTGGCCGGACGTTTCATGCGCTTGAGCACATCGGGATGAGCGTGCTGGAAGGGCACGTCCAGATACGGCACCACCCCGCGATGGGTGTCGCCAAAACGCGCCAT
>CANJOT010000272.1 GCA_947475815.1 Burkholderiales bacterium | reverse complement strand
CTGGCTCGAAACCTATTTGTACAGTGATGACGAAACCGGCGAGCGTGTCACCGCGGCTCTGGTGGCTGCGGCCGCTCGTGGCGTGCAGGTGCGCGTGACCGTGGACGGTTTTGGCGCGGCCGGATTTTCACAGCGCTTTCGTGTAGGGTTTGAAGCGGCCGGGGTTGAGTTTGCCATTTTCCGCCCGGAGGCGGGCCGCTGGTGGCCCTCGCGCCAGCGCCTGCGGCGCATGCATCGCAAGCTCACGCTGGTCGACGAACGCATCGGTTTTGTCACCGGCATCAACATTCAGGACGATCTGATTGACCTGAATCATGGCCGGCTAGATGCGCCGCGTTTCGATTTTGCGGTGCAGGTCGAGGGGGCGATCGTGGGTCAGATGGCGATGGCGATGACGGCGCAGTGGCTGCGCGTCGGCTGGCGCCAAACCATCGGGGAGCCCTTGCATGCACGTCATTTGCTCGCCGATGCGCGCCGCGCCTGGCGATACGCCGAAGGAGCGACCAGCGCGCGGGCGGCGTTCGTGGTGCGCGACAACCTGCGGCACCGACTGAGCATCGAGCGCGCGTATCTGGCAGCGATTGGCCATGCGCATCGCGACATCACCATCTCGAACGCTTATTTCCTGCCCGGGCGGCGGTTTCGCAAGGCGTTGCGACATGCGGTGACGCGGGGCGTGCGTGTGCGCCTGCTGTTGCAGGGGCGCACCGAATATCTCATGCAACGTTATGCCACCCAGGCGCTGTACAACGACCTGCTGGCCGCGGGCATCGAAATCCACGAATATCAGCGCAGTTTCCTGCACGCCAAGGTGGCGGTCATCGATGATGACTGGGCGACGGTGGGCTCGAGCAACATCGATCCCTTCAGCCTGCTGCTGGCGCGCGAGGCCAATGTGGTGGTGCGTGACCGGACCTTCGCTGGCCAGTTGCGCGAGTCGCTCGACGCCGCCATCCAGACCGATGCCCTGCGCATCGTGCTCACTCGCCATGTGCGCCGGCCCTGGCCGTTGCGCGCATTGAGCATGGTGGCCTACGGCCTGTTGCGCCTGGCGGTGCTACTCGCCGGGCAGAACGCAAAATATTGATTTGGCCACGGCGCTTGCATCGTCCGGGTTGCGGCGGTAAATTGAAGCATCGAATGCTGAAAAGGATGGGGCCCCGGTGAGTGTCGATCATGGGATGGCGCGGGTAAGGCTGGACAAGTGGTTGTGGGCGGCGCGTTTTTTCAAGACCCGCTCGTTGGCCCTTGCGGCCATCACGGGAGGGCGGGTGCGCTGGAACGGCGAACCGGTCAAGCCGGCGCGCGAGGTGCGCGTCGACGATCTGCTTGAAATCCGCATTGGCGACATGGTCTGGGAGGTGCGCGTGCGCGGCCTGTCCGATGTGCGCGGCCCGGCCGGCATTGCCCAGACCCTGTATGCCGAAACCGAAACCAGCATGACGCGTCGCGCCGCGCAGACCGAGGCGCGCCGCTATTACCGCGAGCCCGGTGCAGCCATCAAGGGTCGTCCGAGCAAACGTGACCGGCGTGACCTGGACCGGGTGCTCGACAGCTGATCCGGCGCAGACGGATTTTTTGATCTGTTCCTACCACGATTTTTTTCATCGGACCCATATCATGCCTTCCTACCAGCCCCCTTTGCGTGACATGCAATTCGTGATGTTTGAGTTGCTTGGTTACGAAGACGAATACCGTCAGATGCCCTTGTACAGCGATTTCAACCGCGCACTGGCCGACCAGGTGCTGGAAGAGGGCGGCAAGTTTGCCAGTGAGGTCTTGTTCCCGATCAATCGCAGCGGCGACGTTGAGGGCTGTCATTTCGACCCGGCCACCGGCGTGGTGACGACGCCGGCTGGTTTCAGGGAGGCGTACCGGCAGTTTGCCGATGCGGGCTGGCCCAGCCTCGGCTGTGCAACGGAATACGGCGGGCAGGGTCTGCCGCGCGCGCTCAACAATGCGTTTTTCGAAATGCTCAACGCGTCCAATCAGGCCTGGACCATGTACCCGGGGTTGGCGCACGGTGCTTACGAATGCCTGCTCGCGCATGGCACGCCAGAACAGCGCAGCACCTATCTGCCGCGTCTGGTGTCGGGCGAGTGGGGGGGCACCATGTGCCTGACCGAAGCCCATTGCGGCACCGATCTGGGCTTGTTGCGCACGCGCGCCGTGCCGGCCGCCGATGGCAGTTATACGCTGACCGGCTCGAAAATCTTCATTTCCGGCGGTGAACACGACCTGACCGAAAACATCATCCATCTGGTGCTGGCGCGTCTGCCCGATGCACCGGCCGGCACGCGTGGCATCTCGCTGTTTGTCGTGCCCAAGTTCCTGTCCGGCAAGGACGGCAAGCTCGCTGCGCGCAACGGCATCCGCTGTGGTGCCATCGAACACAAGATGGGCATCCACGGCAGTTCAACCTGCCAGATCAATCTGGATGGCGCCAGCGGCTGGTTGCTGGGCGAAGCCAACAAGGGCCTCAACGCCATGTTCGTGATGATGAATGCGGCCCGGCTCGGCGTGGGCATGCAATCGCTGGGTCTCTCCGAAGTGGCTTACCAGAATGCGGTCATCTATGCGCGTGAGCGCCTGCAGTCGCGCAGCCTGAGTGGTGTCAAGGCGGCGGACAAAGCGGCCGATCCGATCATCGTGCATGCCGACGTGCGGCGCATGCTGCTGACCGCGCGCGCCTGGGCGGAAGGCGGACGCATGCTTGGCTATTTCATCGCCATGCTGCTCGATCGCGAACAGGGTCACGCCGATGCAGGCGTGCGCAAGGATGCTGGCGAAATCGTCAGCCTGCTCACGCCGGTGGTCAAGGCGTTTCTGACCGACAATGGTTTTGCCGCCACCTCCGAGGCGCTACAGGTGTACGGGGGGCATGGCTACATCTCCGAATGGGGCATGGAGCAATACCTGCGTGACGCGCGCATCAACATGATTTATGAAGGCACCAACACCATCCAGTCGCTCGATCTGCTCGGGCGCAAGGTGTTGCAGGATGGCGGCGCGCGCCTGAAGAAATTCGGCGCCCTGATTGAAGCGTTTGTCGAAGAGCATGGGATCAACGAAGCGATGCAGGAGTTTGTCAATCCGCTCGCCGATCTGGGCCAGAAAGTCAGCAAGCTGACCATGGAGCTGGGCATGAAGGCACTACGCAACCACGATGAAGTCGGCGCTGCCGCCGTGCCGTATCTGCGCATCATCGGCCACCTCACCTACGCCTGGCTGTTTGCTCGCGCCGCCAGTCTGGCCCTTGCACCGGCGGCTGCAGGCGAACCGTTTTACATCGCCAAGCTGGCCACGGCCCGTTTCTATTTTCAGAGGCTGCTGCCTGAAACGGCCATGCTGATCGCTCAGGCGCGCTCCGGCGCGGACAACCTGCTGGCGCTGGACGCCGACCTGTTCTGATTCCGAGGAGAAGATCGTGAAGCAATTCAATGTCAGAAAAGTCGCCGTGCTCGGTGCCGGCGTGATGGGCGCGCAGATTGCTGCGCACTGCATCAACGCGCGTGTGCCGGTGGTGCTGTTCGATCTGCCGGCACGCGAAGGGCCGCGCAATGGCATCGTCCTCAAAGCCATCGAGAACCTGAAAAAACTCAGCCCGGCGCCGCTGGCCGACAATGCCGATGCGGTGCATCTGGAAATCGCCAACTACGAGGATAACCTCGATCTGCTGGCCGGTTGCGATCTGGTCATTGAGGCCATCGCCGAGCGCCTCGACTGGAAGCTTGACCTCTACCGCAAGGTAGGCAAGGCGGTCGCGCCGCATGCCATCTTTGCCACCAACACTTCCGGCCTGTCGATCAACAAGCTCGCCGAAGGTCTGGACGATGATTTGCGCGCGCGCTTTTGTGGGGTGCATTTCTTCAACCCGCCGCGCTACATGCATCTGGTCGAGCTGATTCCGGCGGCGCGTTCGCGCATCGATATTCTCGACAGCCTCGAAGCCTTCCTGACCACTACGCTCGGCAAGGGCGTGGTGCGCGCGCGCGACACGCCCAACTTCGTTGCCAACCGCGTTGGCGTGTTCAGCATCCTGGCGACCATTGCCGAAGCGCAGAAGTTCGGACTGTCGTCCGATGTGGTCGATGACCTGACTGGCGCCAAGCTCGGGCGCGCCCGCTCGGGCACCTTCCGCACGGCCGATGTGGTCGGGCTTGATACCCTCGGGCATGTCATCAAGACCATGCAGGACAACCTTGCCAGCGATCCATTTTTTCCACTCTACGAAACACCCGCCACGCTCAAGGCCCTGGTGGCCGCCGGTGCGCTGGGGCAAAAGACCGGGGCAGGCTATTTCAAGAAGGTCGGTCGTGACATTCTGCAATTCGATGCGGCCAGTGGCGATTACGTACCCGCCGGGGGGCAGGCCGACGAACTGGTCAACCGCATCCTGAAAAAGAAGGATGTCGGCGAGCGGCTCAAGCTGCTGCGCGAATCACAGCATCCTCAGGCGCGCTTTCTCTGGGCCATCTACCGTGACCTGTTTCATTACTGCGCCGTGCATCTGGCCGAAATTGCCGACAATGCCCGCGATGTCGACTTTGCCATGCGCTGGGGTTTTGGCCAGCAGATGGGGCCCTTTGAGATCTGGCAGGCCGGCGGCTGGCAACAGGTGGCCGGCTGGGTGCGTGCGGATATCGAAGCCGGTCTTGCCCTGTCGCGCGCACCCTTGCCCGACTGGGTGTTTGACGGCCGCACCGGAGTCCACAACGCGGTCGGTTCCTACTCTGCGGCACGCAAGGTGTATGTGCCGCGCTCCGGGCTGCCGGTGTATCAGCGCCAGCTGTTTCGTGCGCCCTTGTTCGGCGTGTCGCGGTCCGAGAGTTCGCACACTGCATTCGAGGACGATTCGGTACGCCTCTGGTCGCGTGATGGCGAAGTACTGATTTTCACCATCAAGACCAAGGTGCATGCCATCGGTCCGGGTGTGATTGCCGGACTGCATCGTGCCTTGCGTGAGGCCGAGCAGAACTTCAGCGGTCTGGTGATCTGGAGCCCGGACGACCTG
>CANJOT010000271.1 GCA_947475815.1 Burkholderiales bacterium | reverse complement strand
GCCCGCCAGCTGCCCGGTTGGGGATTATTTTTCGTCCATGACAATCAGGTCGCCGCGCGCGCCGGCGGCGAGGCGGCGGTGGTGCAGTTCCACCAGAGGGTCTTGCGGATAACGCGCCGCGAGCGCCGCGAACAGTGTCGCGGCATCGTCGGTTTGCGCATGCAGCGCACTGAACGCCGCCGCATAATCAGCCGTCCCCGCATAGCGTTCGGCAAGCGCGTCATCGACCGGTTCAAAGACCTCCAGCGCCTGACTTTTGCCCTTGAGCACCAGGCGCCCGACCGGGCGCACACGCGCCGACGGACAATCGGCCAGAATCGCCGCCGAGACACACATGCGCGTGCCCAAATGTTTGTTGACGCTCTCCAGGCGTGCCGCCGTGTTGACGGGGTCACCGAGCGCGCGGTAGTCAAAAATGTTGGTGCCGCCAAAATTGCCGACAATCACCTCACCACAATGCACGCCCAGACGCGTGCGCCCGAACGGCACGCCGCTTGCCTGCAGACGCGCCGAATACTGGTTGGCGAAGACGTCCATCTCGAGCGCGCAAGCATACGCGCGTGCGCGATGGTCGGGCTGGGGCACGGGCGCCGAAAACATAATGGCCACGGCATCGCCGACGATGCGGTCGAGTGTGCCTTCGTGGCGAAAGGCGATGGCAATCATCTCGTCCAGATAATCATTGAGCAGCGCCACCGCCTGACCCGGATCGATCCGTTCCATCAGAGTGGTAAAGCCGGCCAGATCCGTGAAGATGAAACTGCAGTCCTGACGACGTCCGCCAAGTTCCATGGCATCCGGGTTGCCAACCAGAAAATCGACCCGGTTGGGGGACACATACCGCGAAAAGGCATCCTTGATCCAGCGCTGTTCGCGCTCACTGGCAAAGTGGTGCGCCAGGCTGCACACCAAAAAACTGGCGACCACGCCCAGCGCCGGAGAAATGCTGTCGAGCAGCAGGCCGTAACGCGCAAAGGCCAGCCAGCCCCCCCCAAGCATCAAGCCGAGCAACAGTGCACTCGCCAGCGCTGCCGCCAGCGCACGCGCACGCAGGGCCAGAAACCCGGCGAGCAAACCGCCCAGCATCAACACCACACCCTCCAGCCCTCGCGCCCAGGAGGGTCGTTCAAGAAAATGCCCGCTGAGCATCTGCTCGAGGACCTGGGCATGCGTTTCGACACCGGGGATCAGTCCGAAGGGGCCAAAGCGCAGATCCATCAGACCCTGCGCCGAACTGCCGATCAACACGATATGGTCTTTCAGCAAGGCCGGATCGGCGCTGCCGTCGAGCACCTTCCAGGCCGGCAGATAACGCGCCGGCGCGGCGCGCGTGTAATGCACCCAGACATCGCCCTGCGGTGTCACGGGCACGGCAAGCGAGCCGATCTTGATTTCCTGCAGACCGCTGTCATCGCCGGCGCTCTTGAGGATGATGTTGCGCGCGCCCTGAGCCACGCGCAGGCTCTCGGCGGCCAGAGTCGGCACCGGCTGCTCGCCGACACGCAGCACCAGCGGCACACGCCGCACCACCCCATCGCGATCCGGTACGAAGCTCATGGCGCCATTGCCACTGGCGGCCTGTTCGAGGGCTGGCAGAGACGTCACGGTGTTGTTGAAGGCGTGCATCCAGCGCGTTTGCGGCTCCCCCGAGACGATGAAACGCACCTTGAGGTCCGGCAGGCGTGGTTTGGCGCCTGCGCCCGCTGCACGTTCGACCGCAAAACCGAGCACGACATCCGCCCCCGTCAGGCTGGCGGCCAGCAGCGCGTCGTGATCGGGCAGAGCATCGACGGCGCCACGCAGGGGCCCGGCCAGGTTCCACAGGGCTGCAGCGGCCTTGGGCGAGGTGCGGTCCGGCTCGGCAAACATGACGTCAAAGCCGATGGCGGCGACGCTCTGGGCACCGAGCCGCTCAATCAGCCTGGCAATGGTGGTGCGCGGCCAGGGCCACTGTCCAAGACGCGCCAGGCTGGCCTCATCAATATCGATGATGCGCACCGGCACCTCGGCATACACACGTGGCTGCCAGCGCTGGTATTGGTCAAACAACTGCAGGCGCAGAGCCTGCTGCAACGGCGCATCGAATACCAGCGACAGCAAACCTGCCAGAACAGACAGGAAAGGCAGCAGCAGGAGCCAGACTGATAATTTTGTTTTTGTCATGAAATAGCGCCGGGATCTGACCTATTATTTAATTTAACTTTATACTAAATCCAAAGATCTGGCAGGTGTGCCGTGAGTGTGCCGTGAGTGCCTGCCGGGATCGGCGCGTAAAAAAAGGGGGGTGACATATGCCGAAGGGATTCACGATTCGATTCCAGCATTGGGTCATGCTCATGACCGTCCTGATGGTATCGCTGCTATCTGCCGCGTTTCTCGTCACGGCCTTTCGCACGTTCACCTCCATCTCGGAACAAAGCGCCGCCACCCGCTTCGCCCTGATCGCCGGCCAGGCCTCAAGCCAACTGGAAAGCCTGCTGCGCCAGAACGCCAAGTTCACGGTCGCCCAAGCCAGCGCGCAGCACACCAGTTTCATCACCGACGGCCGGATCAACACGGCCGATATGGTGCCCGTGTTCATCGCCTCGCTCAAAGACGACCCGAGCGTGTATTCGCACTTCTTCGGCCTCAAGAACGAAGAGTTTCTGCAAGTCATCGGCATCCGCAACAATGCCCAAATCATCAGCGCCCTCAAGGCGCCGGAAAATTCCTATTTTGCGGTACGCCGCATCACCCGCAATCCGGCTGGCACCCGTACCGACCGGTATGAGTTTCTCGATGTCCGCGAACGCCTGCTTGGCAGCCGCGAATCACCAGCCACCTTCGTTCCCAGCGAGCGCCCGTGGTTCAGCGGGGCACTCGAACCGCGCGGTTTGGTGGTCACCAAACCGTATCTGTTTGCGTCCACCGGGGAGCCCGGCATCACGGTCGCCGCACCGTTGGACGGCGATGTCGGCGTGCTGGCCACCGACATCAGCCTGAGCCTGCTGCAACACTTCCTCACCGGGCTGGCCTTGCCGCCCAATGGTGCCATCCTGGTTCAGGATGCTTACGGTCAGGTGCTCGCCTTTGACGGTCGCGGCACGCGTTTTGCGAACGATGCCATCGCACCATTGACGCCGATCGACAAGGTCGAACACCCGCTGCTGACATTTCTCAAGCAGGCCGCACTGCCCGATCCCTCACCCATCCTGCACCTCGGCGAAGGCAAAGGCGAGCCCTTTGTGGTCACCCGTTTGCAGACCGCGCCCATTGGTGGCGCGCCCTACAAGGTGGCCGTGCTGGCGCCGCTGAGTGACTTCACCGCCGCGTTTGATCGGGCCCGCATCGACGTACTTGGACTTGCCCTGCTGGTCTTGATGATCCTGCTGCCACTGGCCTTCGTCGGTTCACGCCAGATCGCACGCGCCCTGGTGTCCATGGCACACGACTCGGAATTTTTCAAGAAGCTCGACTTCGACCATACACCGCACAAGCCATCGACCTACCTTTACGAAGTCAATGCGCTCGGCGAGGCGCAGTCGGTCATGTACGAGGCCATTCAGAAACGCACCAGCGATCTGATAGCCGCCCAAGGCAAACTCGAAAACCTGATCAAGACCGGCATCGAGCTTGGCCGGGAACGCGACCGCATGGTGCTGTTGCGCAAGATGCTGTTTGCCGGCAAGGACCTGCTGCAGTGTGACGCCGGCACGCTTTATCTGGTCACTGAACACAAGACCCTGAGTTTTGCCGTGCGCACCAAGAGCGATGAGTTGCCCTCGTTTGAAATCCCGCTCTACGACGAGCATGGCGCGCCGATCGAACGTTTCATGGCGACCTGGTGCGCGCTGCACAACGAACCGCTGGTGATCGACGACGTGTATCAAGAGACACGCTTTGATGTTTCCGGCGCCAAAACCATGGATGCGGCCACCGGCTACCGCACGGTATCGATGCTGTCGGTGCCGATCTCGCCGCGCGAGGGCGAGGTGCTGGGCGTGATGCAGTTTCTCAATGCGATCGACCCGAACAGTGGTGCGGTGGTGCCCTTCTCGCGGGAACTGGTGCGGTTTGTCTCGGCCATGGCGGCTCAGGCGGCGGTCGCCCTCGACAACCTGCAACTGCTCGAAGCCCAGGAAAACCTGATGGAGGCATTGATCAAGCTGATCGCCGGCTCGATCGACGCCAAGAGTCCCTATACCGGCGGGCATTGCGAACGCGTGCCCGAGCTGGCCATCATGCTGGCCAAAGCCGCTTGCGCGGTGACGGAGGGTCCGCTGGCCGAATTCAGTTTTACCACCGACGAGCAATGGCGCGAGTTCCGCATTGGCGCGTGGCTGCACGATTGTGGCAAGGTCACCACGCCTGAATCTGTGGTCGACAAAGCCAGCAAGCTCGAAACCATCTATAACCGCATTCACGAAATCCGCACGCGCTTTGAAGTGCTGCTGCGCGATGCGCGCATCAGCGCCCTCGAGAACATCGTCAGCGGCGCCGACGGCGCGCAGCAGCTGGCGCAGTACGAAGCACGCAAGGCGCAACTGGCCGACGATTTTTCTTTCGTCGCCGAATGCAACGTCGGCGGCGAATTCATGGCACTGGACAAGATCGAACGCCTGCAGCGCATTGCCACGCAAACCTGGCTGCGCCATTACGACGACCGGCTGGGCCTGGCGCATGAAGAACTGAAACGCTACACCGACGCACCGGCGCCACTGCCGGCCAGCGAGGCGCTGCTGGCGGACAAACCGCATCACATCATCCCGCGCAGCGACACGCGCAGCGTCGATCCGAAATGGGGTTTCAAGGTCAATGTGCCGCAAAATCTCTACAACCACGGCGAGGTTTATAACCTGTCGATCAGCCGCGGCACGCTCACCGAAGAAGAACGCTTCAAGATCAACGAGCACGTCATGCAAAGCCTGATCATGCTCGAACAGCTGCCCCTGCCCAAATCGATGCGGCGTGTGCCCGAATACGCCGGCACCCACCACGAGACCCTGATCGGCACCGGCTATCCGCGCCGGCTCGATGCCAGTGG
>CANJOT010000270.1 GCA_947475815.1 Burkholderiales bacterium | reverse complement strand
TACCGTTGGGTAGAGGAGCAGGGCGGCCGCGAGCGCGCCACGCTCTGGGGCCGGTCTTTGCGCAGCAGTGTTGCCGAAGCGGCATTCGCCAACGGCGTGGCGGCGCATGCAATCGATTTTGACGATGCCCTGCCGACCCTGCGCGGCCATCCCAGCACCACGCTCGTGCCGGTCGCCTTTGCGGTCGGTGAGGATAGCGGCGCGAGCGGGCTTGATGTGCTGGCCGCGTATGCCATCGGTCTGGAGTTGTGCGGCAAGCTCGGTGGCGCGATTGGCCCGGGCCATTATCTGGCGGGCTGGCACACCACTTCGACCATCGGTGTGCTGGCCTCGACCGCCGTGGCCGCGCGCTTGTGGAATCTGGATGCGAGCACACTGCGCACGGCCTGGGGTATCGCCGCGTCACAGTCCTCGGGACTGGTGCGCAATTTTGGTTCGATGACCAAACCGTTCCATGCCGGTCATGCGGCACGCTGCGCGGTGCAGGCGGTCTGGCTGGCAAAAAATGGCTACAGCGCCGATCCGTCGATCTTTGATGGCAAGGGCGGCTTTTTTGCGCTCTATGGCAAGGGCGATGGGGATGACCTGGACACACTGCCGGCGCGTCTCGGTCAGCCTTGGGAGATTTTCGAACCGGGCGTGTACGTCAAACGCTGGCCCTGCTGCTATGGCAATCACCGGCCCATCGGCGGCTTGATGGCGCTGGTCGCCGAGCATGGCATTCGTGCTGATGAAATCAGCGACATCGAGATTGGCTTTCTGCCGGGCGCCGATGCGGCGCTGATTAACACCAATCCGCAAACCGGCCTGGAGGCCAAGTTCAGCATCGAGTATGTGGCCGCGGCCTTGCTGCTCGATGGCGATGTCACGCTGGCCAGTTTTACCGACGCGATGGTACAGCGCCCGGCGGCGCGTGCCCTGATGAAAAAAGTGCGCCGCCGGCCGATTGCCGATGCCGGCATTTATTCCGGTCTGGTGGGCTACGCCGATGTGATGGTGACGACAACGCGCGGTGCGTTTTCGATTCGTGTCGACAAGACGCCCGGTTCGCCGGCCTGGCCGTTGACGCGTGCCGACCGCGAAGCGAAGTTCATGGATTGTTCGCGTTTCGCCCTCGGCGATGCCGGCGCAACGGCCCTGCTGGCGCACATGAACGGCCTGCGTGACGCGCCCAATCTGCAGGCGCTGTCGCGCGGCAGCATGCTGCCGCGCTGATCAGCCCGGCTTGTTGTTGTGGCCGTAGTCGGCTTCGCGCTTTTCCAGAAAGGCACGCATGCCTTCCTTGCCGGCGCTGCTGCTGGTCAGTTGGGCGGAGTATTCCTGCGACAGGCGCCGGCCTTCGGGGCGTGGCAGGGTCTCGGCGGCGTTGATGCAGATCTTGGTGGCGCGGATGGCTTCAAGATTCTTGGTGGCCATCAAACGCGCGATTTCCAGCGATTTGTCGAGCACCTGCGCGGACGGCAGGATGTAATTGAAAAAGCCGGTATCGGCCAGTTCTTCGGTGCGAAAACGCCGGCCGGTAAACAGCATTTCGCGCATTTTACCGATCGGCATGTTCAGGCGCGTGAAGGCCAGACCGCCGCCGCTGGTGGTGCCGCGATCGATTTCCGGCATGGAAAAAATGACGTTCTCGGCCGCCACGCGAATATCGCAGATGGCTGCGAAGGTCATGCCGGCGCCGACCGCATGCGAGCCGATGGCCGCGACCACCGGACGGGTGAGCTTGAAGAAGGCGTCGTTGGCCTGATTGACGAGATCATAACGATCAAGCCGCGACTGATAATCGAGGCCGACAAAGTCGTTGACGTCGGCGCCGCCAATCCAGGCTTTGCAGCGGGGCGAACCGGCAAACACCACGGCGCGTACCGCGTCATTGTTCTCGAGGTCGTCGGCCAGACGGATGATGTCGCGATACACGGCATAGGAAAACGCATTGGCGGGTGGCCGCTCGAAGGTGACCAGAGCCACCCCCTGGTCGATCTCGATGTGGAAGAATTCAAACTCGCTCATGGGTTTCCCTTGTCCGGCCAGTGGTTGGCGATGACGCCATCTTTCAATAATTGCTCGATATCTGCCTGCGAGTAGCCTGCCTCGCTCAGTACCTCGCCGGTATGCTGGCCGAGCGTGGGCGCGATGGCTGCCGGCGTGGCGTCGCCATCGGGGCCGCCGTCACGCACCGGAAAGGCCGGCACGCGGATCTTGCCTTCGGTCGGGTGATCGAACAGATGCCAGAAACCGACGTCTTCCATGTGGCCATCGGTGACCAGCTCATCGAGGCTGGTGACCGGCCCGAAGGGCACATCGTTCTTGATGAACAGTTCGGTCCATTCTGCGCAGGTGCGTTCGGGCAGGATCTTGCCGACTTCCTCATACAGCGCGTCGGTGTTGCGTGCGCGCACTTCGCGCTCGGCAAAACGCGGGTCGGTGATGATGTCGGGCCGTCCGACCAGCGTGAAGAACTTTTTCCACTGCTTGTCGTTGTGCGGCATGACGGCGAGATAGCCGTCCTTGGTGCGGTGCGGCCGGCGGTTTTTGCTGAGCAGGCGCACATAGCCGGCCTTGCCGCGTGCCGGCACGAAGGTCTGGCCGGTGAGGTGTTCGACACTCATGAAGTAGGCCAGAGTTTCGAGCATGGCGACCTCCATTTGCTTGCCGCGGCCGGTGGCGGCGCGTTCCATCAGCGCGCCCATGATGCCGATGACGACAAACAGGGCCGTGGTCTTGTCGGCCAGAATGGTGGGCGCGTAGGACGGCACACCATCGATCTGCTCTTTGAGCGCGGCGATGCCGGCGCCGGCCTGGATGACGTCGTCATAGGCGGCGCGTTTGGCATTGCGGCCGCGCGCGCCATACCCGTAGGTCGCGCAATAGATCAGGCCGGGATTGATTGCCGACAGGCGGGCGTAGTCGATGCCGAGTTTTTCGGCCGAATCAAAACGCGTGTTGTGCAAAAAAACATCGGCCTCGCCGACGATGGCGCATAGCGCCTGGTAGCCGGCGGGCTTGCGGATGTCGAGGGCGATGCTGCGTTTGCCGCGGTTGACGCCCATGAAAAAAGAGCCCATGCCAGAGTGCTGGATGGTGCCCATGGTGCGTGTGCTGTCGCCGTCGAGTGGCTCGATCTTGATGACCTCGGCGCCCATCTCGGCGAGCACGCCGGCGGCAAACGGCCCGAGCACAACACTGCCTACTTCAACGACACGAATGCCGGCCAGCGACTTCATGGTTTGTACTCCGTATTAGAACTTGACCTTGCCGCTGTTGATCAGTTTGCCCCAGGTGTCGAGGTCGGCCTCGATCTTGCGGCGAAACTGGTCGGAGGTTTCGCTGATCGGCAGCGCGCCCAGCGCCACCAATTTTTCCTGGAAGTCGGGGGCGGCGATGACGGCGTTGATTTCGCGCTGCAGACGCTCGACCACGGCCGGCGGCGTGCCCGAGCGGATCACCAGTCCTTGCCAGCCGTCAGCGTCGATGGCCGGCAGGCCGGCTTCCTCGACGGTCGGCACACCCGGCAGGATGGGGCTGCGCTTCGGGCCGAGAATGGCCAGGGCGCGCAGCCTGCCGGCGGCGACGTTGGCGCGCACCGAGGAGGTGGTCATGACGGCGACGTGGATCAGGCCGGACATGGTGTCGATCATCAGGGTTTCGCCGTTGTAGGGCACGTTGACCATGTCGATGCCGGCGACATCCTTGAGCAGTTCGCCGGCCAGATGGGTGAGCGAGCCGAGGTTGAGCGAGCCATAACTGA
Organism: Burkholderiales bacterium; assembly: GCA_947475815.1. Classification (GTDB taxonomy): domain Bacteria; phylum Pseudomonadota; class Gammaproteobacteria; order Burkholderiales; family Burkholderiaceae_D; genus CANJOT01. The sequence goes on along the minus strand of CANJOT010000270.1, from coordinate 1,301 downwards.
GTTTGGCCGGATTGGCGCGCGCGTAGCTGACCATTTCGGGCAGGGTCTTGAAGGGCTGGTTGATGTTGGCCACCAGCACCAGTTGCACGTTGGTGACGCGCGTGAGCGGCGTCATGTCGCGGCGCATGTCGAAGGGCGCCGGTTTCATGGTGTATTGCACCACCGGCATGCTCGATACCGCCGCCAGCACGGTGTGGCCATCGGCCGGTGCGCTCATCAGCGCCTGGGTGCCGATGACGTAATTGCCGCCGGCGCGGTTTTCGACGACCGTGGTCCAGCCGGTGCGTTCGCTCAGTTTCAGGGCCAGCAGGCGCGTCCAGGCATCGTTGACCAGGCCGGGGCCGGAGGGGGAGATGAAACGGATCGGTTTGGCCGGAAAGTTGACGGCGGTATTGGCCTGGGCGGCGGCCTTGTCAGTCAGGCCCAAGACACTGAGCGCGCCGAGCATGCTCATGAGTATTCCCCGGCGCAGGCGCAGGCCTGTAGTGTGCAGCTTCATGGGTTTTCTCTCTTTTTCTGGTTTTGACCGGCTTGATTCTGAGGCATTTCGTGTCCTTGTGCATCCTGACCACAGTGCCAGCACCTTCGTGCAGGCCGCTTGCGCATGTTGCTGCCGATCTGGGCGACAATGCGGGCTGCGGATTTACAGTTCATTTCTGATGGCAAACAGCGGGCGGCAATCTCATGCGTATTCTGATTAGCAACGACGACGGCTACTTTTCGCCCGGTCTGGCCGCGCTCGCCCAAGCCATGCGCGCGTTTGGCGAGATTACCGTGGTTGCGCCCGAACAAAACCGCAGCGGGGCCTCGAATTCCCTGACGCTCGACCGGCCGCTGTCGGTGCGGCGCGCCGAAAATGGCTTTCTGTACGTCAACGGCACGCCGAGCGACTGTGTGCACGTCGCCCTGACCGGTCTGCTTGATCACCGGCCCGACATTGTCGTGGCCGGCATCAACGACGGCCAGAATATGGGCGATGACACGCTGTATTCGGGCACGGTGGCGGCCGCCATGGAAGGCTTCATGTTCGGCATTCCCTCGTTTGCCTTCTCTCTGGTTGAAAAGACCAATCTGCATTTCGATACGGCTGCGCGTGTGGCCGCCGAGATCGTCGGCCGCTACCAGCGGGCACCGTTGCCGGGTGCGATGCTGCTCAATATCAATATCCCGAATATCCCGTATGATCAACTGGCCGGCATGCGTTGCACGCGTCTGGGCAAACGCCACCCCTCGGAACCCGTGATCCGCGCCAGCAGTCCGCGCGGCGAGCCGATTTACTGGATCGGGCCGGCCGGTGCGGC
>CANJOT010000269.1 GCA_947475815.1 Burkholderiales bacterium | reverse complement strand
TTGGGGCAGAGCGTGAAGATTCGGAAGGGCAATGAGCTTCCAGAGAAGGGCACCATTCACAAAAGGAAGGCACTCCCAGAAAATCTATTGCGATTTTCGTTCCGGCATATAAGGGTCACTGAAGTCTGTACCAGGGACGTCAATGAATGAGGAAAAGCGGCCGCAAGCCGTGCTCAGTCAAGTAGGCAGCTTGTTCAAGGAAAGCTTACCCGAAGGTACGGAGTTCGTTCCCGAGGATGGCCTGAGCGACCTTTTGATTTCGCCCTCAAAATGCGTGCCGGCATCCAGGCGGCTGGCAACGGCTCTGGAGATGTTCGAACCAGATTTTCATCTGGTTCGAAATCAGCCCGTCATGCAGGACCGCTAAATCCTCAAGCCCCTACCCGCAGGTCCCCACCGCCCCGCACGCCGTACAGAAATCACAGCCGTCCTTGCGGATCATGGTGTGGTTGCCGCATTCGCCGCACAGTTTGCCGGCGGTTGGCAGCACGGTGTTGCTGGCTTCCTGCGGCGCTTCGAGGATGCCCATCTGTTGCAGCGGGAATCCCTGGTCGTCGAGCACACCGAGCATGTAGTAACGGTGGATCATCAGCGTGGCGATGTAGGCCACGGTGGACGGGTAGGTCTGCTGTTTGCGCGAGCCGGGCACGAAGGCCATGAAGTGGCCGAGGGGCTCGGGGTAGTCGAGCAGCTTGCGCAGTTTCATGCCGATCCAGGCGGGATCGAGTACGCGCATGTCGAGCGACAGCAGTTTTGACAGGCCGTCCAGCGCGCGTGGGTAGTCACCCGAAAGCCACATCGAGTAAGGCCGTGTCACGCCGTCGGGCAGGGTGATTTCCTTGAGGCCGAGGACAAATTCTTCGCCGGTGGCGGGGTTGCTGATGTCGACGGTCCACGACAGCGTGCCGTCGGTGCCGGTGCGCGGTTCGTTGGCCGAAAACAGGGCGTCCTTGACTGGCGTCGGGCCGGCGTTTTTGAGGGTGCCGAGCTTGTCGATGCGCCAGCGGATGATCTGCGCCATGGCCGATACCACCGAGGGCACGCGCTTGCGTTCGCCGTGCGGCGGCATGGGCAACTCGAATGAATCACCGGGCGTCTTGGCGAGCGCGTCGAGTTTCATTTCGAGCCAGGCCGGGTCGTTGGCGCGCATGTCCATCGACAGCGTCTTGGCCACGGCACCGAGGCCGCGTGACTGGTCCGAACCATTGGCCCAGACTTCAAAGGGCCAGGCGCGGCCTTCCAGTTCAACGTGGCCAACGAACAGGGCAAACTTGCCGGTCGGCGAGTCGATCATGTAGGTCCAGCACAGATTGCCTTCGGGCAGGCTGGGGCGGCCGGGCCAGCGCAGGCTGGACAACACCGGTGCGGGCAGGTGTTTGATCGACAGGCGCCGGTTTGCGTCGGTGACGAAGTCTTGCGGCGATTGCGCGTCGCTGATGGCGCTCACGTCGGTCTTGCTTGGTTCTACCGACAGGATCGAACCGAGAATGCTGTTCGGACGGTAGGTGGCCAGACCCTTGAGGCCGGACTTCCAGGCGCTCAGATAAAGATCCTGGAATTCTTCGTACGGGTAGTCTGCCGGCACGTTGACCGTCTTGGAAATCGACGTGTCGATATAGGGCGCAACGGCGGCCACCATGTCCTTGTGGGCCGCGGCCGAGAGTTCGAGCGCGGTCACAAAATAGTCGGGTAGCTTGGTGACATCGCCACCATGGTGTTTGTACAGACGCCAGGCGTAGTCTTCGACGGCGTACTCCTTGAGCGTGCCGTCGGCCATGCGTTTTTTGCGCGTGTAGGTCCAGGAGAACGGCGGTTCGATGCCGTTCGAGGCGTTGTCGGCAAAGGCCAGCGAGATCGAGCCGGTCGGGGCGATGGACAACAGATGCGAGTTGCGCAGACCGTGCTTGCGGATTTCGCTTTTGACTTCGGCCGGCAGACGCGAGGCGAAGTTACCACCCGACAGATAGAGTTCGGCGTTGAACAGCGGGAAGGCACCGCGTTCCTTGGCCAGTTCGACTGAATACAGATACGCGACATCACGCATTTCCATGGAGATGCGTGCCGCCATGGCGCGTGCCTCGGGCTGGTCGTAACGCAGGCGCAGCATGGCGAGCGCATCGCCGAGGCCGGTGAAGCCCAGGCCCACGCGGCGTTTGTTGGCCGCCTCTTGCTCCTGCTGTTCGAGCGGCCAGTGCGTGGCGTCGAGCACGTTGTCGAGCATGCGTGTCGAGATGCGCACGACTTCGGCAAACATCGCGGAATCAAATTCAGCCTGCTCGGAGAAGGCGTGGCGCACAAACAGCGTCAGGTTGATCGAGCCCAGGCAACAGCAGCCATAAGGGGGCAGCGGTTGTTCGGCGCAGGGATTGGTGGCCTCGATCACTTCGCAGTAATAGAGGTTGTTGTCCTTGTTCATGCGATCCAGAAACAGGATGCCCGGCTCGGCGTGGTCGTAGGTGCAGCGCATCACCTGATCCCACAGTTCGCGCGCGCGCAGCTTGCGCCAGACCCAGATGCCATCGTCGCGCTGGTAGGAGCCGGTGGCTTTCAGGTCTTCGTTGGGTTCGGCGCGGTGTGTCAGCTCTACTTCACCATCGCCGTCGACGGCTTCCATGAAGGCGTCGGTGACACCGATGGAAATGTTGAAGTTGCTCAGGTCGCCCTTGTCTTTGGCGTGGATGAATTGTTCGATGTCCGGATGGTCGCAACGCAGCACGCCCATCTGCGCGCCACGGCGCGCGCCGGCCGATTCTACCGTCTCGCAGGAACGGTCAAACACCCGCATGTAGGACACCGGTCCCGAGGCGCGCGACTGCGTGCCCTTGACCCATGCGCCTTGCGGGCGGATGCTGGAAAAATCGTAACCCACACCACCGCCGCGACGCATGGTTTCAGCGGCCTGCGCCAGCGCGGTATAAATGCCGGGTTTGCCTTCGACGACGTCGACGATCGAATCACCGACCGGCTGGACGAAACAGTTGATCAGAGTGGCTTGCAGATCGGTGCCCGCCGCCGAGTTGATGCGCCCGGCCGGCACGAAGCCGGTTTCCTGAGCCCACAGGAAGCGGCTTTCCCAGTGGGCGCGGTCTTTTTCGGCTTCCATCTGCGCGAGGGCAAAGGCGATGCGGCGGCGCACATCGAGCACGCTGGTTTCTTTGCCTTTCGCGTATTTTTCGATCAGGACTTCGCGGGCGATTTCCTGTTCCTGCAGAGGGGCGTATCGGGGTGCGGCGGGGACGTCTGCCAAGGCGAGTTGTTCAGCAACCGGGCTCAATTTTTGCTCCTGGGCAGTGTCTGTTTGTTCAGGCTGGTTTTGATTGTCATGACGCACAATTTACTCCCCTTGGCCTGCCTGCGCAATCCTCAGAATCAAGGGTTTTGTAGAAAAATAGTGGAAAATTTTGCTTGATTTTTAATATGGTTTAGTGCGCTATTGTGCGCTGGGGCTCGTTCCCCGAAATGCTGCGAACAGGACAAAGAAGAAACGATGGAACAACTTGATTGTGTGGTCATTGGGGCGGGTGTGATTGGCATCGCCGTGGCGCGCGCGCTGGCGCAGGCGGGGCGCGAGGTGCTGGTGCTGGAGGCGGCCGCTGCCATTGGCACGGAAACCTCGTCGCGCAACAGCGAGGTGATCCACGCGGGCATTTATTATCCGCAGGACAGTCTGATGGCGCGCCTGTGTGTGGCCGGCCGGCGCCAGCTGATTGCGTACTGCGCCGAGCGGCAGGTGCCTTTTCAATTGTGTGGCAAGCTGATCGTCGCCACGTCCGCCGCCCAGACCGAACAGTTGCCGGCGATCCGTGCACGCGCCGAGGCCAATGGCGTGCAGGGTTTGCGCGTGTTGTCGGCCGGCATGGCGCGGGAATTCGAACCCGATCTCGTTTGTACTGCCGCTTTACTTTCGCCGGCCACCGGCATCCTCGACAGCCATGCGTACATGCTGGCCCTGCAGGCCGATGCCGAGGCTGCCGGGGCGATGTTTGTCTTTCATGCGCCCTTTGTGGCGGCGCGGGTGGTGGAGAGCGGTTTTGAAGTGGAGGTGGGCGGCAGCGAGCCGATGCGGATCGGCTGCGGGCGGCTGATCAATGCGGCCGGCCTGAAGGCCTGCGACGTCGCCGGGGCCATTACCGGCCTGGCGCCCGGGCATGTGCCGCGCTGCTGGTATGCCAAGGGGACGTATTTCAGTCTTGAAGGCAAGTCGCCGTTTCAACACCTGATCTATCCGGTGCCGGTGGCCGGTGGCCTGGGGGTGCACCTGACGCTCGATCTGGGCGGCCAGGCGCGCTTTGGTCCCGATGTGCAGTGGGTTGATACCGTTGAGTATTCTGTGGACGCCGGGCGTGCTGCCGGTTTCTACGCGGCGGTACGGCGCTACTGGCCGGAACTCAGAGACGGCGCGCTGCTGCCGGCCTACTGCGGTATACGCCCCAAGCTGGCGCCCAAGGGCAGCCCGGCAATGGACTTTGTCATCGCCGGTCCGCGTGAGCATGGCGTGCCGGGGCTGGTCAATCTGTTCGGTATTGAAAGCCCCGGGCTGACTTCGTCGATGGCGCTGGCGGAGCTGGTGCGTGAACTGGCGCTCAACGCGGCCAGATCTGATAGGTCCGCATAAACGCAATCAGGGCGTCGGCCAGATCGCTGGCCAGGCCCGGGGTGTTGCGCAGCGTGGTGCCCAATTCAAGCTGGATGGCATCTACCCCGGCCGGGTTCTGGCTGCCGTACAGAAACACCGTATGACCACCCTGGAAGCGCCGGTCCTCGCGCGCCGGCGGCACGCCCAGCGGAAACACGCGGTAGCCAAGTGTGGCCAACTCACCTGCGAGACTGCCTGCGCCATAGAGGGCACCGATACCGTGGCGCTGCACCAGTTGGCGTACGGTACGAGCGTCGCGCGTGCCGATGAACAGGGTGTTGATCTCCTGGCCCTGGCCATGGAGATCGATCAGCAGCACGCCGTTGCCAAACTGCGCCCGGGCCTGTTCAACATGCCGGGTGATCTGGGCGTGGTAGGCGCGATAGGCGGGCAGGGCTTCGGGTGCATCGACGGCCTCCTGCTCGGT
>CANJOT010000268.1 GCA_947475815.1 Burkholderiales bacterium | reverse complement strand
CCGAGCAACACGGCAAACAGGTCCAGGCTGATCGCGCCAAACATCACCGGCCGGCTGCGGATGAACGCCAGACCCGCGAAGACCGAACGCAGGGTGGCCGGCTCGACGGCGCGGATGATGCGCGGAATATGCACCCATCCGGTCAGAATCACGGCCAGCATGAACATGACGGCCGTGATGCCGTAGACGTAAACCGGTCCGGCAACATAAATGAATCCGCCCAGGGCCGGACCAAGCACGAAACAGACTTTGTTGACCGACGCGTTCAGGGCAATGGCGCGTGGCAGATGTTCGCGCGGCACCAGATTGGAGACAAACGCCTGCATGGTCGGCTGGCCAAAGGCACGCGCCACACCCACCAGAAAAACCAGGCCGAAGATGGCCTGCACATCAATCCAACCGGTCAGCCCCTCACCGCCGGCACTGCCCAGCGCCAGACCAGTGGCCGCCAGCCCCTCGATCACCATGCAGATGCGCAGGATGGTACGCCGGTCGTAGCGGTCAGCAACGTGACCCACCAGCAACACCAGCATGATCGAGGGCAGGAACTGAAACAGGCCGACCAGACCCAGATCGAGCACCCGACCCGTCAGACTGTAGACCTGCCAGCCGACGGCAACCAGTTCCATCTGGGAAGCCAGTGTGCTAAAGGACCGCGCAAACAGGAACAGGAAAAACGGGCGCAGGACGGGGTTGATACGAGGCATGAGGTTCTTGGTGTCGATTCAGAGATTGAGCAGGTGCGCCAGCCGTGGCAAGGCAAGACCCGCATTATGGCTGGTGCGGCGCGCCGCGTCCTGCGCTGACCAGCCACGCAGACCGGCCAGTTCGGCGCCGATCGCGGGCAACTCGACAGGACTGTTGCGCGGCTTTGCTCCGGCCAGCCAGTGGGGCGGGATGTCTGGGGCATCCGTCTCCAGGACCAAGGCATCCTCGGGCAAAGAACTCGCCAGGCGGCGGATATTCAGGGCGCGCGGCCAGGTCATGGCACCACCGAGGCCCAGTTTAAAACCAAGGCCCATGAAGGCCTCCGCCTGCTGCCCGCTGCCGTTGAAGGCGTGAGCGATGCCACCCGGCACGTCATGGCGGCGCAGGCCCGCCAGCACGGCGTCCTGCGCGCGACGCACATGCAGCAGCACGGGCAGTCCAAGTTCGCGGGCAAGCTTGAGTTGCTCGACATAAAACCATTGCTGCCGGGCGCGCGCGACGTCGGTGCACAGTTCCGGCACAAAAAAATCGAGGCCGATCTCGCCAATGGCGACAAAACGGGGATCCGCCAGCGCGGCGCGCGCGGCGGCACGCAACACGTCCAGATCGCCTTCCTGCGCCTGCGGCGTGTACAAGGGATGAATGCCCAGCGCGTACGCGCCGCCCGGGCAGGCCGCAGCACAGCGCGCCACGGCGGCAAAATTGTCCACGGCGACGGCGGGAATGACGACGGCCGTCACGCCACAGCGGGCCATGGCGCCCATGACCGCGGCGCGATCGGCATCAAACTCGGCCGCGTCGAGGTGGCAATGCGTATCAATCCAGCCCGTGCTCTCGCCCACCAGAAGCCCCGCCCGATTGAAAGCGTGCTAAAGAACGCCGTTGTTCAGGGCGAGGATGCGCCCCATGCGTGCCGCCAGTTCGGCATCGTGCGTGACCACCACGAAGCTCGTGCCCAGGCTGCGATTGAGTTCATCGAGCAGCAAGAACATCTGCTGCGCGGTGCTCCGGTCCAGATTGCCGGTCGGCTCGTCGGCCAGTACGCAGGCCGGCTGTGTCACGAGCGCGCGCGCCAGAGCGACACGCTGGCGTTCGCCACCGGACAGCTCGCCCGGACGATGTTCGACCCGGTGCGCCAGCCCGACCCGCTCGAGCATGGCGCGCGCCGCCAGGCGTGCCTGCGGCAAGGACTGACGGCGGATGCGCAAGGGCATGGCGACGTTGTCGAGCGCCGAAAACTCCGGCAACAGGTGGTGAAACTGGTACACAAAACCCAAACGGCGATTGCGTATGACACCGCGGGCAGTCTCGGACAGAGAGGAAAAGTCCGTGCCGTCAATGAAGACCCGGCCGGCAGTCGGCCGCTCCAGCCCGCCGAGCAGGTGAAGTAGCGTGCTCTTGCCCGAACCGGAGGCGCCGATGATGGCCACGGTTTCGCCGGCGCGGATGTTCAGGTTGACGTCACGCAGCACTTGCACAGCCCCGTCGCCCGTCCCGAAGGTCTGGGACAGGCCGGCACAGGCCAGCACGGCATGGTCATTCATAACGCAGTGCCTGGGCAGGCTGCACACGCGCCGCGCGCCAGCTCGGATAAAGCGTAGCGAGCAGACTGAGCACCACCGACAGACTGCCAATCAGGACAACATCGACCAAACGCAGATCGGACGGCAGGGCGCTGATGAAATAGATGTCCTTGGGCAGGAATTGCACACCGAACAGGCGTTCGGCCGCCGGCACGATGACATCGATGTTCCCGGCCACCAGCGTGCCCAGCGTGACGCCGACAAAACAGCCAAGCAGGCCGATGAGCGCACCCTGAATGGTAAAAATCCACTGCACCGACCGCGGCGAAGCGCCCAGCGTGCGCAGAATGGCGATGTCGGCCTGCTTGTCGGTGACGGTCATCATCAGGGTCGACACCAGATTGAAAGCAGCCACCGCGATGATCAGGGTGAGGATGATGAACATCATGCGTTTTTCGGTCTGCACGGCGGCAAACCAGTTGCGGTTCTGGCGCGTCCAGTCGCGAATCAGCAGGTCTGAGGTCAACACCTGCGACAGTTTTTGCGAGACCTGCGGTGCCTGCTGCATGTCTTCGATTTTCATCCGCACGCCGGTGTAGCCCGGCAGGCGGAACAGGCGCGCGGCATCGTCGATGTGGAGCAGGGCAAGCGCGCTGTCGTACTCGAAATGGCCTGAATCGAACACCCCCACCACGGTAAACTGCTTGAGACGCGGCAACACTCCGGCCGGTGTGACCTGGCCCTGCGGCACCACCAAAGTCACCTTGTCGCCCAGCCCAACCCCAAAGGAACGTGCCAGCTCGCCCCCGAGCACGATGCCGAAATCACCCGACACCAGCGCGCCAAGCTGACCGCGCTTCATGTGCGCACCGATGTCAGACACGCGCACCTCGTCAGCCGGTGACACGCCACGGATCAGCGCACCACGGACCACATCGTCGCGCGTCAGCATGGCCTGGCCGGAGACGTAGGGGGCGACCGCTTTGACCTCGGGCACGGTCAATACGGTGCGTGCCACGGCCTGCCAGTCCTCAATGCTGCCCGCCGCGCCCGACACCTCAATATGCGACAGGACCGACAGCATGCGGTCGCGCACCTCTTTCTGGAAACCGTTCATGACCGACAGCACAACGATCAGCGCGGCCACGCCGAGGGCGATGCCGGCCATGGAGATGGCCGAGATGAAGGAAAGAAAACCACCTGCCGCGCCGGCGCTGCGGGCGCTGTCGCTGCGCGATTTTCCGGCACGCGTGTAGCGTAAACCGACCTGCCACTCGAAAGGCATATTGAACTTCACCAATTTCAGCCTGTAAGATGCAAGGGAACGCGCAGTTTAACAGCCACACGCCCGACCGGTTGCACCACATGCGGCCGGCCGACGCGTCTACAGGAAAAACTCAATACCATGCGCTCCTTGCACCTGCTGGTCTCCAACGCCCTGGTCGTGCACGACTTCGCCCCGGTCCTGCTGCGCGATCTGAAACTCCACAGTCTCGATCAGCTCGCGGCCCATTTCAGCGAGGAGCCGTCGCCCCGCCTCGACCCCGACCTCGCGACCTGGCAGGCCTGGTTGCTGCGCAGCCGCTCGCGCGCCAACATCGCCGAGGTGTTTGCCCAGGCGTATGGCCGGCCGGTCGGGTCTGGCCGGCTGCCCTGGCTGCTCGAACCGGTGCATTTTCAGGTCGCCACCGATCACCTCGAACTGGAAGACCCGGGCCTGCTCAACCTTGACAAAGAAGAGGCGGAGATCCTCGCCGAAGCCGCCCGACCAATTCTGGAACAGGCCGGCTGGATGCTCGATGCGACCATCCCGCAACACTGGCTTGGCCTGCGGCCGCATCCGCTGGACCTGTCGGGGCCGAGCATCGAGCGCGCCATCGGCGGCAATGTCGGCTTCCTGTTGCCCAAGGATCAGGGCAGTGGCGCCGCCAAACACTGGGGTCGCGTTGCCAATGAAATCCAGATGGTCTGGCACGCTCTCGAACTCAACCAGCTCCGCGAACGTCAGGGTCGGCCGACCATCAACGGCCTGTGGCTCTCCGGCAACGGTGAGGGCGGCAGTGATTTCCGCCATTTGCATGAATACGCGCATATCGTCTCCGGGCTGCCACTGCTGCGCCAGTTCGCCTCCCATCCGTCGAAACGCGAGATCGACCCGGCAATGAGCCTGCGCACCTGGGATGGCCTGATCACGCCCGCGCGCCAGCGCGACTGGAGCAACTGGCGCAATTCGGTACAGGCGCTTGATCTGTATGTGGCTGACGTCATCGAGGATCTGCGCAAGGGCCGCATTGAAGAGTTGCTGCTGGTCCTCTGCGGCGAACACCATGTGCGCGTCGGACGGGTGCGCCGCAATGATTTGTGGAAGATCTGGCGTCGCGGTCGCGCCGCCGAACTGTTTTCCGATGTGGCCTGAGCATGCTGCTTCAAGCCCGCCTGCCTGAGCGGCAGGCTCTGGAAAGTCTGCGCCGCGCCGGCCTGCCCGACCTGCTGGCACGACTGTATGCCGCCCGTGGTGTCAAAGACACACGCGAACTCGATACCGAACTGACCGGCCTGCTGTCGCCCGCCCTGCTGCGCAACGCCGACCGGGCGGCCGTGCTGCTGGCCGACGCCATTGCAGCGCGCGAGCGTCTGGTCATCATCGCCGATTACGATTGTGATGGCGCAACCGCCTGCGCGGTTGGCATGCGCGGCCTGCGCCTGTTTGGCGCCGATGTCGCCTACCTTGTGCCCAACCGCTTTGAGTATGGCTACGGACTGACGCCCGAGATTGTCGATCTGGCCCATACGCGCCTCCAGCCCGACTGGCTTATCACGGTCGACAACGGCATTGCCAGCAACGAGGGCGTAGACCGCGCCAACGCGCTGGGCATGCGCGTCCTGGTGACCGACCACCACCT
>CANJOT010000267.1 GCA_947475815.1 Burkholderiales bacterium | reverse complement strand
GTGATTACGTCTTGGTCTTCTCACTGCTCTGCTCCTCGTCGGGCGATTGCCTCGCCCAGTCTAAGCAGGTTCTTCACTTATAGGTTAGTCTTGTTTTGCTGAGCCACCTCTATGACCTTGACCCGGTATTCGCTCCGAAGAATTTCTCCGTCGCCGGAACGTATTTCCATCGTTGGCCAGCCCCTGTCGTTGGCCAGTCCCTTGACAATCTCGACGACACCCCAGAGAATCAAGGCACTTAGAGAATTATTTTCTCCATAGAAAATATAGATTCTTCTGACAGTCTTCCTCAAAGATGTAAGTGTGCTTCAGCTCGCTTAACGAAGGAAACAAAAAATGAACCTCAGCATCTGCCCGCTTGCACGGAATGTTGCCATTGCGTTGATGGCTTGCTTATTCGGTACGATCGCCCCGGCACAGGAAATACCCCGTCAAATTACATTGGTTGTTGGTGTTGCGGCTGGCAGCGTGACCGATTCCATCGCGCGGATTGTTGCGCAGCGAATGGCTGTCCGGCTGAAGATCCCGATCATTGTCGATAATAAAGCGGGTGCCGCGCAATTGATTGGCATCAATGCAGTCAAAGGAAAACCCGCCGATGGCCGGGTGCTCCTGCTCATTGCCGGAAGCGCTATCGGTCAGGCACCGGCCTTTCGTAAAGACATCACTTATAGTCCACTCAAGGATTTCAGCTTTGTCGCCATGACAGCGGTGTCGGCAGGTGTTATTGCCGTGAATCCGAAGCATGGTTTCAATAGTGTGCGTGACCTCGTTGCATACGCCAAATCGAATCCCGGAAAATTGAACTTCGGGTCTGCTGGTGCCGGCAATGCCGGGCACCTGCAAATGGAATATTTCATGCGCAAGACGGGGATTTCGATGGTTCATATCCCATTCAAGTCCGACAATGAGCAGGCGATTGAACTTTCCGGCGGAAATCTGGACGTTTCCATCATTACCGCCGCAGCTGCTGTTCCGCTGGCGCGGACAAATCGCATCAAACTGCTTGCGGTGACATCCGTTAACCCTGTGTCCTATCTGCCGGACGTTCCCAATTTGCGGCAGGTCGGTGTTGACGGAATTGAGGGGCTTGATCCGTTTACTTTTTTTGGCATCGTTGGACCCGCAGGCATGTCGACCGAACTGATCCGAACGCTCAATGAAGCCCATAACGCTGCAATGCGTGAACCCGAGGTCATCAACATATTGAGCAATACACTGAGTTCCGATCCGGTGACCGAATCTCCTGAAGCTTTCCGCAAATTCGTCGAGCAAGAGCTGACGAAGTGGGGCGAGATTGGCAAGAATCTGAAACTGGACTAATTACATGGACTTGTCTCAAGAAGCAGTCCTGGAAAGTTTCAATCCACATCCGGAAATTCGCGAAGCCGTCGGACGCGTCTGCGCGCGTTTCCCCATGAGCTACTGGCTGGAATGTGAGGAGAAAGAGCAACTCGCCACCGAGTTTTTCGAAGCGATGCGAGCCGATGGCTGGCTTGGGATTTTCATGCCTGCAGAGTACGGCGGTGTGGGGCTCGGCATCACTGCGGCGTCGGTCATGCTGCAAACCATTGGCGAGCACGGTGGTGGCTGGACGGCATCGGGGGCGGTCCAGCCTTATGTATTTGCACCGCATGCTTTGGTCAAGCATGGCAATGCGGAGCAAAAAGAACGAATCTTGCGTCCGCTTATTAAAGGCGATACGCGCATGTGCCTGGCCGTCACCGAGCCGGATACGGGGCTGGACACCACACACCTCAAGACGCGCGCGGTTCTGCAGGGTGATCACTACATCATGAATGGTGAAAAGGTCTGGATCACCGCCGCCAACTTTGCAGACTACATGATGATCATTGCCCGGACGACACCAATCAGTGACACGGCCAAGCCGGTTGATGGATTGAGTCTGTTTTGTACCCGCATCGATCGCAAGTACGTCGAAACAATCAACATCAAGAAGCATGGCTTCCAATCCATTCCGTCCTGCCAGGTGTTTATCCGTGATTTGCCGATTCCAAAGGAAGATCTGATCGGAGAGGAAGGGAAGGGTTTTCGTTATCTGATCGATTCCATCAACCCCGAACGAATTCATGTTGCGGCAACGGCAATTGGCATGGGGCGATACGCCATTCAACGCGCCTCGCAGTACGCCAACGAACGTGTTGTATTTGGCCGGAAGATTGGCCAGAACCAGTCGATTCAGCATCCACTGGCTGAATGCTGGATGGAGCTTGAGGCAGCCAACCTGATGACCTTCAAGGCTGCGGCACTCTATGACGCTGGACTGCCGTGTGCCGCCGAGGCCAATACGGCGAAGTTTCTTGCTGCCCGGGCGGCCCATAAGGCGTGCATGCAAGCGGTTGTTACGCACGGCGGGTTCGGTTATGCCAAGGACTTCCATCTCGAGCGCCAATTGCGTGAAATCATGATCCCTCTTCTGGCGCCAGTCGGTCAGAATTTGACCCTTTCCTATGTCGCCGAGCGGGTACTGAATTTACCCAGGTCTTATTAATCCCAGGATTAAGGCGATGGAATTCGTAGCAGTTCGGCTCGATGTCAAAGACTACATTGCAACGGTGACGATAGACCGGCCTCCGGTCAATGCAATGAGCCCGGAGATGGTCGCAGAACTGATCGCAATATTTGATTCCCTCAGTGATCGCGACGACGTCCGGGTTGCCATTCTTACCGCCGCTGGAAAGGTCTTTTGTGCTGGGGCTGATATCAAAGCCCGTGTCAACAAGACCTTCGAGGCCGGCGACCGCTGGTCCCACAATCGCAGCATGCGTGAGTTGCCGCTGTCGATCATGGAATGCAAGAAGCCCGTCATCGCAGCGATCAATGGTCCCGCAGTAGGCGGGGGGGTTGCGATAGTGACCTGTTGCGACATCCTGGTCGCGTCCGAACAGGCTGAGCTTGTCCTCAACGAAATCAATGTTGGCTTGCTGGGAGGAATGCGTCACGCGATGCGCCTGTTCAGTCAATCCCGGCTGCGGCGCATGGCATACACCGGGTATAGGGTGACCGGCGCAGAGTTGTACCGCACGGGAGTATGCGAGGCCTGTGTACCTCAGGAAGAATTAATGTCTGCCGCTTTGGCGATCGCGACGGAGATCGCCGGCAAGAGCCCCGTTGCGGTTCGGCTTGCGAAACTTGCGATCAATACTGTTGAAGAGATGAGCTTGCGTGACGGCTATCGCTTTGAGCAGGAAATGACGGCCTCTTTGTCGCAGTACGACGACTCCAAGGAAGCCATGCGCGCCTTTCTCGAGCGCCGCAAGGGAAGTTTTACAGGGAGATAGCTGCGGGCCAGTCTGCGCCTTGACGCGCTTATAGAGTGCTTCCTGATTCAGCGGTTGTGACCAACAGATCAAGCGCCGTGAACCGGTCAGGAGCGGAGATTCCAAGGGGATTGATCTCAATTTCGATCAAATCTGCACGCTCGAAATAGATCTGGCACAAGCGCTTGATGCAGGCAGCCAGCTCGGAGAGCACGACGCCCTGCCGCCCGCGTGTGCCTTGGAGCCGTTGAGCCAGCCGCAGGCTTCGCAGTGCACTCTCTATTTCATCGACCGAAACAGGCAGCACGCGGATGCAAACGTCAGGATCCGATTCGGCTTCTGTGCCGCCGCGCCCGAGCAAGAGTATGGGGCCGAAATTCGGGTCGTTACGCAGTCCTACCAGCATCTCGTGCTCGTGGTCGACCATCTGTTGGATCAAATAGCCATCGGTAGCGATGCCCAGACGGGTCGCGATGGACATCATTTTTTCACACGCCGCACGCAGCGCATCCCGGTTTTTCAGACCGAGTACGATCCCGCCGTGCTCGGTTTTGTGTGGCATGGCTGCGCTCTGGAGTTTGAGCACCACAGGTTGCGTCATACCATCCGGTTTTTGATCAATTTCGTTCGCATTAGCGACGAGGTGCGCCCGGGGCCATGTGAGGCCAGGGATCTGCCCGAGTGCCGCTTGACCACGATACTCCGAAATAAAATGGCCTTTGTCTGGCCGCGTCGTGAACTTGACAGTGGGTAGAGGCGGGCGGGGCGTCTGTTCGGAAATGGTCCTCCACACCGCGAGAGCGTGGACTGCCTGGGGAATGTCGGGATAACAGGGTATGCCGGCCATGCTCATCGCGCTTCGGGTTTCTGGCGTGGCCGCGAGCCAGGCGACAATGATCGGCTTACCCGACGGCTTGAGGTGACGCACCATCGCATCGATCAAGGTCGTGTGTATGCTTCCCAGCATGCCAAGGCAAATAATGATCGAGTCAAAATCCTCGCATGTTTCCAAGGCCGCACAGGTTCTTGTGAAAATGTCCGGCTGGACTGCCATCGAGCCAGTCAGATCGAGCGGGTTGGCCGGTGTACCATACGCAGGCAATGCGTCAGCCAAGAGAGTCAGGGTGCGTTCGCAGAGTATGGCCGGGGCCATCTTTGCCGCATCGATGGCGTCGACCATCATGCTGCCGGCTCCACCAGAAATCGACATCAGGAGCGGGTTTCCACGAATTCGCCGCGGTTCGGTCTGCACGAGCCGCGCCGCATCGATCATCTGGGTGAGGGAATCAAATTCAATCACACCGGTCTGTGCGAACAGGCCATTCCAGACGCGACCTTCGCCTGCAATCGCACCGGTATGGGATTGGGCCGCACGTGCACCCTGTTCACTTCGCCCGGAGCGGATCGCAAACACCGGCTTACCGGCAGCACGTGCCGCCTCGAATGCCTGCCGCAGTCGTATGCCGTCGCGTGCGGCTTCAAGGTAAACGCAAATGACCTTCGTCAGTGGGTCACTGACGAAGTAATGCACAACTTCTGCAAGGCTCAGGTCGGCTTCATTGCCGGTAGCGATCCATTTGCCGAACCCGCATCCTGCATCGGTCAGCAATTGCAGCGAGTACGCAGCCATGGCGCCGCTTTGGCCGACAAACGATAGTCCGCCAAGGCGCAGTTCCGGAAGGGAGACCGAGGCAATCGTCGCGCAGACGCTGGCATGCGCATTGATCATGCCGTTGCAGTTCGGGCCAACGACGATGACATGGTGTGCTCGGGCCAGGGCAGTCAGTTCAGTCTGCCGGTCGCGGCCCACTGCATCCTGCTCGGCAAACCCGCTGGCATACACGATGAACGCCTTGCTACCCGCTTGAATACCCTGCAGTACGGCGGC
>CANJOT010000266.1 GCA_947475815.1 Burkholderiales bacterium | reverse complement strand
CGTTGCAGGGATCCGGCCGGTGAATCGCGCAAATTTGCGCCACATCAAGCAACAGTCAAAAAAGCCCCGGCTTGTGACCGGGTTGTTGTTAATATTTCCGACGGTAGGGGCGCATCCTGCGCCAAACCGCTGATGGCAAAACGCCTTCAAAAGCTCGCTTTCCCTCGCGGAAAGGCTCGGAACCATGCTGGCTGTTGCGAAGCTTGTATCACTATTCACCGACCAGCGATGCCCATGACAGCCTCTGAGCTGCTGCTGTATATCGCAGCGGCTTTACTACTGCAGATGGCTTTGGGCGTCGGCATCGCCGTCTGGCGGCGACGTGCGCTGATCGGTGACACGTCGTCCGCAACCATGACCGCAGCGACCAGCGGACCAGCGCCCGCAGCAGGCGCCTGGTCCGGCTGGCGCGAACTGCGTGTCGTGCGCCGCCAATTCGAGGACGCCATGGGGTCGCAGTGCTCATTCCATCTTCAGCCGGTTGATGGCTCGCCGCTCCCGCCGTTCCTGCCAGGCCAGTACCTGACATTTTCGCTGACGGTGCCGGACAAGGCTGACGGGGCCGAGGGCGGCGAGCGTGTCGTCACGCGCTGCTATTCGCTGTCCGACCAACCCGATCCAACCGGCTACCGCATCACCATCAAACGCATGCCACCCCCTGCGGGCAGGCCGGAGTGGCCGCCAGGGGCGTCATCGAGCCACTTTCATGACCGGGTGCACGAAGGCGACGTGCTCCGGGTCAAGGCACCATCAGGACGTTTCTTCATCGATCCTGATGCCATGGTGCCCGCGGTCTTCATTGCAGGGGGCATCGGGATCACGCCCATGATGAGTATGCTGCGCTGGTGCATCAACGCACAGCCGGCGCGCCCGGTGCATCTTTACTATGGCACGCGCAACAGCGCCGACCACGCTTTCAAGCAGGCGCTGGAAGAACTGGCCCGTTCGCATCCGCTGTTCAGGCTCGATGTTGTCTATAGCAGCCCCGAGGCCACCGACGTCCAGGGTCGTGACTTCCAGCATGCCGGCCATATCGATGTGGACCTTCTGCGCCGCAGCCTGCCGCATGGCCGACATCAGTTTTATGTCTGCGGGCCGCCGCCCATGATGCAGGACCTGGTGCCTGCGCTGCGTGGTTGGGGCGTGCATGACGAAGACATCCACTTCGAATCTTTCGGACCCGCTTCCGTGCAGCCCGCCGGGCCGACGACGGACGAACCTCTGGCCTCCACGTCAGCATCGTTCGAAGTTCGACTCCATCGTTCAGGCCGTACCCTGGTCTGGGACGGACAGGACGCCAATCTGCTCGACTTCGCGGAGCGTCATGGCGTTCAGGTGGACTCCGGCTGCCGCTCGGGCAGTTGCGGTGCCTGCGAAACGAAGCTCATCGCAGGCACGGTTCACTATGCTGAGACGCCCGACCACGAGATCGCCCCTGGCCATTGCCTGATGTGCGTCGGCAGGCCGGTGGCGGCGCTGGCATTGGAGGCATGAGCACCATGCAAGCGCGCCTGTTCAGCCGCGAGCTTGTCCCCTTCTACCTGTCGCTGATGGCGCTGGGCGCCGTGGCGCTGCTGTGTGACGTCCTCCTGCACCTGCTCAATGCCATCTGGATCGGACGCTGGCTGGGCATCCCCGGCACCCTGTTGATCTTGGCATCGCTCGGCTATTCGCTGCGCAAGCGCAAACTGATTCGCTGGGGGCAGCCGGCCAGACTGCTGCGCCTGCACGAGTACATGGCCTGGGCCGGCTCCTTGCTGGTGCTGGTGCACGCGGGCATCCACTTCAATGCGATCCTGGGCTGGCTGGCCGTTTGGGCAATGCTCATCAATGTCGCCAGCGGTCTGACGGGCAAGTTCCTGCTCGACCGCTCGCGGCGTCGCCTGGAACAGGCACGGCAGACGATGCGCCTGCAAGGTTTGTCGGCCGAGCAACTGGCCGAGCAAACTTACTGGGACAGCCTGACCTTCGACACCGTCAAGCATTGGCGCGCGGTGCACTTTCCGATCACCCTGGCCTTTGCCGTGCTGGTGCTGGCCCACATCGTGGCCATCTTTCTCTTCTGGGGCTGGCGATGAAGGGCCGCTGGCTGTGGATCGTGATCATCGCCAACCTGCTGGTGCTGGTGGCGCTCGCGTTTGTGTATCCGCACCTCATGGTGAGCCCGGGTCCGCTGATGTCCGGGCATGCCGGCCTGGTCACAGACTGTTTCGCCTGTCACGCGCCGTTGCGTGGCGCGAGCGCCGACCGTTGCATGGTCTGCCACGCGCTGCCGGACATTGGCCTGCGCACCACCAAGGGGGTTCCGCTCAAGGCCGTGCCGTCTGCCAGTGCAACCCGGCTCAAGATGTCCTTCCATCAGGAACTGATCGTGCAGGACTGCATGGCCTGTCACAGCGACCATGCCCGTCCCAAACTCACCCAATACAGCCGCAAGCGGTTCTCGCACGCACTGCTGCGGCCGGAGACGCGCGACCACTGCGAATCCTGCCATGTCGCACCCGGCAACAACATGCACCGGAACCTGAGCATCGGCTGCGCGCAATGTCACAAGGATCAAGCCTGGAAGCCGGCCACTTTCGAACACGCCAAATTCTTCATTCTCGACAAGGATCACAACACCTCCTGTGCGACCTGCCACACTGCCAACGACTACAGCAAGTACACCTGCTACGGCTGTCACGAGCACACCCCGGCCAACGTCAGTCGCAAGCACATCAAGGAAGGCATTCCGAACTTCGAGAACTGCGTCAAATGCCACCGCAGTGCCGAGGGGGAACGCGAGGGCAGTCAATCGCGGGGTGGCGAGGAGCGGCGGCGGAAGGACGAGCACGACTGACACGACGCGCCGATGGCGATCTGGCCGACTTGAACGCTCGCGTCAGGGGCTCTTTTTGGCAGGGCTGGGTGCAGGATCTGCGGCTACTCGTATCGTGCTATTTCCGTCGAAGTGGTCGCCAGTCGAGGACTGAGCAGCACACGCAGAATGGATGGCAACCCCACGCATGGCCTGGGGCAAACCCGGAAATGGAAAGGCCAACCGGGAACGGTTGGCCTTGTATATTTTGGTGGCTCGGGGCGGAATCGAACCACCGACACACGGATTTTCAATCGATGTAAATAGGTGTTTTTTATTGTTTTTACGCCCGCCCTCGCTCGCTTAAACTCGGTAGCACCCATCGCGAATGTCACGGTTGAATAAAGCACCACTGGTTTTTAATTCACGATGACCGGATAATCTACGCAGACATACCGACCGGTAGAACCTATGGGGACACTCGCTCCGAATCCGTTCGCTATCGCATCGGCCAGTAGCTCTGTCTATCTCCTGCTGTGTACCGCAACGTCAACTACACGGAGATTTAGATCGGCGTCTAAGCACAAGGATCAACGTGATCGTCTACCAGGCTGACAAAAAACAGTTCCTCCGCGACCACCAAGACAACGACATCGACGAAGTCGTACACGAGCGCTTTAGAGTTGCGACGGGGCATAGCGTTGCCAATCGTGAGCTTCGGTCATGGAGGGCATCCTTGGGCTTTATGGCTACGGTGATGCGGGATGACGACATACCGGACGACACGGGTGTCGCTATTGAGTACCACCTCCCTCAGTCATCCAAGCGGATAGACATGATGTTGACTGGGTACGGACATGATGGCGCCAGGAATGCGGTCGTGGTTGAGTTGAAGCAATGGGAGACTGTTGAAGCCACGCTCAAGGACGCAGTGGTGGTGACTTTCTTGGCGAACGCCCTGCGGGAGGTGGTTCACCCTTCATATCAGGCTTGGTCGTATGCCAATTTGTTGGAGAGCTTCAACGAAGCTGTCTATGACGGGGGCATTGTCATACGGCCGTGCGCCTACCTGCACAACTACACTCGGGATGGGGTGATCGATTCGCCACGTTACGCCAGTTATATAGAGAAGGCGCCTCTGTTTTTGAAGGGGAAGGACGAGCGTGCAGAGTTGCGGGAATTCATCAAAAAGCACGTCAAGAAGGGCGACAACAAGACGATCCTGTACGAGATGGAGCATGGGCGAATTCGGCCTTCGAAAGCGCTCGCAGACAGCCTTTCGGGTTTGTTGAGGGGCAACCCAGAATTCACTTTGATCGACGACCAGAAAACCGTCTTTGAGGCTGCAAAAGCAGCAGCGCAGGTTGCAACTGAAGCCAGGCCAATTGTGGTGATCGTACACGGCGGGCCGGGCACAGGTAAGACCGTTGTCGCAGTAAACTTGTTGGTTGCTCTTATAGGCAAGGGGCAATTTGGAAAGTACGTGTCCAAGAACGCAGCACCACGGAAGGTCTACGAGACTAAGCTGAGCGGGGCGATGACTAGACGTCGCTTCGGCATTCTTTTTGTTGGGTCTGGCGCGTTCATCGATACCGTTGACAACACCTTTGAATTTCTTGTGGTCGACGAGGCTCATCGCCTCAATAAAAAGTCTGGGATGTACGGAGTCGACGGTGAGAATCAGATCATGGAGATTATCAACTCCGCAAAATGCACAATCTTCTTCCTCGATGAAGACCAGCGAGTCACCTTGAAGGACATTGGATCCAAGGAGCAGATTGTCAATTTCGCAAACGCAAAGGGTGCGGTCGTGGAGGAGTACACGCTCTCTTCTCAATTTCGTTGTAGCGGATCTGACGGTTACTTGGCCTGGCTAGACAACACTCTTGACATCCGGAGTACCGCCAACGTGAGATTGGACGCCACTGGCTATGATTTCCAAGTCTTCGATGACCCGGTCGAAATGCATGCGGCGATTGAGGCTAAGAACGGCGCCAATAAAGCTCGCGTAGTCGCTGGCTACTGCTGGCCGTGGACGAGCAGGAGGGTTCCAACAGCAACAGACATCGCCATCGGATCGGATTACCGCCGGCGCTGGAACTTGGACAAGGATGGCAGTCTTTGGATCATTTCCCCTGAGTCAGTCAATGAGGTGGGTTGCATACACACATGTCAGGGACTTGAGGTCGACTACATCGGTGTGATTATCGGTCCTGACCTAATCGTCCGAGCCGGTCAGAGAGAGGTGGCTCGGTTGTTTAAGACAGAATCTGTCGCTTTTTAAGTGAATTCCCTGCGGGGTGAGTTATCCATGGACCGAAGGTCGGTGGGTAACTCGAATAGATTCATGCCGCCATCGGCAAAGCTCGCTGAGTGAAGTATGCCT
>CANJOT010000265.1 GCA_947475815.1 Burkholderiales bacterium | reverse complement strand
CGGTGACGGTGGTTTTTATTACCACCTGCCGGAACTGGAGACGGCGCGCCGCTGGGGCCTGAACGTGATTGTGGTGGTCAACAACAACCAGTGTCTGGCGCAGGGGGTGCGCAACTTGACGATCGCCTACGGTGAGCGCGGCAAGGAACGCATGGGCGAGTGTTTTGAATATCGCAACACCGACTTCGCCAAGGTTGCCCAGTCGTTCGACTGTTTTGGCATCACGGTGGAAAAGCCGGGCGATTTTGCCGCGGCCTTCAAGGCCGCGCAGGCCAGCGGCTTGCCGGCGGTGATCGATGTGAAAACCGAGTTTGCCTATCAGGCCAGCATGGCCTGGTTGCCCGCGTAAGAGATGTTGCGTCATTGATGTTGCAGGACCGGCGTGAAAGATATCGCGCCGGACAATAAAAAAATTCAAAAACATTCGCTTGAATTTGACAAGCGATTCAACCAAAGGAGAACGTGTCATGACTTTTATTCAAGCGCGCCTGCCGCGCCTGTTGTTCGGGGCGCTGTTGCTGGCCGGGTTGAGCGCCGCTGCACAGGCGCAGTCTTTTCCGAACAAGCCACTGCGCATCATTCCCATGGGTACCGGTTTTCCGGAAAACACCACGCGTATGATCGCTGTCGAAATTCAGGAAATGATCAAACAGTCGATCATCGTTGAACCCAAGGCGGGCGCGAACGGCATCCTTGCCGCCGAGTATGTCGCCAAACAACCGGCCGATGGCTACACCATTCTGGTGGGCACCAATTCCACCCACGCCGCCAACCAGAGCCTGTACAAGAAACTGCCTTACGATTACGTCAAGGATTTTGTGCCCATCAGCGGCGTTTCACAGGGCTATTTGCTGGCGGCCGTGAACGCCACCAATGTGCCCGCCAAAACAGTCGGTGAGTTTACCGCCATGGCGAAAAAAGAACCCGGCAAGCTGACCTTTGGCTGGGGTGGTTCGTCGCCGCGCGCCGCCGCCGAGCTCTACAAGCTGCAGTCGGGCATCAATCTGCAAAGCGTGCCCTACAAGAGCAATCCGCAAGCCACCATTGATCTCGTTGGTGGCCGGATCGACATCATGATCAGCGACTTCAGCACGCTGCTGCCGCATGTCAAGTCGGGCGCCCTGCGCGCGCTGGCGGTGAGCGGTAAAACGCGTCTGGCCAGCATGCCCGAGCTGCCGACCATGCAGGAAGCCGGTGTTCCCGACTACGACATGACCTTCTGGCTGGCGGCCTACGCGCCGGCCAATACGCCCAAGGATGTGGTGCAGCGTCTCAATGAACTGTTCGTCGCCGCCCTCAAACGCCCCAAGGTCGTGGAATACCTCACCAACACCGGCAGCGTGCCGTTCCCAACGTCGTCAGACGACCTGATGAAGTTTCAGGTCGCCGAGTATGGCAAATGGAAAAAGATCATCGTCGCGGCTGGCATCGAGCCGGAATGATCCAGGCAGAATGATCGCACTAACAATCAGGAGGCGAGCCCCATGAAGATCGAACCCACTGGCGCCATTCTCGGCGCCCGCGTCACCGATGTGGACCTGCGCGAGCCCCTGTCGCGCCATGATTTTGGCCGGGTGCTGTTGGGCCTGGCCGATCATGGTGTGTTGTGTTTTTCCGGTCAGCAGATCGACGCGGCGCAGCTGAAAGCCTTCTCCGGGCGGTTTGGCACGCTGCAGTCGCTCAGTGTGTTGCCGCATGAGCAGGGCATGCCGGAAGTGTCGATCCTGTCGAACATCGTCGAGAACGGCAA
This sequence comes from Burkholderiales bacterium, assembly GCA_947475815.1. Classification (GTDB taxonomy): domain Bacteria; phylum Pseudomonadota; class Gammaproteobacteria; order Burkholderiales; family Burkholderiaceae_D; genus CANJOT01. The sequence continues at coordinate 3,452 of CANJOT010000265.1, read as the reverse complement.
GCTCATCGGCATCCCCGATGCCGGCCAGGACTGGCACACCGACATGACCTATAACGAGATTCCCGGCTTCGTTAATGTGCTCATGGCCTACGCCGTACCAATGCGCGATGGCAAGCCGCTCGGCGGCACCGAATTCACCAATACGCGCGCGGCGTATGACGGTCTGCCTGCCGACATCAAGGCGCGTCTGGCCGATGCGACGGCGCAACATGAGTTTGCCAAGTTCTCGGACATGATGCGCATCAAGAAGGGCAGCACCCGGCCGCCGATACCGGAAAGCGTACGGCGTGCACGGCCGCCTGTGCATCACCCGGTCTTCCTGACCCATCCCATCTCGGGCAAGAAGGTCTTGTACGTCAACCCGGGCTTCGTTGAGAGCATCGACGGATTGCCCGCGGCTGAAAGTGCCGAAACCCTGGAATATCTCTATCAGCACGCGTTGCAGGACAAATACCGCTATGTGCATCGCTGGAGCGTGGGCGATTTGCTGCTCTGGGACCACATCGGCACCTGGCACAACGCCCATGCCGATTATGGCCCGACCGAGCACCGCCTGATCAAGCGTTGTCAGGTGACGGCCGATTTCATCATGAATCCTGCTTTCGTCCGTGAGGCGCTCGCCGCCTGATATTTTTGGGGGGGCATCCAAGGGTCAACCCAAGGGTCAACCCCAAGAGCCAAGTGTTGCGGAAAGGGTCAAACTCGAGCCTGACGCACTATGCTGGTTTCTGCCAGTATGGCAAGAACCACAAGGACGAGGAGACTCATGCCCGAAGTGTCGGGCGACGGCACCGCGCCGCCGCTGATTTCGTTTGGCCCTGTGGGCAACTGGCTGCTGCGCCTGTGCAAACTCGCCGCCCTGATCGGTGGGCTGGTGTTTGTCGCCCTGGTTGCCATGCTGATTGTGTCCATCGTCGGGCGCAAGCTGGCTTCGTACCCGGTGCCTGGGGACGTCGAGGTCTTGCAGATGTGCGCGGCCGCCGCGACGGCGAGCTTTTTCGCATATTGCCATCTGATGCGCGGGGATGTACGGGTCGATTTCTTCACCCAGCATCTGGCACCGCGCCACGTCCTGCTGCTCGATGCCTTTGCCTCCCTGCTGGTCGGGTTGTTTGGCGCCCTGATCGCCTGGCGCACAGCGGTTGGTGCGTGGTCGCTCAGGGAGGTGGGTGAAACCTCGGTGATCCTGTCCTGGCCCATGTGGATCGCTCAGATGCTGATGGTGCCGGGCTTCGTGCTGCTGGCGCTGGCGGGCGGCTACATGGCGGGGCGCTGCTGGCAGGAACGTGCGCGCCTGCGCAGTGGGGGCGGTGCATGAGTCCGATTACCGTGGGGGCGCTGATCTTTGCCGGGCTGATGCTGCTGCTCGTGCTGCGTATCCCTATAGGCGTTGCCATGTTTATCGCCGGTGGTGGCGGTTATCTGTATCTGACCGGCGGCGAAATGCTGCCGCTGCTCAATTCACTCAAGACCCTGGCCTGGGCGCGCCTGTCGAATTACGATCTGGTGGTCATCCCGCTGTTTTTGCTGATGGGCCAGTTTGCCACCCACGGCGGCCTGTCGCGCGCGCTGTTCCGCTTTGTCAGTGCCTTCATGGGCCACTTTCGCGGTGGTGTGGCGATGGCCGCGATCGGCGCCTGCGCCGGTTTTGGCGCCATCTGTGGCTCCTCGCTGGCGACCGCCGCAACCATGGGGCAGGTGGCATTGCCCGAGTTGCGTCGTCATGGATATGCCGGCAGTCTGGCGACCGGCGCGCTGGCGGCGGGGGGGACGCTGGGCATCATGATCCCGCCCTCGGTGCCGCTGGTCATCTACGCCATCCTGACGCAGGAATCGATCGGCAAGCTGTTCATGGCGGCGGTCCTGCCGGGCATCATCGCCATGGTCGGTTACATGATCGTGGTGCGCATCATGGTGACCTGGAAGCCCGCCATGGGCCCGGCTGGCGAACGCGCGCCATGGAGCGAACGCCTCGCGGCGCTGCTGGCCGTGTCACCGGTACTGGTCGTGTTTCTGGTGGTGATCGTCGGCATTTATGGCGGCTGGGCCAACCCCACCGAAGCGGCGGCCATCGGCGCGGCCGCCTGCGCCATCCTGGCGCTGCTGTCGGGCGGCATGGGCTGGCGTGGTCTGCTCGACAGCGCCCTCGGCACGGCACAATCGACGGCCATGATTTTTCTGGTGCTGCTCGGCGCCGACATGCTCAACACCGCGCTGGCCCTGTCGCAAATGCCGGCCGAACTGGCCGCCTGGGTGCAGCACAGCGGCTGGTCGCCCCTGCTGGTGATGGCCATGGTGCTGCTGATCTACATTTTTCTGGGCTGCGTCATGGATTCGCTGGCCATGATCCTGCTGACCATTCCGATTTTCTACCCGATGATCATGGGCCTCGATTATTTCGGCCTGTCGCAGGGCGACAAGTCCATCTGGTTTGGCATTCTGGCCCTGATGGTGGTCGAGATCGGTCTGGTGCATCCACCGGTCGGCATGAACGTCTACATTATCAACCGGCTTGCGCGCGACGTGCCCCTGCAGGAGACCTTCAAGGGTGTCGTGCCCTTTCTGTTGTCCGATTTTTTGCGTATTACATTGCTGGTGTTGTTTCCGGGGATATCCCTCGTGCTGGTGCGGATGTTCCAGACCTGAAATACGTAGTCCAACCCTTTAGTCACCAAGGAGAATACCGATGAAGACATTCTTTGCCACGGGCGCCGCACTGCTGGCGTTGACGGTGGGCCTGTGCGCCGGTCCGGCTGCCGCGCAGCAGATCGTGCTCAAGGTTCACCATTTTTTGCCAGCGGTTGCCAACCCGCAGGTCAACCTGATACAGCCCTGGTGTGACAAGGTCAACAAGGAATCGAATGACCGCATCAAGTGCCAGATCTACCCGTCCATGCAGCTCGGCGGCACGCCGGCGCAGTTGCTCGATCAGGCGCGTGATGGCGTGGTCGATCTGGTCTGGACCCTGCCGACCTATGCGGCAGGCCGTTTCACCAAGTCGGAAGTGTTCGAATTGCCCTTCCTGACCAAGAGCTCGCGTTCAAGCAGCCAGGCCTTGTGGGACTACGTGCAGAAAAATGCCCTCGATGAATTCCGCGGTACCAAGCCGATTTTCATGCACGTGCATGATGGCGCGCTATTCCATTTCACCAGCAAACAACCACGTACTCTGGAAGACCTCAAGGGCCTGAAGGTGCGTGCCGCGACGCGTATTAATTCGCTTATGCTGACTTCGCTGGGCATGACGCCTGTGCAGATGCCGCTGCCGGCCGTGACCGAAGCGATGTCCAAGGGCGTGATTGATGGCGCCATGGTGCCGTGGGAGGGCGTGCCGTCGATCAAACTGCAGGAGGTTGCCAAATTCAGTCTTGATGTGCCCGACGGCGGACCGAAAGTCTCGAACAGCATTTTCATCTTCGCCATGAATCAGGCGCGTTACAACAGCCTGCCGG
>CANJOT010000264.1 GCA_947475815.1 Burkholderiales bacterium | reverse complement strand
AGGCTGGCAAGGTCGACGCCAGCTTCGCTGGCTGCTTTGCGCGCTGCCGGCGAAATGGCCACGCGGCCCGTCGTCGCTGCGGCCACGGGCGCTGGCGTCACCGAGACAACAGGCACATCGATGGCCACAGGCTCGGCCTGAGCGACTTTTGGCTCCATGGCCGTGACCGCAGGCGCCGCGTTCGCGCCTTGCTTGTCGTCCTGCTTCTCGTCCTGCTTCTCGTCCTGTCGTGTGCGTATCGTGGCAATCGCCACCCCGACGGCAGCGAGTTCACCGGCGGCGACCAGCACCTCGACCAGAACGCCATCGGCTTCCGCTTCGACATCCAGCACAGCCTTGTCGGTTTCCACCGAAAACAGCGCATCGCCTTCCTTGAAAGACTCACCGGGCTTGCGGAACCACTCAACGATCGTGCCCTCTTCCATGGTCAGGCCGAGGGTCGGCATGCAGACTGTAGTCATTGTTTCTTTTCAGTAGTAGATTCGGCAAGCAGCACGGTTCTGAATCAGGCCGCTATGCTGCGGTAGGTCACCTGCTCAATCGCCCGGATCAGATCAGCTTCCGAGGGGATGGCGGCATTTTCCAGAATCGGCGAAATGGCGATGACGGTTTCCTTGCCGCCGACCCGCATGACCGGCGCGTCGAGATCGTCAAAGGCTTTTTCCTGAATCATGGCGGCAATCTCGGCACCGATGCCGTGACGTCGTACCGCCTCATGGAGAACGACGACGCGATGCGTTTTGCGCACGGAAGCCAGAATGGTTTCTTCATCGAGCGGAAAGATGGTGCGCGGGTCGACCACTTCGACCTCAATGCCACGCTCGGCCAGCGTGCTGGCGACTTTCAGCGCCACATGCACCATCGCACTGGTCGCGACCACCGTGACATCCCGGCCCACACGTTTGACGTCGGCGACGCCGATCGGCACCAGATATTCGCCGTCCGGAATCTCCTGCTTCATGTTGTAGAGGCCCTTGTGTTCAATGAACATCACCGGGTTGTCATCACGAATGCAACTCTTGAGCAGGCCCTTGGCATCATAGGGCGTCGACGGTTGCACCACGATCAGACCAGGAACGTGCGCGAACCAGGCCTCAAGACTTTGGGAGTGTTGCGCAGCGTTGCTCTTGCCGCCACCGCCCTGTACCCGGATCACCAAGGGCGCCTTGGCATGTCCGCCGGTCATGAGACTGATTTTTGCGCAATGCTGCACGATCTGATCCATGGCCACGGTGCAGAAATCGATATAGTGCAAATCGGCCACGGGCCGCATGCCGGCCAGCGCAGCGCCCAGTGCGGCACCGGTGATGCCCCCTTCGGAAATCGGCGTGTTGAGCAGGCGCTCGAGTCCGAATTCCTTCCAGAGGTCCTTGGTGGTCTTGAACGAACCACCATATTGTGCGATGTCGGTGCCGAGCGCGAACACAGTCGGGTCGCGCTGCATTTCCTCACGATGTGCCTGAACGATCGCCTCTGCGTATGTGACCAAAGCCATGTATTCAATCCGATCGAAAAATCAACAGTAGGTGTATTTGAGAACGTCTTCGGCCTTGGGATGCGGGCTGGCCTTGGCGAATTCAATCGCGGCGTCAACCTTTGCCCGTGCGGCCTGTTCGACGGCCTCGAGCGATTCTTCGGTCTGGGCGCCCATGGCAATGAGTTGTCCGCGCACCAGCAGGACGGGATCGCGCGCCTTCCACTCGGCGATTTCTTCCTTGGTACGATAGTCCGTGCCCGGGTCGTTGCGCGAATGACCTTCCCACCGGTAAGTCAGTGCATCGATCACGGTAGGACCCTCGCCGCTGCGGGCGCGCGCCAGTGCCTGTTGCGTCACCTCATAGACTGCCATCGGGTCGTTGCCATCGACGTTGATGCCAGGAATGCCATAGCCGGCAGCGCGTGCGGAAAGGCTGCCGGCGGTCGATTCTGAGGCTGCCATCGACACGGCATACATATTGTTGTCGCAGACAAACAATACCGGCAGCTTCCAGAGCGCGGCAAGATTCATGGCTTCATGAAACTGGCCGGAATTGATGGCGCCATCGCCAAAAAATGCCACGGCCACCTGATCGGTGCGTTTCATCTTTGCGGCCAGCGCGGCACCTACTGCCATGGGCACGCCGCCGCCAACGATGCCATCGGCGCTCAGAATTCCGACCGACAGATCGGCCATGTGCATGCTGCCGCCGCGGCCGTGGCAGCAACCATCTTCGCGCGCCATCATTTCGGCCATCATGCTGTTGAGATCCATGCCCTTGGCGATGCAATGACCGTGGCCGCGATGGTGCGTGGTCATGTAATCGTCGGGGCGCAATGCCAGACCGACACCGGTAGCGACAGCTTCCTGGCCGATGCAGACGTGAACGCTTCCGATTACCAGTCCCTGCTGCAAGAGACGCACCGACATTCTCTCGAAATATCGAATCGTCACCATTGAATCAAACATGCGCAACAACAATTCAGCTTGCATTCGTCGTGTATCCCGTTAGATTTTTTGACAAGGCATGACTTACAATGGCGTTCTTGCTTATAAGAATAAAACGTTCAGACCGTGTGAGCACCATTCAGAGTGTTGAACTTAATCGTAGTCTTGCGGCCTGTCAACTCATTGATCGGGCCTTTCGGCATGCGTTGATCGCCTGCACACCATGACCCTCGCTGGAGTCTATACCATGAGCATCTCAATGTTGAATCGGTCTGTCGGGTTTTTGCTGCTGGTCGTGGCGCTGTCCGCGTCGGCGCAGCAGAGTGTTTATCCCTCGCGAGTGATCCGGCTGATTGATCCCTTTCCACCGGGTGGCGCTGTCGACCTCGTGACCCGCTCCATGGCACAAAAGCTCACTGAAGCACTGGGCCAGCCGGTGGTTTCAGAGAACAAGCCCGGTGCTGGCACCAACATTGGCACGGAAGCCGCCGTGCGCGCCGCGCCTGATGGATATACCTTTCTGATTACCTCCTCAGCGGTAGCAACCAACGTTTCGCTTTTCAAAAAGCTGCCCTTCGACCCGGTGCGCGATCTGACGCCGGTCGGCCTGTTGGTGCAGACGCCGCTGATTCTTGCCGTCAATCCCACGGTTCCGGTCAAGTCTGTGCAGGAATTGATCGATCTGGCCAAGGCTAGTCCTGGCAGGGTGGTCTATGGTTCATCGGGCACCGGTTCATCGGGGCACCTGTCGGTAGAACTGTTTCGCACACTGGCCAATATCGATCTGTTGCATGTACCTTACAAGGGTGGTGCCCCGGCCTTGCTGGCAGTGATGGCGGGTGAAGTTCAGGTCAATATCGGCAACATTACGGTGGCATTGCCGCAGGCCAAAGCCGGCAAGATTCGCGCGCTGGCCATCACCAGCGCCAATCGCGTCGAACTTGCGCCCGATCTGCCGACCGTGGCCGAAGCCGGCGTGCCCGGCTATGAAGCCATCGGCTGGTATGCCATGTTTGCGCCCGCAGGGACGCCGCAAGCCATCGTCAATCGTCTCAACGCCGAGATCAACAAGATCCTCAAGACGCCCGATGTGCGCGAACGCTTCCTCGGTGTGGGCATGGTCCCTCTGGGGGGCTCGGCACAGGAACTTGCCGATTACCACAAGGTAGAAATCGCCCGCTGGGCCAAGGTCATCAAGGCTGCCAGTATTAAGCCGGAATAATTAAGCCGGAATAATTAAGCCGGCTTAAACCGGGTCCCTGATCCACGGCCAGGATGCGGGACCTGGCCGTCAAGGATCCACTTCTCAGGACGCCGCCAGCAATTCAATCTGCGCCGCTGCGCTCAGTGGACGCCGTTGCGCCAGCGCCTGTTCATTGTCGAAATCCGAACGCTGTGTTGCCACCTGCCGCCACGTGATGGCCCCGTTGCACTGCGTCTTCCATCTTCTTCAGTATTTTCCAATCGTAAGATGCGTCTGAAACGGTTATGAGTCAGGCGGCGACTTTGGATCGACGGTTAATGAATAGGAACAGGCGTTTGCGCGCCTCTTGAACCTGTCTAGCAGCATCATTGTCGCTCAAAGCATTGGCTAGTTGGTTGAGATGCGTGGATGTGATCTCTGGTTTGAGCAGGGCTTCGTAATTTTGAATTCCCTGAAGGCGTTCAAACGGCGTGGCGATTTGTTCCTGTGGGTAGGTCTTCTTGATCTTTCCTTTGGCATCGACTTTGTCAACTGCAAAATAGCAGGGCCGGTGGAAATTGAGATATGGATTAAAGACGTCAGCATAGAAGCGATTGATTGCGTCGGCGTACTTTTGGGGGATATGGCTATAGCCCATGATCTTCCTGACGACCGCGCCATTTTTGCTTTCAGCCAAAGCGTTGTCGTTGGTGTGGCGAGGTCGCGATCGGGTGAACTCGACATTGAGTTTGTTGAGCATTTTGGCCGTTTCGAAGTTGATGTATTCCGAGCCACCATCTGAGTGAAAGCCGCGAATGGCAAACGGAAAGCTCTCGAGCATCAAGCCGATGACGGGAAGCAAGTGCGCCTCGCTCAGGCGCTCGACGGCGGCGACAATCTCCCACTGGGTGACGATATCCACGGCATTGATGTGGTAGACGCCCTTGACCCCATCGTGGTCGCCCTGGTGTACCGTATCAATACGGATGTAGCCGGGCAGTCCATCCGGTGCGGGTGCTTTCCTGACACCGATTTTGACCGGTGAGGGACGCGTCCGCGTCCAGAATATGCGTTCCTTCTTGTAGGCCGCACTAGCTCTCAGATTGTACAGATGGGAGACTGAGATGCTTGCCAGATTGAGGAACCGGTGGTCTCCGAAATTCTGCCAGGCGCGAGCAAGAAGTACCTTGGTAGCGGGTCCCGAGAGGGTATCGTGCAAGCGATCGATTTCAGCCAGCAGTGCGATATCCGTGGGCCCGAAGCGTCCGCCAAAACTTGTTCGGCTTGCACGGCTGCGCGGCGTCAGCGAATGAACCTCCCGGTACCGCGCAATGAGTTTGGTGACGTGCTGGCGTGAGTAGCCGCTCAGCCTCTGAATGTAGGCAATGACCACGCCCCGCCCACCTCTCGACAACTTGAAATATCGACATCGTTTTAGAACGTCAGCCACGAAGCCGCGCAAACCGTCCGGGGCAGTTGGAATGGAAAAGGATATATCCGCCGTGCCGGCCAGAAATTCCCGCATTTGCTCGATCGTCTCGAGCTTCGCATCGTTCATGTCGATCACCATTTCTGAATAATCGACCCAAAATCACCAACTCAGACGCATATGCCGTTGGAAACACAGTGCCGCCTTCAGACGCATATGCCGTTGGAAGAGGCT
>CANJOT010000263.1 GCA_947475815.1 Burkholderiales bacterium | reverse complement strand
GCAACTGTCGGCCTATCACACGCTCGGCGCCAAGAAGGCGCGCGAACTGATGCTGCTCAACGAATCATTTGGCGGACAGGAAGCGGTGCGCCTCGGTCTGGCCAACAAATCGGTGCCGCGCGACCAGCTCGACGCCACCGTGGACGACTGGGCCGAACGTGTGGCGCGTCACCCCAAGGATGGCCTGGTCATGGGCCGTGCCTGGCATCACCAGATCATGGACATGATGGGCGCCAGCTCGCAACTGATCCAGGGTTACATCACCCATTCGCACATGACCAATATGCGTTTTGATGATGACGAATTCAACTTCTTCAGAAACCGTCGTGACAAGGGCGCCACCGAGGCCATCAAGGACCGGGAAGCCTTTTACGAAAAAGACAAAGAGTAGCCAGGAGTACGTCCATGTCAAAAAACAGCACGTCACCGACCCGTCCGCAAAAACCGATGGAAAGCCGCATCGGCTGGTCCAATGAACATGACATCCGCATCTACGGTCTGAACCTGATGCAGGATCTGATGGGCAAGCAGGACCTCGGTGCAATGGCCTTTCTCGAACTGACCAGCCGCCTGCCGACGCCGTCGGAATCGGTGCTGGTCAATGCCATGCTGGTGGCGCTGGTCGAGCACGGCATCACGCCCAGCGCGCTGGCCACCCGCATGACGTATTACGGTGCGCCCGAGTCGCTGCAGGGCGCGGTCGCGGCCGGTCTGCTCGGTCTGGGCAATGTGTTTGTCGGCACCATCGAAGGGTCGGCGAAGATGCTGCAGGAGTCTTTGGCCGACGCCGGAGACACGCCTGACTTTGCTGCGCTGGCCACCGAGCTGGTCAACAAGTTTCGCGCTGCCAAACAGATCCTGCCTGGCTTTGGCCATCCGATCCATCGGCCCGATGATCCGCGCGCCCTGCGTCTGCTTGAGCTGGCGCGCGAGCAGGGGCATGCCGGCAAGTATGTACAGCTGCTGCTGGCCGTGTCGGCCGAGGCCGACCGTCAGTTTGGCAAACACCTGGTCCTGAATGTCACCGGCATGATCGGCGCGATTGCCAGCGAGCTCGACATTTCATGGCGCTACGCGCGCGGCCTGGGCATCATGGCGCGCGCGGTGGGTCTGATTGGCCACATCCGCGAAGAACTCGAGCGCCCCATCGCTCCCGAGATCTGGGTGCGCGTCGGCGACGAGGCGGTACAGAAGTTGCGCGCCGACGAAGAATAAGCGCAGCAAGCTCCTGGCTGCTCAAGGCGCGGCGAAATCCTTTTCGATCGTCTTGAGCGCTGCCAGCAGTTTCTGACTGTGGCGTTTTTCCATGTCCTGCATGCGATGCAGCGGCCCGGCAACAGCGACGCCCAGCGTGACCGAACCCAGATGCAGCGGTGCGGCAATGGCCATGACATCGGCGACGTTTTCGCCGCGCGTGGCGAAATAACCGCGCTCGCGTGCTTCGGCGAGGTCGCGTTTCAATTGCCGTTGCGAGACGATGGTGTGTGGTGTGATGGTGTGCAATTCGCGACTGCCACCGAGCCAGGTGTTGAGGTCATCTTCGGCCATTTCACCCAGGAAGGTCTTGCCGATCGAGCTTGAATGCAGCGGCTTGAATTCGCCCACGCGTGCCGTGTAGCGCACCGTCTGCGGGCTTTCCAGTACCAGCAGGTAGAGCGCAGCCTCGGCCTGACGCGAACCGAGAATGACGGTTTCGCCGGTATCGTCGCGCAGGCGCGCGAGCGCCGGTGCGAGACGCGCAGCGATCGGGTCATGGCTGTCGATCTGATTGGTGATGTCGAGCATCTTGCGCGTCGGATAGGCTTCGCGCGGCGTCAGGAAATGCAGAAAGCCGCGTTGCTCGAGGGTGCGCATCAGGCTGTGGCAGGTCGATACCGGAATATCGGCCAGCCTGGCCAGTTCGGACAGCGACAGGGGCCGCTGTTCGCTGGCGAAAGTTTCGAAGATATCAAGGGTACGCGCAGCTGCAGGGACAATCTGTGGTTCCATGGATCTGCCTTGAGCTGAAATGTTTTCTGATTCCGGAAATTGCCAGACCGGGTCAAACAGCGTGCGTCGAACTGCTTTATGCCATCGCAGGTTCAGGGGAAGGACAAACCGCCGTTCACGCTCATGGTGGCACCACTGATCTGATCGCTTTCATCGGCGGCGAGAAAAAGTGCCAGATTGGCCACATCTTCGGGTTCGTTGAGGCCAAAGGGTGAGCGGCTTTCTATTTTCCTGAAGGCTTTGACCAGCGCTTCGTTCGAGCCGGTTTCCACGCCGCGCAGGAATTTGTTCCAGGCCGAGGTGTTTTTGGTGAGTGTTGCCGACACGGTATTAATGCGGATGCCATGGCGCGACAGCTCGCGCGCCACCGCGCGGGTGGCAAATATCAGCCCGGCTGCGCCGGTGCCGACCAGGCTTTCGCCGGGTGTCGGCACGCGTCCGGCATCGGTGGTCAGGAACACCACCTTGCCTTTACCCTGTTCAATCATTTGATCGGCGACGGCACGCAGGGCGATCAGGCGGTTGGCGCATTTGTTGTTGAACATTGCCGTGTAATCGGCCGGATCGGTGTCCATGAACAGCTTGGGCCGGGGTCGGTCCGGGCCACCGGTAACGATCAGGATATTGACCGGGCCGAGCGCCGCGCGCACTGCCGCGGCTGCAGCCTGCATGCTTGCATAATCGAGGAAATCGCCCTGAAACCATGCGGCCTCGCCGCCGGCCGCGCGCAATTGCCCGGCCAGTGCCTCGCCCTGTTGCGCGCCGCGCGTGACGATGGCCACGCGCGCACCGCGCGCCGCCAGGCCTGCCGCGATGGCCTGACCGATGCCGGCGCTGCCGCCGGCGACCATGGCAACCTTGTCCTTGAAGCTCATGCCCGTCTCCCTGTGTTGGATCAGGTGGCGCAGACCACGGCACCCTGACTGACCAGCGCCGCGATGTCATGGGCAGGCATGTCCAGCCATTCGCTCAGTACTTCATGGGTATGTTCACCGAGGCCCGGTGGCATGCGTTTGACCGGCTCACCCCGATTGTCGGTGCGCCAGGGCATGCCCGGTACGGCAATGTCACCCACCGGCGTGGGCCAGTGATAAAAGAATTTACGCGCCTCGAGCTGCGGATGATGCAGCAGGGCATTGAGGTCGTTGACCGCGCCGCAGACCAGCCCGCGGGCGTTGAGCCGCTCCAGCCAGTATTCTGCTTTTTGCGTCAGGAAAATCGGCTGCAGCGTTTCGTTGAGCTGCGGCCGGTTGTCGATGCGCAGCATCGCGGTTGCAAACAGCGGCGCGTTCGACAGATCGGGCCGTTCGAGCACGTGATCGCAGAAGTCACACCAGTGCACGTCGGTGAGGATGCCAATCGAGATCGGCGTACTCTGGGTCGAATAACACTGGTAGGGTGCCAGCAGCGGGTGGGCAGTGCCCATCGGTCGTGGCATCTCGCCGGTGAACGAGTAGCTGATCAGGTTGAACGCCTGGGATGAGGCCGCCGTTTCGAGCATCGAAATGTCGAGGTATTGGCCCTTGCCGGTGGCGTCGCGTTCGAGCAGCGCACACAGGGTCGAGTAGCAGGCGACCATCGCCGTCATGACGTCCAGGCCGGGCACGCCAAGCTTGGCGACCTGACCATCCTCGGTGCCGGTGACGCTGATGAAGCCGCCTTCGCCCTGAATGATCATGTCGTAGGCCGGCCGCTGCGCATACGGGCCGGTATTGCCAAAACCTGACACCGAGGTATACACCAGCCCCGGAAAACGTTCGTGCAGGGTCGCGTAATCGAGCCCGAGTTTGGCCATGGTGCCGGGGCTGAAGTTTTCGATGACTGCATCGGACTTGGCGATCAGCTGCATCGCCACTTCCTTGCCTGCCGGATTGCGCAGGTCGATGACAATGCCGCGTTTGTTGCGGTTGACCGCCAGCAGATGCGGGCTGAGGCCCTTGAGGTCGCTGCGCGTCCATTTGCGCACATGATCGCCGATACCCGGCGGTTCGACCTTGATGACATCGGCGCCCATGTCGGCCATCATCATGTCGCCGTAGGGTGCCGCCCAAGCCTGTCCAAAGGACAGGATGCGATACTTGCTCAGTGGTTGCATGGGCTCTTAGCGCTTGAGGGGAACCGGCAGGGTCTTGAGGAAATCGTCAAGCATCACCGGTTGCGCCGCGTGGCGTTGCACCGGTGTCAGGCCGCCGGCGCGCGAGGGCAGGGCGATGGTGGCCGAGCCCGGTGTGGTGATCTTGCCACGCTGGTTGACCGTCGAGATTTCGAGGTCGATCAGATGGTCACCATTTTCCTGATACTTGCGCGTCACCTTGCCGGAGAAATACTGCACGTCGCCGAAATAATTGAAGGCGCGGAACTCACAGTGGTTGCGCACCAGGAAGGCGTCGTCACCCATCCAGTTGGTGATCAGGTTGATCATCCACGAGGCACGCTGCACACCGACGTCATACGGTGCCGGTACGCCGGCGCTGCTGGCCGCGGCGAGGTTTTCATGCACCCGCACGATCGGCTCAAGGCCGCCGTTTTCCGGGTTGCGGAACCACCAGCGCGGATGTTCCTTGTAGTCCTTGTAGGCGATCTTGTGCGCCGGCGTCGGCGCGACCATCAGGCCGGCATAAAAAGCGATCATGTCCGACAGGCACAGCGGTCCCTTGACGATGGGATCGAGCGCCTGGCCCTCGACGACATCTTCCCAGTAGCGCGGTGCTGCACCCTGGACTTTTTCGGCATCGTAGGCGGCTTCGATTTCGCGCAATTTTTCTGGCGGCCAGATTTGCGGTTCGAAGGCTGAGCCTTCCTTGCCGCGATCGCGCGCGGCACCACGTTCGATGCGGTGCGTCCATGAACGGTGATAGGCCAGCACTTCATTGTCGGGCGTGTAATATACGCTGGAGAAGTAATTCACGACGCTCTTGCCGCCCATCTTGCTGGTGCGTTCGACCACGTCGTCGAGCCAGATGTGCAGTAAAATTTCTTCGTTTTGCCGGATCGGACGCAGCCAGTGCCAGTCCGAGCCGCCGTGAAAGCCGTGCACGCCCGGCAGGCCCATCTGCACCACGCCGATGCCGATTGAATACAGGAATGAGGGGGGGGCGAAGTTTGTCCCCAACTTGCTGTTGCGGCCGTAGCCGCGGTCATTCCAGAGCGGGTTGTCGTCGCCGATGCCCAGGCAGAAGTGGCGCACGCTGTCAAAAGCGGAAGACGTGTTGTAGGAGTTGCGTGAACGCAAAGGCAGGCCAATTTTACTGCGCAGGTCGGCAACGGCTTCGGGGGTGATTT
>CANJOT010000262.1 GCA_947475815.1 Burkholderiales bacterium | reverse complement strand
GCCATGCCCGCTACCGTGGCATTGTTGTGCAGCGACGTCGAGATCTGTTTGAAGCCGCCGCTGCCCGGCGTGTCCGAAGCGGTGTGGCAATCTCCGCACAGTGAATTGGAACCTACCGCAATGTGGCCCGTCGCCGGGTAGGTCACCACTGGCGTTGTACCCGCCCACGATGCGCCCGTGGCATGGCAACTACTGCAGGCCGTTGCCGCCACCGCCGCGTGCGACATCATCCAGGTCGCAAATCCATTGCCGCCGCCTGGCGAAGCCACGCTCGCCGGAGCCGAGTGACAGGCCGGGCCGCAGGCCACCGCACCGACCGGGAAGTGGTTCGTCGGCAGCGTCACCATGGTGGCACCCGGGAAGCGGGTGCCCGTGTTATGACACGTCGAGCAGGCCGCCGCCAGACCCGTGTGAGTCATGCGCCAGACCGAGAACGTACCCGCCGTATAGCTGTGGCAGGAATCACACTGTGCGTTGGCAGAGCCCAGACTGATCTGAATATGGCCACTCACCTGCCCGGTGGCAAACGTGCCGTTGTGACAACTGCTGCACGTGCCAGACTGCACACCCGCCTTGACGTGGTCAAAACTGCTTGCGGCCAGCGAGAAGCCTCCCGGCGACGTACTGGTATGACAGGCCGCGCAATCCTGGCCAGGGGTTGCGACATGGCTGGCGGACTGGCCGCGCACGCCGGGGTAGGTCTGCCCCGAAGTGGTTTGTCCGCTGGAGTAGGCATGGCAGGTGCCGCAGCCGCTGCTGATCCCAAGGTGATTCATGCTGGGCGTGCGGAAGCCTCCCGGGATGGTCGTGCTGGTGTGGCACAACTCGCACGGTGCACTGGTCGGAATATGGGTCACTGCAACCGGCGCGGTGCGCGACACGATCTGCGGCGGATTGACGCCACTATAGGCGTAGCTCGAACCGTCGGCATGGCAGGTCGCGCAACCCGAGGCGATACCGACGTGACTCATGGTGTAGGTCTTGAAGCCGTTCGGCACCGTGGTACTGGTGTGGCAGGTCTCGCATGCGGCACTCGTCGGAATGTGCCCGCTCGCAGGCAAGGTCACCAACGGCGGATTGGTTACATAAGGTGTGCCAATGTTGTGGCAGTTGGTACAACCGCTGGCGATGCCGATGTGATTCATGGCCGCCGTCTTGAATCCATTGGGCACGGCAGTGCTGGTGTGGCACAGGTAACAATCCTGGCTTGTCGGGATATGGCCGGTACCGGCCGGCTTGATCACTGGCGTGACGCCAACAAAAGACTGACCGGTATGACAACTGGTGCAGCCGCTGGTGATGCCAACGTGATTCATCAACCCCGCTGTGAAATTCGCATCGGTGGTCTTGTGGCAACTGTCGCAGGTGACACTGGTCAAGATGTGACCGCTTGCCTTGCCCGTGGCAATCACACCATTGTGGCAGGTCTGGCAACCACGCGAACCATCGACTGCATTCGGATTTCCGGACGCAGCATGATTGAACAATGCAACCACCAGTGCGAAACCACCGGGCACCGGATCAGTAGCAAGGTGACAGGATTCACACGCAGCATTGGTGGGCAGGTGCCCACTGACCTTGGACACGGGCACGACACCGAGGAAGGACTGTCCATTGTGGCAACTGACACACCCTCCCGTGCCCACCGTGATGCCAGCGGCGCCATGGTCCATGCGCCAGGTCGCGAATGAACTCGTGCTGGCGTGACAATAATCGCACTCGGTTTGCCTGATCGGGATATGCCCGACCGGCCGGCCAGTTGATTGCGCGCCATTGTGACAATTGCTGCAAACGTGCTGTCCGGCAAAGATCTGCGAGCTTGCGTGATCAAAACGGGTCACCAGTGCGAAGCTGGAATTGCTGGTGTGGCAGGAAGAACAATCAGCGTTGGTGACCGGGTGGCCCGCCTTCTTGGTCAGTGGCACAACACCCTCAAAACTCTGGCCGCTATGACACACCGAACACTGCCCGGCCGCCGCCAGCGGCGTGGCCGAGTGATCCATGCGCCACACGCGGAAAGTATCGCGGCTGACGTGACAAGTATCACAGGCCGCATTGACAGCCACCGTGATATGGGCGTTGCCCTTTCTCACCAGCGTGCCGGCGCGATTGCCCTCCATGTGACACTGACTGCAGGCACGTGGCGTGCCCTTCAGGATGCCCTGTGCATGACAACTCAGGCAGCGTGTCGTCGCATGCGCGCCATCGAGGTGAAAGCCGGTGCCATCGTGATTGAATTCGACGGCCGCATTGTCAAGGCCATTGAGGCGCAATACTTCTGCCGGCGAGGGCGTGGGTACGGCGGCAGTTTGTGCCTGCGCGAGCGTGGCAAAGAGCATGCACATCACCACGAAGGCGACCTGCCACACTGCCCTTAACTTATCGCACGATGCCCTTTGTAGCACTGGTACCCCTGCTTATTGCGTGGCGCCTGCGCGCCGGAACTGCTGGAATTTTCTACCAATTGGTAGGAATTCAATCCTGAACAAATGCCCACCGGTCTGAAAGATTTTATGAAAAACTTCATTCCTTGTGATATCGACAAGTGCACATAAAACCTCAATGCACGCAGTGTTCCGTGAACTTCCGCACAGTTCAGCGGATGTTTCGAGGAAGCAACGTCGAACAGGCGTTAACCTGAAACCTACCCACAGGTATTGGAATAGTATAATTATGCTTTACTTGCCCAAGCTTGGACTAGATTGAATGGTCGCAGTAGCCTTAGTGAACAGAGTGATTTTAAAGCCAGAAATGATTAATTTAAATAAATATTTTATAGAGAATTAAATCACCTGTTGTCTATGACATGATTGAAGCGCGAATCGATTCACGAATACACTTGGAAGGCAAACACTGTGGCCGCAGCATTTCTGATTACCGCAATCATTCTCATTCTCGCAACTGGTTTTTTTTTGTTGCGTCCTCTCGTGCAGCAATTATCAGCACATTCGAACGACGAACTCGTTGCACGAGCCCGTCAGCGGCTGCTTGAGGCCGGACCGGCGCTGGATGACACAGTCCCAAAGTTCAGCGCGGCGCCCGATGCCACCACAGCGGCGCCTCCGGAAGACGTCCCCGCCGACACCGAAGCGGCCGTCGCTGTATCGCCTGCCCCATCGCCTGAGCAGATCCTCGGCGATCTCGTCTTTGAGGCACGCGGCAATCTGGACCGTGCAAGCGTCACCCGACAACTGGGAATGGCCCTTGCAGCCATGGTACTCATTGGCCTCGCTGCGACGCTCGGCTGGGAATACGGCCGTGCTGGCTGGAACCGGCCATCGAGTCCGTCACCCATGGCCGGCATCAGTTCGGCCACGCCCTCCGGACCGCTTGACATCATGTCGCGCGGCACGCCGGCGAGCGCGCCCACGCCGGCGCAAAGCCGTGAGATGAGTCTGGTGCCGCTGGCCGAGCGCCTGCGCGCGCGGCTGGACAAACAGCCCAACGATGGTGATGGCTGGGTCCTGCTGGGCAGGACGTACGGAGAGATCGGCAAGTATGCAGATGCCATCAGTGCCCTGCACAAAGCCGTGGAGCTCAAACCGAAAGATGCCGCCGTGCAGGCTGACCTGGCCGATGCCGAACTCCGTTCAGCCAGCAACAAGTGGACGCCGGAGGCCAAAAAGGCCTTGCGCACGGCGCTGCAGATGGACCCAAATCAACCCAAGGCACTGCTACTCGCCGGTCGCGAAGCCCTCGAGCGCGGTGATCGCAAGGGCGCAGAAACGTTCTGGATGAAACTATTGTCGAGCGCGGCGCCCGACTCGCCGCTGCGCAAGGAAGCCGAGGCGGCATTGGGTGAACTCAAGGGTGGCGCAGTCGCAACTTCCGGCAAGCCTGCCGAGGTCGCTCCTGCCGGCGCAAGCGGCGCCGGCGCCAGCCTGAGCGGCACGGTCGACATCTCTGACAATCTGCGCAAACAGTTGCGTCCGGGGGATGTGCTGTATGTGCTGACACGCGCAGCGGATGGACCACCGATGCCACTGGCCGTGAAGCGTTTTGACAACCCGAAGCTGCCGATGGCCTTCGTACTCGACAAGGATGCCCTCATGGTGCCGGGCACCGATCTGGGCAGCACGCGCCAGCTGGTGCTGATTGCGCGCATTTCACACAGCGGCACACCAGCCGGCCAGCCAGGTGATTTTGAAGGGCAGTTGACGGTTGGCGCGAATCGCGCGGGACTGAAACTGAGCATCGACAAGCTCAGGTAAAACAGCGCAGGCAACGCGGCCGGCAAAGCAGACGCCGGACCGTCGCCAAGCGGGCGACGGTGGGCACTCAGGCAGGGCTACTTGCGTGAGCCCGACAAGGCCGCACGCGCGCGCGCGTCAGCGATTTCCTGCTTGACCTGAGTCGCGTCGGGTGATGCCGGATCAAGCACCGTCAGCACCTTTTCCCAATGCCCCACTGCTGCCATGTAGTCGGCGCGCTGAAACGCTGCCGTGCCCGCCAGCATCAAGGCCACCGGGTGGCGCGGATTGAGCACTAGCGCCTTGTTGACCAGCGCCAGCGGCTTGCCCTCGAGATTGTTGTTATTGCGCGAAGCCAGCAGGTCGGCATACTGGGTCAGCAGGTCAGGATCCTGATCAACCACCTTGGCCGCTTTGGCAAAGGCCTGCTCGGCTTCCGGCAGCCGCTTTTGTACCTTGTAGGCCCGCGCCAGGCGCGCCCAGCCGGCGGCATCGTCCGGATTCTGCTTGAGGCGCGCCGCCAGACGATCGACCATCTCGTTGATCTTGTCCGGCGTCATGCTGGCCGCGGCGGCCGGATCCACCGGCGGCAGCTTGCCGGCGTTGGAGGCATCGGCCGACAGGACTCCCGCGCCCGCCCCGGTGGGGCTACCGGCCGACAGGCCGGCCTTGGTGCGGGCATCAGCGACATCGTTTTCCATCTGTCGCGCATCGGGTGAGCCAGGCTCAAGCTGCGGCAGGAGTTTTTCCCACTGCACCACGGCGAGTCTGAAATCACCGCGGTTGTAGGCGGCCCAGCCCGACATCAGCAAAGCCGTGGCATTGAGCGGCTCGAGCGTGAGCGCCTTGTTGATCAACTCCATCGGCCGGCCTTCGAGGTTCTTGCCGGCACGCACACCCAGCAGGTCGGCATACTGGGTCAGCAGGTCGGCGCTGGTCTCGAGCAGCGGCCCGGCGTCACGCACAGCCTGCTCGGCCTCATCAAACATGCCCATGACCTTGTAGGAACGCACCAGCATGGCCCAACCCTTGACGTCACCCGGGTTGGCCTTCATGCGCGCGGCCAGGCCCTCGACCATTTTCTTCACCTCAG
>CANJOT010000261.1 GCA_947475815.1 Burkholderiales bacterium | reverse complement strand
TCGGACATCTGGATGGACTGGCTCACCTGCGAACATTTGCGGTGGGAATGGAATCGCCACCGATAGGTAGCGATAGGTAGCGATAGATATTGAACGTTCGCAAGACGAGAAAAACGTTGCCAGCGATAGGTACCGATAGATCCCGACCGATCCTGAAGGGTTACATGCATCAGGCTGTCGATAGTCTGCGATAAGTGCCGATAGATGCTGAATGCTAATTTCGGGTATCAGATCCAAATGACGGTAGATCTGACGGTAGAAATGCTACTCACTGAAAAAAGTTCTATACGTGACAACGGTTTAGAAGCGCCGTTGATGATTGAGTGGGAGTAGGGGGTACGTTCCTGGCTTGATGCTCGCGTGCCGGGCGATCGAATGCGTCGATTGCTGCTTGCGTGCCTGCATCTCTTCACCAACGCCCTTGCCGCGCCGGTCGTTGACTTGCGTTCGCCTTTTGCGTCACCTACCAGATCGCGGTGTCCCGCGATCGTGGTTCGCGCGTTTCCGTCTGGATGGGACTGGAACGCAAAGCCATGTTGCGCGCCGCGTCGGCGCACACGGTCCAGTACGAGCGGCGGCGGCCCGAGCAGACACTCCTGCATCGGCTGGTGCGGGAGCATCTGGAGACGTTCCTCGCCCAGGTCCAAGCCAGGACTGGCACGGGCTTGCCGGAGTTTGTCAGAGACGAGTTTGAGGCCTTTCTCGAATGCGGGATTCTGGCGCACGGATTTCTGCGCGTTCGCTGCGCCGACTGCGCGCACGAGAAGCTGGTGGCGTTCTCCTGCAAGCGGCGCGGGTTTTGCCCCTCGTGCGGCGCTCGGCGCATGGCCGAGAGCGCTGCGGTCCTTGTCGATGAGGTGATCCCGCGGGTGCCTGTGCGGCAATGGGTACTGTCGTTTCCGATCGGGCTTCGCATCCTCTTTGCCGCACGGCCCGAGCTGCTCACGCCGGTGCTGCGCCTCATCCACCGCGTCATCGCGGGGTTTCTGCTCAAGCAGGCCGGCTTGAAACGCGCCACAGCCGATACCGGCGCGGTCACCCTGATCCAGAGATTCGGCTCGGCCGCCAACCTGAACATCCACCTGCACTGTCTGGTGCTCGATGGGGTCTATCGGCGAGCCGAAGGTGAACCAGAATTCCAGGAAGCGCCCGCCCCCAGCCGCGATGAATTAGCGGGCTTGCTCGACAAGATTATCGCGCGTCTGATGAAAATGCTGACCCTACTTGGCTACCTCATAGAGGAGGAGGGCAACGTCTGTATAGCCGACATGGATGCGGATAATCCGCTGGCGTCATTGCAAGCCGCTTCGTGCACCTATCGCATCGCGCTGGGGCCGCGCGCCGGACAGAAGGTGCTGAGCCTGCGAACCGTACTGGGTCGGGACAAGACAGCCACGGCGGGCCTGTGCGCCGATGCGCACGGGTTCAGCCTGCACGCCGGGGTGCGCTGCGGCACGCATCAGCGCAAAGCGCTCGAACGGCTGTGCCGCTACATCACCCGCCCCGCGATCGCCAACGAGCGGCTCAAGAAAGATGCGGCGGGTAACGTCGTGCTGCAACTGAAGAGCCCCTGGCGCGACGGGACCACGCACCTCAGGATGACGCCGCTGGAGTTCATGCAGCGCCTGGCAGCTCTGGTGCCGCGACCACGCCTGCACCTGACGCGCTTTCACGGGGTGCTGGCGCCCAACGCCGGGCTGGGCGCGCCTGCTCAAGCGCGTATTCGACCTGGACCTGGAACACTGCCCGCAGTGTGGCGGTGCGTTCAGGATCATCGCCGCCATCGAGGCGCCGGCGGTGATCGTGAAGATCCTCACCCACCTGGGCCTGCCCGCCAGGGCCCCGCCGCGCGCGCTGGCGCGGCGGCCGCAGCTTTTTCAGGCAGCCTGATCCCCGAAGGCAAGAACAGCTCTGCAACGGCGCTGAGGGTTGCGCACGGCCCACGCTTGCGCGCCTGGGGTCAGCGTGCGTCGAAGTCAGGCAATTCGGGTCGATTCAGGGGGCGAATCGTCGTTGAGAGCGGGGAATCTTCGCCAGAGACCGCGTGATTGACCGCCTCTCGGGATGGCGATACCGTCGCGGATCGGGAAAAAGGTGGTTTGAAATTCCTATACGCCGATCCGGGCGCTATTCGACCTTGATGTTGTTTTCGGCGACCACGGCGCGCCAGCGGGCAAGGTCTTCGCGCATGAATTGGCCGAAGGCGTTGCGCGACATGCGCGAAGGTGTGAAGCCGATCCGCATCAGCGCCTGGCGCATCTCCGGCTTCGCTAGCGCGGCGGCGACCGCGCCTTCGGTCCCGGCAATCGTCTCGGCCGACATGCCCGCTGGCCCCATCAGGCCGAACCAGCTGAGCATCGGAAACGGGCCGATCCCGAGTTCGGTGAAGGTCGGCACCTCAGGCAGGATAAACCAGCGCTCGTTGCCTGTAATGGCAATGGAGCGAACCTTGCCGCTGTCGACCAGTCCCTTAACCGCCGCCGCCTCGAACAGCAGCGAGACATCTCCACTGGTTACCGCCAGATAGGCTGCCGCGGAACCGGCATAGGGAACGTGTTCGAGCCGCATTCCGGTGAGCTTCGCAAGTAACAGCCCGGCAAGATGAGAGCCAGTACCGGCGCCGGCAGAACCAAAGAAGAGTCCATTCGGCCGGGACTTCGCCATCGCAATGACATCGGCCAGGGTGCGCACCGGCAGGGTCGCGCTGGCCGCAAGGGCCAGAGGGCTGGTGCCGATCATGGCAATGGGCGTGAAATCGCCGATGGGGTCGACAGTCAATTTTCGAATAGCCGGAAGCGTGCCATGGGTGGCAATGTTGCCCACCATCAGCGTTGTGCCGTCGGCGGCTGACCGGGCCACATATTCGAGGGCGAGCTGGCCACCGGCACCCGGCCTGTTTTCGACAATGATGGTCTGACCGAGCGGCTCGCGCATGTGTTCAGCCAGCGTCCGGGCAATGATGTCGTTGGCTGCCCCTGGAGGGAATCCCACCACCAGCCTGACCGTGCGCCCCTGAGCGATTGCGCTGCCGCAGGCGAGCAGCAAGGCCGCGAGCACAACGTTGCCCACTAACAGGGAAGCGGTTTTGATGCGCACATGGCTTGAATTCATAGTAGGACTCATAGTTCAAAGGGATGCTCTACAGCTATCGTACAGTGGTCGCAGCGCACTTGCCTCATTACCGCGGCTGATTGATCTCTTCGCGTGGCCAGGCAGGCTTGGGTGGCAGGCTAACACCGAAGTGGCGCCTGCGAGTGCGTAGGCAATAATGTATTTGGAGAATGGCTCACCTGCGAACATTTGCGGTGGGAATGGAATCGCCACCGATAGGTAGCGATAGATACTGAACGATCACTGGACGAGAAAAACGTTACCAGAGATAGGTACCGAAAGATTTCGACCGATTCTGAAGGGGGACATGCAACAGGCTGTCGATAGTCTGCGATACGTGCCGACAGATGCTGAATGCTAATTTTGGGTATCAGATGCAAATGACGGTAAATTTGACGGTAGAAATGCTACTCACTGAAAAAAGTTCTACACTTGACAACAGTTTAGAAGCGCCGTTGATGATTGAGTGGGAATGATTAGATAGCGTTCAGTAGCTATCAACGTCAATCAACAAGACCATAAATACATTTTAGATATCAAGTAGTTTTGTGGTTTTGTAGCTCAAGGCCCATCATCCCGATACACCTCCTTGCAGCGGTAGTTTCGACGGTATATAAATCGTCATCCCAAATTCAGCAGATTTACCATCAGCACCCGCTTGACGGCAAAAGCGACGGTAAAGGGAACTGCCATGCTCACAGACACGAAACTGAAGAGCCTAACAAACCCAAGGAGCGCTCCTACAAAGTTGCTAATCGTGATGGACTACATGTCTTCGTCTCCCCCACTGGAACTGTGACATTCCGATACGACTATCGACACAACGGGCGCAGGGAGACCCTGACCATCGGTAGGTACGGGTCCGGCAGGGCTCAGCTTGGCGGAGGCGCGCGGTGTGCCGACTACTGCAGTGCACGTCCTCGAGATTATCCAGCAGGTTTTTCGGCACGCTACCTCGCGTGGTCTGAAGCTCGAGAACCCTACCGAGCGCATCAAGCCCTCCGCAATCGCCACGTTCAAACTCCGCGACCATCGACTGTCGCCTGATGAAATTAGCGTCTTTTTCAGAGCCCTTGCGTCAGTTGGCACGCTCCCCACACTTCGTGTGGCCATCAAGTTTGTTCTCCTGACGTTGTGCAGCAAGGGGGGAGTTTCTTGGCGCGCCGATGCGGCGGTCATACAGGGCCTTGGAGGGGAGTTCCAGCGACGTCTCGGCCGCTTGGAATCCGCAGCGCGACCGAGCGCGGCGTGAAGAGCTTCTACGACGTCAAGAATAGAAATGGAATTACATCTCGATTTTGATGTTGGCCGCCTTGACGACTTTCCCGTACTTAGCCAAGTCTGCATCGATTAGCGCGGTGAACTTCTCAGGACTGGAGACGAACGGGCGTGCCCCCAAGTTTGCCAACTTTTCTTTGATGTCAGGCATGAGTACGATTCTCCCGATTTCGGATGACAGCCTAGAGACGATTTCCTTCGGCGTTCCGGCCGGTGCGAGAACCCCATACCAGAAGCTGATATCGAAACCCGGCAGACCGGCCTCGGTGAAGGTGGGCACTTGAGGCATTACCGGCGAGCGGCTTTCGCCGGTAATTGCGATCCCCTTGAGTTTTCCGCTATTAATATGGCTGCGGGCAGAGGCGGGCGTGCCGAAGTACAAATTCACTTGACCTCCGACCAGGTCAGCGACTGCAGGTGCGGATCCTTTGTAGGGTATTTGCCGCATTTTAATTCCAGTCATGGCACTCATCAATTCGGCTGCAAGACGGGTGATACCTCCATCGCTCGCCGTGGCGTAAGTGAGTTGCCCAGGTTTGGATTTGGCCAGTGAAATGAACCCTTGCAAGTCATGGACCGGTATGGATTGATGGACTACTAATAGAATGTCGGCACCGGCAATCGTCGCTACCGGCGCAAAGTCTTTGATGCTGTCGTAGGGGAGGTTGGGCAGCAGCAGAGCATTCAGGACATGGGTGATGTTGACCGTCATGATGGTGTAGCCGTCGGGTTGGGATTTGACCAAAGCTTCGGAGCCGATGATCGTGTTGGTGCCCGGCCTAGCAGCCTGTCGGACTTAGCCGACAATTGTTTGTTGAATTTGTCATCGAAGCCAGAGAGTAAACGTTCTTTGATATGGGCATAGGATACACAGGCGAGGCGAACGAATGACACGATTTGTGACGGTGAATCGAGACACGGCGTACC
>CANJOT010000260.1 GCA_947475815.1 Burkholderiales bacterium | reverse complement strand
TGCCTCGGTGCCCTTCGTGCTGGTCGCGTATCCCGGCTTGCCCGCCAACAATATCAAGGAATTGATCGCGCTCGCGCAGGCCCGTCCCGGGCAGTTGAACTATGGTTCTTCAGGTAACGGTTCATCGCCCCACCTCGCTGGCGAGTTGTTCACCATGATGTCGGGCACGAAGATGGTTCACGTACCCTACAAGGGCGGTGGCCCGGCAATTACCGATCTGATGGGCGGACAGGTGCAGTTGATGTTCAATACGGTGGTGCAAAGCCAGCCGCACATCAAGGCAGGAAAATTGAAACCGATCGCCGTTGCCGACCTCAAGCGCTCGCCAGCCTTGCCCGATGTGCAAACCATCTCCGAGTCCGGCCTGCCAGGTTATGACATCTCCAATTGGTTTGGCGTGCTTGCGACAGGCGCCACGCCCAAGCCGATCATCGCCCGCCTGAACAAGGACATCCTGCAAGCCCTCGACAACGCCGATGTCAAGGCCCGCTTCGCCGGTGAAGGGGCAGAGCCTGTTGGCAGCACACCGGCTGGCTTCGAGCAACTGATCCTTAGCGACATCGACAAGTACGGCCGCATCGTCAAGGCCGCCAACGTCCGCGTCAACTAAGCGTCAGCTCAGGTCGGGGTGTCGTGGATGAAGGACTTGATTTCCTGCACGCACAATTCAGGCGCCAGCAGATTGATGCCGTGGCCATAACCCGGTAGCACGCGCAATCGGGCCGACGGCAGGCTCTCCAGCATGCCTTTCATCATCGACGCCTTGGCAATCGGGCTTTTCTCGCCGGCCATGATCAGGGTGGGCGTGCGGATGTCGGGAAGCTTGGGCCACAGGTCGCCACGACGCACCATCAATTCGAGGGCGATGGCAATGTCCTTGGGCGTCCTGTCCATCTGCGCGATATACCATTCGCACAACTCGGGGCTTGCGCGCGTGGTATCGAGGCGGTAGGACAGGGTCTGCCGGCACCAGCCGCCCACACCATGCTTCTCGAACGCGGTTGCGCGATCTGCTTCCCCAAGGGTATAGAGGGCGGTGATTTCGGCCGGCCGCTTGAACGGCGTATCGCACAGGGACAAGGTGCGCAAGCGCTCCGGATGGTTGAGGGCGGCGGTCAGACCAACAATGCCCCCGGAGGATTCACCCACCCAGTGGACGCGGTCAATCCCCAGCGCATCGATCAAACCGATGGAATCATCCACGAACTGTGTAATGGAGTAGCGATCGCCGGGGGGTGTCCTGGTGGTGTCTCCGCAGCCGCGCGCATCGAAGCGCAGCACACGGTATTCGCCAGCAAGCAAAGAAACAAACGGCTGCCAGAACAACATGTTTCTGGCATAACCGTGAAACAGCAGGATCGTCTCTGGCGGCGTGACCCGCCAGGGTGGGGTGTAATCGATGAGCTCGTAACGGATGTCGATATCGCCAACACGTATGCTCTGATGTGCCATGCTTGCTGCCTCCGTCCTACTCAAGACGCCAGGGTGGCGGCAGCGATGCGCGCGGTCAGGGCGCGGATTGATGGCAGGCTGTCGATGTGGCTGATGTCCTCGGTGATCACAGCGATTGCGTCCGGCTGCAGCACCTTGAGGGCACACAGTTCAAACTTTCTGTGCAGCATCGCCTCGGGCAGGGCGTTGGCCGAGGTGCGACCGAGCGGCTGATCGACCTGGGCCGCGAGCACCGTGCCGTCTTTGAGCGTGACGCGCACCAGACCACCAAAGTGATTGTCCGCAGAAAAACCACCGTCGCCGGTTTCGTTGTAAGCCGCCGCGTGCACGCGCGTGAGCAAGGCGCGCACGGCCGGCTCATCGTACGTGCCATCTTCAAAATCGGACACCCCGACATGGCCGCTCAACAAGGCCCGCGTGACGACATATTGGACGCTGAACTTGGCATCCAGCGAGCTGTTCGGCGCGGGCCGGTTGGTATGCTGCAGGCGGCGCGAATGGGTGCGCAATTCGATGCGTTCAATGTCTTCGCCACGCGGCTGATGTTCGCGGTAGATCGCCAGCGCCGAATCGACCGCCGGGTGCGTGCTGCCGCAGCACGGGTATTGTTTGATGGCAATGCCGGGCGTGACGATGTCATAAGGTGCCGCCCACGCGGCCAGCGCGCGTGCGACGTCGTAAGTGCCGGGGCCGTTGAAGACATCGAGAAAACCCTGCTTGTGTTCAAACACCGATTCAGGATTGGCCGTGAACCCCAGGCTGGCCAGACGCGCAGCGTACAGGCCGTTGCGCGCGCAGTGACCGATGTGCAGGGGTTTGGTCATGGTGCCAAAATTGGCCTTGATACCGCTGGCAAACGAGGCAGCGATCGCCAGCGCAACCGCCGTGGCGGCGGCATCCAGGCCCATCAGCCGCGCAGCGGCGGCGGCGGCACCAAAGGTACCGAGGGTGGACGTCGGGTGCCAGCCCTTGGTGTAATGATGAAAGTTGACGGCCATGGCGATCTTGGTCTCGACCTCGAAGCCGGCCACGTAGGCGGTAACCAGATCGGCGCCGGAGCTGTTGAGCTCTTCGGCCAGCGGCAGCAGGGCTGCCAGCAGGGGCACCGAGGGATGGCCACCCATGGTGTTGTTGCAATCATCAAAATCAAGGGCATGCGAGGCCGTGCCGTTGATCAGCGCGGCGTCGAGCGCCGTGGTGCGGCGCTGCGTACCGAGCACCAGACAGGGGCCGGCGTTGTCGCCCAGTGCGCGAGCCGCCAGACGCGGCGCATCCTCACGGGCCCCGGCGAAGGTCACGCCGAAGGTATCGATGATACCCACGCGAGCCCAGTGCAAAACCTCGGGCGACAGGTCGGCATAATTCAGGCCGGCAACCCAGGCGCCAATGATCTGGGCGAAACCGGCTTGCGCGCCAGTGGCGAGGGTGACTTCTTTATCCACAGCATTCATGGGAATAATCCTTGTTGTTAATTTTGATCGGCTTCAACGCACCGGTGGCACACCCAGACGGGCGGAACCGGGACCATAGCGGGTCGCAAATTCATCGGTGAGCGGCCGCGACACCGGCAGGTTGAGCCAGAGCCGCAGCAGATGGCGCTTTCTTTCGGGTTCGTCGAAATCGACAAACTCGGTGCGTGCGTGCAAAACGGAATAGTTGCTGATGAACTGCATGTCGCCAGGCTGAAAGTCCATGGTCATGCACAGGGCATCCATGGTCTCATCAAGAAAATCGAGGGGTGCGCGTTCGCGCTCGTTGAGCACATGACCGAGATGCGCTTCGCCCAGCAGAATAGCATTGCGGGCCAGTCGCGTCGACAGACGGCCCTCGTGATGACTGAACACCGGCACCCGGTGTTCAGTGACTTCGGACGTGCCGGGCTGATGTTCGCCCCGCATATGGTAATGATACCCGCGGCATAACTCCTCGAGATACTCAGGATGCTGCGCGAGCACGGCGTTGTACAGGGCGGCGCTACTGACCAGTTTGCTGGTGCCGCCCGACCTGGCCGTGGCCAGACACAACAGACCCACCATATCGCCGTGGTCATTGTGGAAAAACAGGTTGGACTGGGTTTCATAACCGCGCACCTGTTTGGCGCCAAATTCGAGGCCGCGATCGGTCACGTGCGAAATCAGTTCACCGCGCGCATTCTGCGATACGCCCGTGCCGATATGCGTGCCCAGACCCCAGTAGATGATTTCGGCTTCCTGCGGGCTGTAACGCTCGACCGGAAAACCACGCACCATCACCAGGCCGCGGCCGTTCTCGACTTCGTTCTGGATGCGCGCCACAATGGGCGCGAACGACGGCAAGGGAAAATCCTCGCGGCGGATCTGGTAGGTGGGGATGCCGGCCTGTTGCACGCGCCGCAGGGCACGCTCGAGATCGTCGAGAGCCGCCGCGTCCAGCACGATGAGCCACTCGGCGCTGCGCTGTTCCATGTCCTTGCCGGTCCACACGCATTCACCGGTAACGGGCTGTGTTCTGATGGTTGTCATGCCTGCATGTCCTTAATATGTCGAGCCGGGGCGAAGCCGGTCAGTCGAGCTTGATGCCGGCGCCTTCGACGACACCACTCCAGCGCGCGAAATCCGCCTTCCAGAACGCATCGAACTCGGCCACCGAGTTGCCAACCGCCTCAAAGCCATCGCGCTCCAGGCTTTCCCGAAGGTCGGCAGAACGCAACGCCTTGACGGTTTCGGCGTTCAGACGCGCCACCGTCGCCTCTGCCGTACCGGCCGGTACATAGAGACCATACCAGAGCACCGCCTTGAATTCAGGCAGGCCGGATTCGGCCATGGTCGGCATACCGGGCAGGATGGCCGAACGCTGCGCGCCGCCACAGGCCAGTGCGGCCACCGTGCCGGCCTTGACGTGGGGCATGCCCGACAGCGGACTGTCGAACATCATCTGCACCTGACCACCGATCAGGCTGGTCATGGCCGGTGCGCTGCCCTTGAAGGGGATATGCACGATATCGATGCCAGCCATCTTCTTGAGCAGCTCGCCGGAAAGATGACCGACGCTGCCATTGCCGGCCGAGGCAAAATTCAGCTTGCCCGGATTGGCCTTGGCATAAGCAATCAGTTCCTGCACCGAACGCACCGGCAGGCTCTTGTTGACGAACAGCACAATCGGCACGGTCGCCAGCAAAGAGACCGGCAAGAAATGCTTGAGCGTGTCGTAAGGCAGGGTTTTGTAGAGATGCGGATTAACGGCCATGGTGCTGCTGGCGCCCATGAGCATGGTGTAGCCGTTGGCGTCGGCCTTGGCCACCAGATTGGCGCCGATGCTGCCACCCGCCCCCTCACGGTTTTCAACCACCACTGGTTGGCCCAGACCCGTGGTCAGCTTTTGGGCCAGCGCGCGGCCCAGAAAATTGGTGCCGCCGCCCGGTGGAAACGGTACGACAAAACGAATCGGACGGGACGGAAATCCGGCCTCGGCAGCAGCAGCCCAGGCCGGGCGGCCGGCGCTCAAAGCGAGGGCAGTGCCGAGAATCTGACGACGGGTAAACATAAGGGCTCTCCTATTCAGCCGCCGCGCCGGACGTCTTGACGACGCCCGACCAGCGCAACTGTTCTTTTTTGATGAATGCGGCAAATTCTTCTGGCGTGCCGGGATTGAGCTGCACGCCCTGCTCGTCAAACTGCCGGCGCACCGCCGGGGTTGCCAGCACGGCACGAATTTCGGTGTTCAGACGGGCAATGATGGCGCGCGGCGTTTGCGCCGGCACCAGAATGCCGATCCACGAGCCCACGTTGAAATCAGGCGCCTCGCGTTCCATGACCGGCACATCGGGCAAAGCCGGCGACGCATAGCTTACGCCGAGCGCACGCAGCTTGCCGGCCTTGATCAGAGGCATGAGGGTCGGGATGACGTTG
>CANJOT010000259.1 GCA_947475815.1 Burkholderiales bacterium | reverse complement strand
TTGACTGGAATGCGGTCCGAAGCCGCGACAACAAACATTTGCCGGCTTCTTAAATCAGTTTTCGATTTTCCAGGGCAGCCGGCCGGAACCGATCAAACCCTGCGCCACCGCGCGTTTGTCGAGCTTGTCAGTATTACCCTTGGGTAGTTCGCCGACGATTTCGAGGTACTTGGGAATTTCCCAACGCGGCAAGCGTCCATTGCAATGGACGACCAAGTCCTCAACACTGACGCGCATGCCGGGCTTGAGCGTCACGGCAGCGGCGACCGCTTCGCCCCAGGCGGGATGCGGCACGCCAACCACCACCACTTCACGCACGGCGTGGTGTTCGGTAAGGATGTTTTCGATGGAAGTCGGGTAGATATTCATGCCACCCGAAATGATCATGTGCTTTTTCCGGTCGGCCAGAAACACATAGCCCCGCTTGTCCATGTAGCCAAAATCGCCGGTCTTGTACCAGGGCGGCATCAGGCACTCGGCGGTCTCTGCGGGCAGATTGAGGTAACCCGTCATGAGCGTGTTGCATCGGAGCCAGACCGTGCCCGATTCACCGGCCGGCAGGGAATGACCCTCGTCGTCGCGAATGTCCATGGCTGCATACGAAAAAGCCTGGCCCACCGACTTGAGAATCTCCGGTTCGCCATTGAGGGCACGATGGTGATCCTCTGTGGTCAACCCGGCCATCGGCCCACACGACTCGGACACCCCATACCCCTGCACAAAACTGCAGCCCAGAGTCTCATGACCGGCGCGAATCAGGGCCGGTGTGCTGGGCATGCTGCCGTAATAGATCTGCCGCAGCGACGACACGTCGTGATGTCCCACGCGCACGGCATCGACCACTCGCGCAATCATGGTCGGGATCAGGGTCACGCAGGTAATGCGATGTTCGCGCACCAGATCGAGAAAGCGGTGGGTCTCGAAATCATCGAGCACCGTGGTCATGCCGGTGAACGTATTGAAGCAGACCTGGAAAATATTCAGACCAGATGGATTGGAGACATAAGCCCGCACATCGTCGTACCGGAATCCCAGTTCAAGCACGGTATGAATCGAGGTCTCGAGCACGGCACGATGCGACAGCATGACGCCCTTGGGCATGCCGGTCGTGCCCGAGGTATAGGCCACCATGCACAGGTCTTCGCCATCCATCTCGGGATAACTGGCCACACCGGCGCCAGCCAGCAGGGTTTCATAGTCATGCTCAAGGCCGTGGTCCGGGCCAAATCCAATCAGGACCCGGCCTTCATGACGCAGCTCTTCAAGGTGGCTCTCGAATCCGGCGATGCAGGCGGCATCGACCAGAATGGCGGCCACATCGGCATCGCGCGCCACGTGCAACAACTCACGCACCGAATAGCGCCAGTTGATACCTACCCGATGGTAGCCACCCTTGAGACAGGCAAACCAGTGCTCGACGATTTCGATGCGATTGTGCGACAGCACGCCAATGCGGTCACCCTTGGAAAAGCCGAGGGCTTGCAGGGCAGCGGTGAACCGGTCGGAGCGTTCATGCACCGCGCGCCAGCTGCGGCGCGTCGTCCCGTGCACGTAGGCGGCTTTGTCAGGAAAGCGGCGCGCACAGCTGGTGACGTAATCTCGTAGTTGCATGGCTAATATGGTTGCAAAAATCAAACGGCAAGTTTACCGATGCGTTTCGCTCTTTCCAATCGAATAAATAATCTGGTGCATAATCTGTACCGGAATGACAGCAGCCATGGCGGTCAACTTGAACGGAACTGCACCCGCAGAATACAACACAGCGCAAGGTCTGGTGCGTGGCCTGTCAGATCTGTGCACTGGCGCGTCAAAGTCTTTTTCAAACGACAGGCCCCGCGTTATGCTTACAGCTTGCACGTTATACAAATTCCAATGAAGGAGACACCCCCGTGAAGAAAACCTGGATCATTTCCATGGCCGCGCCATTGCTGCTTGGCCTCGGATGGTCGGCCACTGGATTGGCCGCCGATGAATACCCGAATCGCGCCATCAAGATCATCGTGCCCTACGCCCCCGGCGGCGGCACAGACATTTTCTCGCGCACCCTTGCCGACATCCTCTCCAAGCGCTTCAAGCAGCCGGTGATTGTCGACAACAAGCCGGGCGCCAATACCTTTATTGGCCATCAAGCCATCTCCAGTGCCGCACCGGATGGTTACACCATCGGCATGATCTCCTCCTCGACCACGGTGCTGCCGCTGTTGACCAAGAGTTTCACCACCAACCCGGTGAAGGACTTCACACCCATCAGCCAGCTGGTGACCGGCAACTACGCCCTGGTCGTGCATCCCTCAGTGCCGGTGAAGAACGTTGCCGAGCTAATCGCCTATGCCAAGGCCAACCCGGACAAGCTCAATTTCGGCACTGCCGGTGGCAGCATTGATCTGGTCGTCAGCCTGCTCAAGAACAAGGCTGGCATCGAGTTCACCACCGTCAACTACAAAGGCATCGCCCCGGCGCGCCAGGCCGTGCTCGCCAACGAAGCGCAAATCACGCTCGACGTGATCGGCGTAGCCAATGAAATGGCGACGGCCGGCAGGATGAAATTCCTCGCCACCACCGGCGCAAAACGCGACCCGCTGGCGCCAAACGTGCCGACCGTCGGCGAAAGCGGCCTGCCCGGCTTCGCTGCCGATTTCTGGTGGGGCTACGGCGGCCCGGCCGGGCTGCCGCCGGCGATCGTCAAGACCCTGCACGGAGCGATTGTCGACGCCCTCAAATCGCCGGACTTCATCCGCCAGATCAACACCAATGGCAACAATCCGGTAGGCAATACACCCGATGAATTTGCCAGAATCATCGCCAGCGATGTGCAGATGTGGGCCGGCGCAGCCAAAGCTGCGGGCGTCACGCCACAATAAAAAAGGGGAGCGGCGGCGATGCCGCCCTCCCCCGTCACGACTGCCCGGACCGTCAGTCCTGGCCGAGCAGAAAGCGGATGCTGATCGGGTTGAAGATGTCGGGATCTTCAAACTGCGGCCAGTGGCCCACCCCTTCCATCGGCACATACCGGGCGTTCGGAATCAGTTTGGCGACCCGCTGCGCAGTCTCCAGATATTCGTCCTTGTCAGCCAGCGAACCAATCGACAGGGCCGGCGCCTGAATGCTTTTCCAGTCGTCTTCCGAGAGCAGATTGCGCTTGCGCGTGCTTTCTTCCTGCAGGCAGAGGATGTGGTTCATCGTGTTGACCATGCCAGGCTGGCGGTACATGGCCTGGCGCAGGGCGATGATGTCGGGGATGCGCGCGTCCTCGCGGGCCAGCAGGTGATCAAAGATCGGCTTGATGTTGGACCAACTCGGATCTTCCACCGACTTGGTGCGCACGTTGCGGATGCGGCTCATATTCGAGGCGTTGGCGAACAGGCCGGCGGCTGACAGCAGGATGATCCGGTCGGTACGCTGCGGATGTGCCAGCGCAAACGCCGCCACCACCCAGGCGCCGAGCGAGCAGCCCATCAGCGAGGCTTTCCTGATGCCGAACACATCAAGGAAATCGGCGGCATGCTTGACGTAATGCTTGATCTCATAATCAACATCGGGCTTGGATGAGAAGCCGCTGCCCACCATGTCGATGGCATAACAGTTGAAATGCTCGGAATGCGAGGCCAGATTGGCGCAGAAACATTCCCAGGTACCGGCCGTGCCATGCAGCATCAGCAAGGCCGGCTTGGACGGATCGCCAGCGTGGGCGTAACGCGTGCGGATGCCGCCCGCCTCGACATAGCCCTGCTCCAGGCTGAGGGTGCGCAGATGGCCCCAAATGCTGCGATGGAGGATTTCGTTTTGGTCACTCATGATGTCAGGTCTCCAGTGAGAGATTCAATGCTCAGAAATTGCGTTTCCATTCAGCCATGCTGACCGTATTCGGCACTTCGCGAAACAGCGCCTCAGTCTCAGCGCGAATGTACGCGGCCGATTGATGCAGGTCGAGCGGCGCGCGCCACGGCTGCGGGAAATGCCAGTCGGTAGGCACATACAGCTCGATCTTGTTGCCTTCGGGATCGAAGCAGTACAGGCTCCAGCTGTTGCCATGATTGCGGCCCTCGAGGCCAGTCACGCCGGCCTCTTCGAGCAGGGCGTAAAACGTGCACAGGGCCTCAAGATCATCGAGCCGGAATGACAGCTGACCGAGAGTCGATTCGCGTGGCGCCCGCGATGGATCCTGAATCATCACCAGTTGATGATGTTCCTCGGGCGTGCGCGACAGGAAAGCCAGATCACGGCCGGCCATGGTGCCGCGGTCGACCAGCTTCATGCCCAGAAAGCGCTGGTAGAAACCGATCATGCGGTCCATGTCCTGCACGGCAATGCCGATATGGGACAGCTGGGCATTGGGGACCGTCGGCGCAGTGTTGTTGTTCATTTAACATCCACCCTTCATCAAAGGTAAAACCATTTTTGTTCAAGTTAAAGCAGGATCAGGCTCATGCGCCATCAGGTTTACGCCCCGCCGAGCAACTGGCGTGCGATGACGATGCGCTGAATTTCCGAAGCACCCTCGCCGAGGCGCTTGACGCGCAGTTCGCGCAGCCAGCGCTCAAGCGGCAACTCGCGCGCCACGCCCAGGCCGCCGAGAATCTGGATGCAGCGATCGACCACCCTGAAGGCTGTTTCGGTCGCATACACCTTGGCCACTGAGGCATCAACGCGCACGTCCTTGCCGAGGTCGGCATTCCATGCCGCCTGGTAGGTCAAGAGGCGCGCGGCGCGCAATTCGATCTCGCTGTCGGCCACCATCCACTGGATCGCCTGCCGGTCGGCCAGACGCACGCCAAAGGTCTCGCGCTGGCGCGCCCAGTCGATGGCGATGCCGAGCGCCATCTGGGCAATACCGATGGTGCCGGCGGCGTAGGGAATGCGGCCATGCACGAGAAAATTGGCGGCCAGCGCAAAACCCTGCCCTTCCTCACCGATGCGGTCGGCCGCCGGAATGCGCACGTTGTCAAAATGCAGTTCGTATGGTGGATAGGAGGTGATGACTTCGATCGGTTTGCGTGTCAGGCCGGGCGCATTGGTGTGCACCACAAAACACGAGATACCACCGCGCTTGCCCTGCTCGCCGGTGCGCGCGTAGACGATGCCCCACTCGGCCACACCGGCGTGAGTCGTCCACATCTTGGTACCGTTGAGTACGTAATGGTCGCCATCGCGCACCGCGCGGCAGCGGATGGCGCGCGCCGGGTCCGATCCGCCCGAGGCCTCGCTGATGGCCGTGAAGGGACGGCCAACACCACCGGCCACCAGCGGCCGTCCATATTTTTCAAACTGCTCGGGTGTGGCCGAATACAGCACGCTTGGCGGATTGCCGCCAAAAGCACCACATGCCGGGAAGTAGGCGCCCATGCGGCATTGCGCGGC
>CANJOT010000258.1 GCA_947475815.1 Burkholderiales bacterium | reverse complement strand
CGAGGCATACTTCACTCAGCGAGCTTTGCCGATGGCGGCATGAATCTATTCGAGTTACCCACCGACCTTCGGTCCATGGATAACTCATCCCGCAGGGGATTCACTTAAAAAGCGACAGATTCTGTCTTAAACAACCGAGCCACCTCTCTCAAAGGCTTGGCATAGTGGGCTCGATTAAATCGAACGCAGGAAAGAAACAGACCGCGATTCAATCGCGTTTGGCGGGTTATTTAATGTCGTTACACAAGCTTTGGAACTCAGCTTGAGTTGCTCTAGCAAGAGGTCAGGCGTTGGTGATTGATCGCTTGGAAACTAGGGCTTTATGCCCAAGAGTTCTAACCGCACAAATAAGGATCAAGAATTACTGTAAATAAAGTGTGGGATAAAGTGCCAGTGCCTGTTTAACAAAGGAGTCCACATGCAAACCGATTTATATACAAAGGCTGTTTTGACAGTTATTGCCCTAGCCCTGTCAGCCATTGCTCTACAAAACTTCATCCCACTTGCTCATGCCCAATCTAACTTTAGGTTTATGCCGAGTGGCGCACTTATGGTCACAGTCTGTGACTCAGGTACGGCTTACCGCCCAGTCCTATGTGCAGAGGCAGAAAAACTAGAACGCAGATGACTTGGACACCTGAACGCAAAGCCAAGCAGTCCCAAGCCATCAGGCAGTGGCAACCTTGGACTAAGTCCACAGGTGCAAGAACTTCCCAAGGCAAGGCTGTGGTCTCACGCAATGCTTTTAAGGGTGGGCATAGACCTCACCTGCGCCAACTGGCAAAAAGAGAGGTGGCTCAGTTGTTTAAGGCATAGCTGGTCACTTCTTAAGTGAAGCCCTGCGGGTCGGTCTGACCATGTGCAACCGCAAAAGGGTGGCGGTGCTAACAACCTGAGCAGTCACAGAATAAAAATTTTGTTCACGGATTCACCCCGTGCGATCAAGGCAGGGCCAAGGCCCTAGCCCCCCCCCCGGTGGGGCTGCGTGTCACCAGAAGGGCCGTGGCGAGCGCGGCATAGCTGTCGCTACCCGTCCCTAGCAAACCAGTGCGCCTGCCATAAGACAGCCCGCTAAGCTAAGCAGCATGGGTAGATGTATGGGTAGGATTTTTGTGAATAATAATTTACTAAACCATTCAATGACTTGCGACATATTTTGGCGGACGCTCTGTCCGCCTCGTCGTGTGTTGCGCCAGCTGACTGAAAAATCCGGCAAAATCTTTCGAATCGACCGGTTAGCGCTATAATTCGCGAACTCTGGATTCGTTGCTGGCGCAATTCGACGCCGGACGTCGCCATGTGGGCACGCCCCCCGAACCCCGGCATCACCCGCTCATGAACCTGATCTCCAAGCTAATGCCACCCGCGAACGTCGTGCTCGACATGACGGCATCAAGCAAAAAACGCGTATTCGAGCAGGCTGGACTGTTATTCGAAAACAATCAGGGCATCGCCCGCAGCAAGGTCTTTGACAGCCTGTTCGCGCGCGAACGCCTCGGCTCCACCGGCCTCGGCCAGGCCGTCGCCATTCCGCACGGCCGCATCAAGGGCCTGCGCGAACCGGTCGCGGCCTTTCTCCGACTGGCCGAACCCATCCCCTTCGATGGTCCGGACGGCAAGCCGGTATCGCTTCTGATCTTCCTACTGGTGCCGGAACAGGCCACCCAGTTGCACCTCGAAATTCTTTCCGAACTGGCGCAGATGCTGTCGGACGAAGAGTTCCGCGCCACGCTTGGCAAGGTCGCCGATGCCGGCGACGCGCACCGCATGCTGGTCAGCTGGGAACCGTTCCGGCCGGCCGCCTGATTTTCAACCCCACCTGCTGGCCCGCGTTATGGACAAGACCATCGGCTCTGTCGAAAAGCTGTTCGAGGATAACGCCGATACGCTCTCGCTCGCGTGGATCACCGGCGAAGAGTTCTCGCTCGCGCCCATGGCCGTGCTCCAACAGGCGGCCTCCCCGGACCTGATCGGTTACCTCAATCTGATCCACCCGGGCCGCATTCAGGTGTTTGGCCATCTTGAAACGCGCTACTTCAACAGCCTCGATCCGCGCCGCCGTGAACACGTGCTTGATGAACTGGGCATCAGCCAGCCGCCGGCCATCGTTGCCGCCGATGGCCTGGAGCCCCCGGCCGACCTGATCCGTCTGTGTCACGACAAACACATCCCGATGTTCGGTTCGCCCGAGGTGGCCGCACGGGTCATCGAGGTCTTGCGTTCCTATCTCGCGCGCCACACGGCGCCAGTCACGGTGCTGCATGGGGTGCTGATGGACGTGCTTGGTGTCGGCGTACTGATCACCGGCGAATCCGGTTTAGGCAAGAGCGAACTGGCGCTGGAACTGATCTCGCGCGGTCACGGTCTGGTGGCCGACGATGTCGTCGAACTGGCGCGCATCTCGCAAAACGCCCTCGAAGGCCGCTGCCCGCGCCTGCTGGCCAACCTGCTCGAAGTCCGGGGTCTGGGTCTGCTCGACATCAAGGCCATTTTTGGCGAGACCGCCATCCGACGCAAGATGCGTCTCAAACTGATTGTGCATCTGGTGCGCGGCACCACCCTCGACAACGAATACGAACGCCTGCCGCTCGACACCCTCACGCAGGATGTGCTTGGCCTGCGCATTCGCAAGGTGGTCGTACCGGTGGCGGCGGGACGCAACATCGCCGTGCTGCTCGAAGCCGCGGTGCGCAACACCATATTGCAGTTGCGTGGCATCGATACCATGCGCGAATTCATGGAACGCCAGGCGGCTGCCATGAACGACGATCCCGACACCGATCTCTGACGGAAACCCTCCCCCATGCGCGTGCTCCTGATCACTGGCATGTCGGGCTCCGGCAAATCCGTCGTCCTGCGGGTGCTCGAAGACTCGGGCTATTACGTCATCGACAATCTGCCCGCACCCTTCGTGCAGGAGATGGTGGTCACGCTCGCGCGTTCGGGTGAAGGCCGCCTGGCTATCGGTGTCGATGTGCGCAGCGGCGGCGAGTCGCTCGCCAACCTGCCTGACATCGTCTCGGCCCTGCGCCGCCTCGGCCACAGCGTGCAGATGCTGTTCCTGACGGCCGACACCCCCACCCTGGTGGCACGTTATTCCGAAACGCGCCGGCGCCACCCGCTGTCCAACGCCGACGGTGCCCGCACGCTGGAGGAAAACATCCAGCTCGAGCGCCGCATGCTCGGCCCGCTTGATGGCGTGGGCCAGATGATCGACACCAGCGATCTGCGTCCGCAGGTGCTGCGCACCTGGGTGCTTGATTTCATCGGCAGCGAACGCAACGGCATCACCCTGTCGTTCGTGTCATTTGCCTTCAAGCAGGGCGTGCCACTGGATGCCGATCTGGTCTACGACGTGCGCTGCCTGCCCAACCCCTTTTACGATCCCCTGCTGCGCCCGCTGACCGGGCGCGACCCGCTGGTCGCCGATTTTCTGCGCGCCGTGCCGGCAGTCAATGCCATGGTCGAAGACATCGCCGGCTTCCTGACGCGCTGGCTGCCGGCTTACGAACACGACAACCGCAGCTACCTGACCGTCGCGATCGGCTGCACCGGTGGCCAGCACCGCTCGGTCTACCTGGTTGAAATCCTGGCCGCGCGCTTTCGCCTGGCCGAGCCTGTGCTGGTGCGCCACCGCGCGCTCGACAGCCGGGAGGCGTAAATGGGGACCGAATCATTGCCCCTGTTTCCGCTCAATACCGTGCTGTTTCCTGGCGGCCTGCTGCCACTGCGCGTATTCGAGGCCCGTTATGTCGACATGATCGGTGAGCGCATGCGCGCCGGTCTGGAGTTTGGCGTGTGCCTGATCGCCAGCGGCAAGGAGGTCGGTGCGGCGGCGCAACCGGAAACCATCGGCTGCCGCGCGCGCATCATCGACTGGAACATGGAACAGCTAGGCGTGCTGCAGATCAGCACGCTGGGCACGCGGCGCTTTCGTATTCTTGCGCAGGAGGTCACGCCGGCCGGACTGGTGATCGCGCGCGTGCAGGATGAAGTCGATCAGGCGGCACCCGCCGTGCCGGCAGACTTTACCGCCTGCGCGACGCTGCTCAAGAGCATCCTCGGACAAATCGACGCGCAGATGAATGCAGCGGGTGCGCAGGGCCCTTCACCGATCGCCAAACCCTACCAGCTCGACAACCCCGAGTGGGTCACTAACCGGCTCGCCGAGATGTTGCCCATTGCGCCGCGTGCGCGTCAGCAATTGCTGGAACTGCCGGTCTTTCCCGGACGTTTCGAGGCCGTGCTGTCGTGCCTGCGGGAGCATCAGGCAATCTAAAACAAGACCGCGCCAATGCACGGCGCCATCGTCATCCAGGGAGAATCCCAGCATGCCCGTGATCACCACTATCGAAGACTTGCGCCAGCTCGCCGAGCGCCGCGTGCCGCGCATGTTTTACGACTACGCCGACGCCGGCTCGTGGACCGAGGGCACCTATCGCAGCAATGAAGCCGAGTTCGCGCCCATCAAGCTGCGCCAGCGTGTGGCCGTGAATATCGACCAGCGCTCACTGCGCACACAAATGATCGGCGAAGATGTCGCCATGCCGGTGGCGCTGGCGCCAACCGGCCTGACCGGCATGCAGCACGCCGACGGTGAAATCCTGGCCGCGCGCGCGGCCGAACAATTCGGTGTGCCGTTCACGCTCTCGACCATGAGCATCTGTTCGATCGAGGACATCGCCGCGCACACCAAACGGCCCTTCTGGTTTCAGATGTATGTGATGCGCGACCGCGACTTCGTCGAGCGCCTGATCGAGCGCGCGCGCGTGGCCGGCTGCTCGGCACTGATGCTGACCCTTGATCTGCAAGTGCTCGGACAACGTCACAAAGACATCCGCAACGGCCTGACCGCGCCACCCAAACCCACACTGGCCAACCTCCTCAACCTGATGACCAAACCACGCTGGTGCCTGGGCATGCTCGGCACCCGACGGCACGGTTTTGGCAATATCGTCGGCCACGCCAAGGGGGTCGGGGATATTTCATCCTTGTCGTCATGGACCGCAGAACAGTTCGACCCGAGACTGAACTGGAACGATGTCGAGTGGATCAAAAAACGCTGGGGTGGCAAACTCATTCTCAAGGGCGTGATGGACCGCGAGGACGCGCGCCTGGCGGCCAACACCGGTGCCGACGCGCTCATCGTCTCGAATCACGGCGGCCGTCAGCTCGATGGCGCGCCTTCGTCGATCTCGGCACTGCCGGGCATCGTCGAGGCGGCGGGTCAGGACATTGAAGTCTGGATGGATGGCGGCATCCGCTCCGGCCAGGACGTGCTCAAGGCCGTGGCGCTGGGCGCCCGGGGCACGCTGATCGGCCGGGCCTTCCTCTACGGACTGGGCGCCATGGGCGAGGCCGGCGT
>CANJOT010000257.1 GCA_947475815.1 Burkholderiales bacterium | reverse complement strand
CGGCCGCATCCATCTGCTTATCGGCATTGACGTGGCACTCGGTGAGCGCGCCATGCTCGACGATTTGCGCGCGCGCTGCCCGGCCCATGTGGAACTGACCGTGCTGGAGTTGCCGTATTCCACTTCGGTGCGGCACGGCGGCCCGCACGCCAATTGTTTCGGCGGCTCCCTGCAGACCATCCTCACGCTGGCCGCCAGGGCACCCGCGGTGGCCTATCTGGATGACGACGACTGGTACGCGCCCGATCACCTGCGCTGCCAGCTTGCCGCCCTTCAGGGCAAGAGCTGGGCCTTCAGCCTGGCCTGGTACGTCAATCCCTGGAATCTTGAGCCGATGTGCGTTGACCGGCTCGAGTCAGTCGGACCGGGCGCCGGCGTGTATGCGGCCAGCCACGGCGGTTTCGTGCGGCCCTCCTGCCTGATGCTCGACAAAATTAAAACCCAGGCGGTGCTGCATTTATGGTCGTATGCCTTCGCACCGGGGGAGAGCGGCGACCGGCTGGTATTTGCCGCCCTGCGCCAGCATTTTCCCGATTGCGGCGCGACCGACCGGGCGACCGTCTATTACCTCATCAAGCCGACCGATAGCATGCATCCGGTGCGGCTCGAGTATCTGCGCCAGCAAGGCTATACCATGAGCCGGCTGTTGCACGACACGCCTTTCATCGCGCCGCGGGTCTGACATGCACGATTGTTGCGTCATCATCACCAGCCTGCTGCGTCCTACTCTTGAGCAGGCGGTGCTGTCGGTGTATCGCCAGCAATTCGAGGGCAGCATCCAGGTGCTCATTGGCGTCGATCACGACGGCCCGGTGTCGGCCGAGGCCAGCGCCATGCTTGAGCGCTTGCGGCGCGCCTGTCCGCCGGGGCGTACGCTGACTGTGCTTGAGCTTGGTTATTCGACGGCGAGGATCCATGGCGGCCTGTACAACAATGCCTGTGGCGGCATGTTGCCCACCATGGCCAGTTTTGCCGCCGACAGCCGTTATCTGGCTTATCTCGATGACGACGACTGGTTTGGTCCGGAACATCTGGGCACCCTGATGGCGGCGGTGGCCGGGCGGCCCTGGGCCTTTTCCCTGTCCTGGTATGTCAACCCGGCCAACGACGAGCCGATGTGCATCGACCGGCTCGAATCAGCCGGCCCCGGGCGCGGTGCGTATCACCAGCGTTTTGGCGGCTTCACGCGGCCGTCCTGCCTGATGATCGACAAGCTGCAATGCGCCGACATCCTGCATGTCTGGGGAGCGAGCGATTTTGATGGAGGACGTGGCACCGACCGCGCCTTTTTTGCCGCCCTGAGCGCGCGCCGGCCGGGCTGGGGCGCCACCGGCCTGGCCAGCGCGTTTTGCCGGCTGGTCCCGACGGACGCCAACCATGCGCACCGGCTGGTGTACGCGCGTGCGATGGCTTATGCCATCGAACGGGTGCCCGGCCATGAGCAGGTCGAGGCCCTGCGTCAGACCGGCGAGCAGTATCTCGCCGTCGCCAGTGTGCTCGACGAGGTCATGCGGGGCTGAGATTGCGCGCCACGGCGAGCGGCCCAAAGGCCTGACAGACCGGCATCATCTGAATGGCATTGATGTTGACGTGCGCCGGCCGTGATGCCGTCCAGTAGACCGCGTCGGCAATGTCGACCGCCGTGAGCGGCTCGGTGCCTTCATAGACCTTGCCGGCCTTGTCGTCGTCACCCTTGAACCTGACGCTGGAAAACTCGGTGCCGCCGCACAGGCCGGGGTCGATATCGGTGACGCGCACGCGCGTGCCGAGCAGGTCAGCGCGCAGGTTCAGACTGAACTGGTACACAAACGCCTTGGTCGCACCATAGACATTGCCGCCCGGGTAGGGGAAATGCCCGGCGATCGAGCCAAGGTTGATGATGTGGCCGCGGTTGCGTTCGACCATGCCCGGCAAGAGCGCGCGCGTCATGGTGTAGAGGCCCTTGATGTTGGTATCGACCATCTCGTCCCAGTCGTCGAGGCTGGCGCGCTGCGCCGGCTCGAGGCCGAGTGCCAGACCGGCATTGTTGACCAGCAGGTCGATCGCCCGGAGCTCGTCGGGCAGCCCATCCACGGCCTGCTGCACACCCTTGCGCGTGCGCACGTCGAGCACCAGCGTATGGAGACGGGCGCCGAGTTCGGCTTGCAGGGCGTCGAGCCGCTCGCGGCGGCGAGCGCTGGCGATCACCACATGTCCTTCGCGGACGAATTTTCGGGCGATTTCAGCGCCGAATCCGGAGCTGGCCCCGGTGACAAAAACAATCATGGCTGGCCTTTTAGCGAGTGGGCGGTAAAGTTCAGCCGCCATTGTCGCAAATTTCACCGCTGTATTTCGCCATTGTCACGCAGTTTGCCCACTGCGCGGCCCACGGTGTGGCCCATTGCGCGGCCAGCGGTTGCTCTATCCTTGCCCCTCGCTTAGAATCCGATCTTCCATTCTTTCCCGCGTAACTGGCGATGTGCGCAGACCTTGCGCCGAGGTGGAGCCCCACCGGGGAGCGCGGGAATTGGAAGCCGGATGGCCAAAGACAGGATCCTTGGGGATCGTCACGCAGCCCGCCGTTTTCCGAGCCGATCGCCTGGGCAGCCGAGAGTGGTGCGAGCATCGTGGCTGCCTGTCGTTCCTGTTCTCCCTGCCCGGCCAGCGTTGGCCGCGGCTTGGCGTCCGGTTGTGGTGTGCGGCAGGCACGCCGTCGAATCCGATCAGCATCCGTTTTCAGAACCCAGGAACAGCCATGTTCGACAAAAAACTTACCCTTGCCCAGGTCGATCCCGAACTGTGGTCCGCCATTGAGCTGGAAAATCGCCGCCAGGAAGATCACATCGAGCTGATCGCCTCGGAAAATTACTGCAGCCCGGCCGTCATGGCCGCGCAGGGCAGCCAGCTGACCAACAAATATGCCGAAGGCTATCCCGGCAAGCGTTATTACGGCGGTTGTGAATATGTCGACATCGCCGAGACGCTTGCGCTCGACCGCGTCAAGCAGCTCTTCGGTGCCGAGGCGGCCAACGTCCAGCCCAACTCGGGCTCGCAGGCCAACCAGGCGGTCTATTTCGCGCTGCTCAAACCGGGCGACACCATTCTCGGCATGTCGCTCGCCATGGGCGGTCACCTGACCCACGGCTCGCCGGTCAACATGAGCGGCAAGTGGTTCAACATCGTCAGCTATGGCCTGAACGAACGCGAAGAAATCGACTACGACGAAGTGGAACGGCTGGCGCGCGCCCACAAACCCAAGCTGATTCTGGCCGGTGCCTCGGCCTACGCGCTGCGTATCGACTTCGAACGGTTTGCCGCCATCGCCCGCGAGGTTGGCGCCTACTTCATGGTCGACATGGCGCATTACGCCGGCCTGATCGCCGCCGGCGTGTATCCGAGCCCGATCCCGCATGCCGACGTCGTCACCTCAACCACGCACAAATCGCTGCGCGGCCCGCGCGGCGGCATCATCCTGATGAAGCCGGCGTTTGAAAAGCAGATCAATTCGGCGATTTTCCCCGGCATTCAGGGCGGCCCGCTGATGCACGTCATTGCCGCCAAGGCAGTGGCGTTCAAGGAAGCGCTCGCGCCGGAGTTCAAGGTCTACCAGCAACAGGTGGCCGTCAATGCCCGCCTGCTGGCCGAAACCCTGATGTCGCGCGGCCTGCGCATCGTCTCCGGGCGCACCGAGAGCCACGTCATGCTGGTTGACCTGCGGCCCAAGGGCATTAATGGCAAGGATGCCGAACGCATCCTCGGTGAGGCGCACATCACCACCAACAAGAACGCCATTCCGAACGATCCGGAAAAACCTTTCGTCACGTCCGGCATCCGTCTGGGCTCGCCGGCCATGACCACGCGCGGCTTTGCCGACGCCGAAGCCATACTGGTCGGTAACCTGATCGCCGACGTACTCGACAACCCGCACGATGCCGCCAACATCGCCGCCGTGCGCGAACGCGTCACCGCGCTGACGACGCGTTTTCCGGTCTACCGTTAAGGTCGGCCCGCCGGCATGCGCTGCCCCTTCTGCCACGACAACGACACGCAGGTGATGGATACCCGCGAGGCGGAAGAGGGTAGCGCGATTCGCCGCCGGCGTCGCTGCCCGGCCTGCGAAAAACGCTTTACCACTTATGAACGGGTCGAGCTGGCGATGCCGGCCATCGTCAAGAAAAAC
Organism: Burkholderiales bacterium; assembly: GCA_947475815.1. Lineage (GTDB taxonomy): Bacteria > Pseudomonadota > Gammaproteobacteria > Burkholderiales > Burkholderiaceae_D > CANJOT01. Next base: position 1,235 of record CANJOT010000257.1, on the reverse strand, counting down.
GGCAGCCGTGTTGAATTTGATCGTTCCAAGCTGCGCGCCAGCCTGATGCTGTCGCTGCGCAAGCGGCCGGTCAGCGCCGATGCCGTCGATTCGGCCATCCTGCGCATCGAAGACCGGCTGTTGTCGACCGGCGAGCGCGAGGTCATCAGCGAACGCCTGGGCGAACTGGTGATGCGCGAGCTCAAGAAAATGGACAAAATCGCCTATGTCCGTTTTGCCTCGGTCTACCGCAGCTTCGAAGACATTGATGAGTTCACCGACGTCATCCGCGAAGTGCGGCCCAAACGCGGTGGCAAGACCGTCTGAGCCCGTGGCGCCGTGGTGCCATGGCGCCATGTTTCACGCGCGGTGTATTTTCGAGATGGCAATTCCGAGACTTCTCATGCGGCTGCTGAAAACATTCCCCGCAGGATGGTTGCTGTTGTCGGCGGCGCTGCATCTGGCGGTGCTGCTCTGGCTGCCGGTGTCGGGCGCATCGGGCAGGGGGCACTGGACCGGGCTGCCCGCCGGCGGTGTGGCCGGGCCGCTGCAGGTGCGCCTGGTTGCCAGTATTGAGGGGCCGCTGCAACTGATCGGTCCGACTGAGCCGCCGTCCGTGCCGCAGGGGCAGGTCCCGGCCGAGGCGGTCGCCAGCGCGCCAGCGCTGCGGCTCAGTACCGTCCCGGATGCACCACCGGCCTTGCTGCTGCCTTTTGTGCCAGCGCCGGACGCGGCCTACCTGCGGCGCTCGCAACTGACCGTTCCACCCGAGCCGATCGATGTCATCATCATTCCCGATCTGCCGCCTGCAGCCATGGCGGCGACGGGTCCGCGTACCTTTATCCTGACCCTGTTCATCAACGAAGCCGGTCTGGTCGAGCGCATCCGCGTCGAAACGGCCGCCATCCCGCAGGCCATCGAGGAGGTGGCCCGCAGGGCTTTTGAGAAGGCGCGTTTTACGCCGGGGGAACTGAACGGCCGGCCCGTCAAGTCGAGCATGCGCATTGAAGTCAGCGCCGCGCCGCTGCGCCAACCGCTGCACGAAGCGCTGCACCCCTGAGGCTGGTTTTTTCGACCGGCGCTCAGGCCTTCAGCCTGGCCTGTGGTCCGAGGGCATCGAGCAGGGCGAGCACGCCGGCACCATCCAGCTGGCCGAAGGCGCGGGCGCGCGTGACGATGTCGCGCGCATGGCTGGCCTGGTAGAGGCCGGACAGGCAGTCAAGCGCCTTGCCGGCGAGCAACTCCGGATCAGCCGG
>CANJOT010000256.1 GCA_947475815.1 Burkholderiales bacterium | reverse complement strand
GTGCAACGGGGCGCAACCTCATGGCTCTGGACCTACAACAACGAGCGGCCCAACATGGCGCTTGGCGGCTTTACTCCACGACAGATGCTAGGCAATCAATCCTGAACCGTTCTACTGCTGAGCGCTGCTAAAAATGGGGGGATTACCCTATCGCTCGGCCGACACCCCGAGCAATTAAGCTTTACCTAAACGCGGACTGCATAGAACTAATTCAAACTCTTCCTCTTTCCAGATATGAGAATCAAAGATTCTGCACCGAAATGACCCGAATACCCAACAGTCGTTCGCGTTTACGGCTTCTAAGGTAAGAATTGCAATGAAGAATCGATTGTGCACAAGGAGAGGCTCACTGGGTGAGTCTGTGAGGGACAAAAATCGAAAGTTATATTCGTTGCTACCGATAAGAATACATCCAGACGACTGCCAGTTGGGCATCTTTATACGCATTCACCCGAACGATGCAGGCTGCGGCACATCTGACCACCTTAAATTCCGCCACCCCTGATCGGCTAAATTTCCTCAAGGGAGCAAATGTCGACGGTAGGTTATTCGACCAATGCAACGCCTATACGTGGTGCAATTGGACAATCTTTGTCTCGTCTTCCATCGGGGGGAGTGCACCAACCGCCAATGGGCGGTCCGTTCGCCCAATCGAGCGCTGCAGACCCACTACCTGTTTGTCCACCAGTATGGGTCGTGAATTTCATGGGACTCATGTTTTTCATTTTCCGACGCACCAGATTTGGTTTTGCCTGGTAAGTAAAAGACGGCACGCCATGCACGGTTGCACTTTGAAACCATTGATGTTAGCGTGTAAACAGCACAAAAAAAGAGACCGGCCATACAGGAAAGTTTTCCCTGCGGCCGGTCACATCGGAGACAACATCGAGATTTCCTGCTCGTCCTATTGCAGCGCAGGACAGTCACGACCCGCATCATCGTCGGCGACACGTCGCGTGCGTGCGGGAATACAGGGAGAACCCGGATGCAACACATCACGAAACAACTCGCGATTCTGCTTGCCGGTATTGTTTTCGGCGCAAGCGCATCTGCTCAGGATTATCCGAACAAGCCGGTCAAGATCGTCGTCAGTTATGCCGCGGGCGCCGCGCCCGATCTGGTCGCACGCATTCTCGGCGAACGGTTGACCCAAACGCTGGGCCAGCCCTTCGTGGTTGACAACCGGCCCGGCGCCGCGGGGGTCGTGGGTGGCGGTCTGGCGGCACGGGCGGCGCCGGATGGCTATACGCTGCTCATCGGTGACACGTCGACCCTGCTGCTTGCGCCACTTGTGATCAAGAACCTCCCTTATGAACCGCTCAAGGTGTTCAAGCCGATTGCGATGACGGCCAGCCTGCCCTACCTTCTCGCATCGAGCGCCAAGGGGTCCAACATCAAGTCGATTCAGGACCTGATCCGCGAAGCCAAGGCTAACCCGGGAAAACTGAACTACGGCTCTCCCGGCTTCGGCAGCAATCATCACATCATCATGGAAGCGTTCGCCGCCGAGGCGGGCATTCAGCTCACCCACATTCCGTATGGTCCACAACTCAATCCTGCATTGATCGCCGGTGATATTCCGATCGCACTGACCTCGCTGGCGACGCTGGCCGGGGCGGCCTCCAATGGCAGCGTGCATCTGCTGGGCGTGACGACACCGACGCGCTTTGCGATGATCCCCAATGTGCCGGCCATCAATGAGGTGCTCAAAGGCTTTGAGTTCACCTCCGAGCAGGGCGTGGTGGCGCCGGCGGGCGTGCCCAATGAAATCATCGACAAGCTGTCGAGCGCCATCAAGGCGGCACTCGAGCATCCCGACGTGGTGGCGCGCTTCAAGACGCTCAACATCACCCCGACCTATCTGAATGCTGCAGGCTATGCCGAGAATCTGCGCGTCAATTCGCTGCGCTTTGGCCGGGCGGTCAAGATCGCCAAGGTCGAGCCGAGCTGATCCGGCCCTGCAGGGCACGGGTTGACTTTACTATTTTTCGGGGACATGTATGCAAGGCAGGCTTGAAGGTCGTGTGGCAATCGTAACGGGTGCAGGGCATGGCATCGGCAAGGCGTATGCGCTGCGGCTCGCCGCCGAAGGCGCCAAGGTCGTCGTGGCAGAACTTGATGGCGCCGCCGGCGAGGCAGTGGCCGCGCAGCTGACTGGCGAAGGCCGCGAGGCGATGGCGGTGCGGACCGATGTGTCGGACAAGGCCAGTGTCGAAGCGATGGCGGCTGCGGCCGTGGCGCGCTTTGGCCGCATCGACATTCTGGTCAACAATGCCGCGATTTTTTCTACCGTGCCGATGTCGCGCTCGCCCTTTGACGAAATCACGGTTGCCGAATGGGACCTGATGATGCAAGTCAACCTGAAGGGCGCGTGGCTGGCATCCTGCGCCGTGGTGCCGCACATGCGGCATCAGGGCTACGGCAAGATCATTAACATCAGTTCGACCACGGCGCTCAAGGGATCGGCGAGCCGCATTCACTATGTGTCATCGAAAGCCGGCATCCTTGGTTTCACCAAGACGCTGGCGATGGAACTGGGCAAGGACAACATCTGCGTCAATTGCGTCGCGCCGGGCAGCACGCTGTCTGAAATCGATCCTGATGAAAGCATTCTCAAGCTGCGCAATACGGCCGCTGCTGCAACGGCACTCAAGCGGGTGCAAAAGCCTGAGGACCTGACCGGTGCGATTGTGTTTTTTGCATCGGCTGACAGTGACTTCATCACCGGCCAGACGCTCGCCGTCGATGGCGGTCATTTCCTGCATTGACGCGGCCATGAAAGATGGCGCATCGTGAGCGACGCAAGCAGGGCGGGCTGCCCCATGGACACATTGCCGGAGTATCCATTCAAACGCGATGCGCGCTGCCCCTTCGATCCGTCGCCGCAGGTGAACGAACTGCGGCACGAACGGCCGGTTGCGAAGGTGAAGCTGTGGGATGGCAACGAAGTCTGGCTGTTCACGCGCATGGACGATGTGCGCGCCATGCTCGGCGATGACCGCTTCAGCGCCGATTCACATCACCCGAATTACCCCACCTGGTCGGCCGCAGTCAAGCAGCAGAAGACCACCAATGCCAGTTTTTTGCGCAAGGACAAGCCGGTTCATACCGCAGAGCGGCGCCTCTGGCAGGCGTTTTTTACGCCGGCCAATATCGCGGCCTTGCGGCCGGCAATTCAGGCCATTGTTGATGGTGCGATCGACGACATGATCGCTGCCGGCTCGCCGGTCGATATCTGCCGCACCCTCGCGCCGGCGGTGCCGGCGGCGGTCATCAGCAAGTTGCTGGCGGTGCCTGAAAAAGACCTCGATTTTGTCAAGGCCGTGGGCGTCACGCGCACCGGCATCGGCGAAAAACCAGAAGCCGTCCACAAGGCGCTGGTCGACCTGCACGACTACTGGATCAAGCGCATCGACGAGCGCCTGCAGAATCCGGGCGACGACCTGATCAGCAAGTTGATTATTGCCGAAGTCAAGACCGGGCGGGTAGCCAGAGAAGAGCTCGCGGCGATGGCCAATCTGGTATTGCTGGCGGGCTTTGGCACCACGGCCGACATGATCGCCTCGGGAATCCTGATCCTGCTGCGCAATCCCGAAAGTCTGCAACAGATCAAGGCCGATCCGTTGACCACACCGGCGGTGATCGACGAGATGCTGCGTTATACCTCGATCGTCCAGCATGGCCTGGCGCGCGTGGCACTTCAGGATGTCGAAATCGGCGGCGTCACCGTGCGCGCGGGCGAAGGCGTGGTGGCGCACCTGGCCAGCGCCAACCGCGACGAGGCGATGTATGTCGAGCCCGACCACTTTGACACGCAGCGTGAATCACGCTTTCATGTCGCCTTCGGCTCGGGCAGCCATGTCTGCATCGGCGCGCCGCTGGCGCGCGCTGAACTGCAGATTGTTTTTGATACCGTGTTCCGGCGCCTGCCGGACCTGCGCCTCGCGGTGCCCTTCGACGCCGTGAAGTATCGCCTCGATCACACCTTTTTTTCGGTCAGCGAATTGATGGTGGAGTGGTAAGGGAGAGCGGGTTGACGCCTGTTCGAACACGAGGCTGAACAATTCCGTGTGTGCGGCATCTTTGGGGGGGACGCCTGCTGCCCCTAGGGGCGCCAAGGTTCATCGCCACAACGTCCGACGCGTCAATCGCGGGCACCGGAACAGGTCGCCATGTCGCACTCAAAACATTCAATTCAGGCTTGAGCAAAAAGGGCTTGCATTCATTTCGTTTTTTGAGATAATTCGAAAAATAAAACGAAAAATCTTGAATTGGAGTCACGACGTGGACATCACATCAACCAAACTGCAACGTGGCAAAAGCAGAGCCAATGACCCGCTATTTACTATCGCCGAACGGCTTGCAGTGCGAATTCCGACAATCGGCAGAAATGAGGTTCTGCAGGTTGCGCACGCCCTTCATGAAATTCTCGATGGCGCTGACGACCTGTCGCGGGAAGCCAGAACCCAGGTGCAGATGCATCTGGTTCGGATTTCCAGCGAACACCAAATGGCTGTTGGCACACGCGAAGCCCGGGAAGAAATGATTACAACCGAACAAGCGGCACATCTTATGGGGTGCAGCCGGCCGTACGTCGCGATGCTCGTCGACGACAAGCGTTTGGCAGGCGCTACCAAATCGTCTGGGGGCCATCGGAAAATCCCCCTATCGTCCGTTCGTTCGTGGATGATCGAGCATCCGCCGGTCGAGAGGATCGACGCCGATTACAGGGCAGCAGCGGCAGCGGCCGGCATGTACGACATTCCGGAGGAGCACTACATCGCCGCAGCGCAAAAGGATCAACGGAAGCGCCGTGACTGACCACCCGCTCACCCCGGAGACATCCATGTTGCAGCCGCCGGTATAGCATTGCTTTCAGGCCTGTCAGAGGAAAATTCCAGAGATCTCGTGCTGATCGTATCCAACAACATCAGGCACCTCGCGCCGACCAGGCTTGCTCTCATCGGCCTAAAAGTAATCTCGCCTGGAAAATTCATCGATACGCTGTTTGCCATAGCGACAGATCGAGCACTGCGAGCCCTAAAGAAAACACTGACAGACCTGGAAAGTTATTCGCACGCTCAACTCGCCGCTGCTCTCGAATTACATGGTGCAAAAAAAACCGCGCGCCATCTGCGCGAGAACTGGGAGCACATCACATTCGGCAATATGATTCACGATGACTCCATTCCGCCGGATCATGCTCCGGCGGGGCATCAGGGAAGCCCATAACCAAATGCCTTGATAATCGCTTTCGATTTTTCGCTCTTCAGGTATTTCATCAAGGCCGCGGCGCCAGCACGGCCCTTGCCCTTGTCGAGCGTGACGGCGTCCTGACGGATGAGCGTGTAAAGATGGGCCGGTACCAGCCATGCCGAGCCTTCGATCTTGCCGTCCTTGAGCACCTGAGAGAG
>CANJOT010000255.1 GCA_947475815.1 Burkholderiales bacterium | reverse complement strand
CGACTGCGCCGTCTGCATTCCCGAATGCCCGGTCAATGCGATTTTTGCCGAAGAAGATGTGCCCGAAGCGCAGCGCCCCTTCATCGCCATCAATATTGATCTGTCCAAGACCTGGCCGAGCATCACGCGCATGGTGCCGCACCTGCCCGATGCGGACGACTGGAAAGATGTGCCGGACAAACTGAAGTACCTCGAAAAATGAGCGCACTGCCCGCCCCGCGCGGGCATGCCGTAAAGCGGTCCGCCACGGGCTGACGGCCAACTCATGGCCAGCGACAAATACACGACCGAAACCATTACCAGCGTGCGCGTCTGGACGCCCAAGCTGTTCTCGGTGCGCACCACACGGCACCCCGACTACCGCTTTACGCCGGGACAATTTGCCCGTCTGGGGCTGCGCCGTGCCGATGCCCAGGCCAAGGATGGTTCGGGCTGGAGCACCGTGTGGCGCGCCTACTCGATGGCGTCGGGTCGCGATGAAAGCGAACTGGAGTTTTATTCGATCGTCGTGCCCGGCGGCGAATTCAGCACCGAATTTGCCCGCCTGGGTGTGGGTGACAGCGTCTTGGTCGATACCACCGCCTACGGTTTTCTGACCACCGACCGCTTCCAGACCGGCCAGCCGGACGGCCACGACCTGTGGCTGATCTCCACCGGAACAGGTCTGGCACCGTTCGTTTCCATCCTGCTCGACCCCAAGACATGGACCGACTATCAGCGCCTGATCGTCGTGCACAGCGTGCATGCCGCCCAGGAACTGGTGTACCGGGAAGAGATTGAAAAGCTGGCCTCCGGTCCCCTCTACCAGCGCGGCGGTGCGCAGCTTCTTTACCTGCCGGTGGTCACCGGTACCGCCCTGCCCGGCGTGCTCGGCGCGCGCATTGGGCAGCTGCTCGAAACCGGCCAACTTGAGGCGGCGGCCGTGCCGCTCGATCTGCAACGCAGCCGCATCATGCTGTGCGGCAATCCGGACATGGTGAGCAGCAGCCGCAAACTGCTGGCGGCGCGTGGCTTCACCACCTCGCGCCGCAATGCACCAGGCCAATTGGCGGTGGAAAACTATTGGTAAGCCAGGGAATATGCTCAGCGGCGTGCCGTCTTTTTGCGGAAAAGGCGATATCTGGCGTACCATGGCAAATGGTGCCTTGCAACATTTCACCAGAAGGGGATAATTCCTTCCCAGCGGTAGCCTGAAGTATCCTTGTCACAGGAAGTGGACATGCTCTATCAATTGCACGAACTGCAGCGCTCGTTCCTCAATCCCATGACCGCGCTGGCCGAAGCGGGCGCGAAGGCGTTTTCCGACCCGCACAATCCCATGTCTTTCCTGCCGTTTTCGAACCGCATGGCGGCGAACTACGAGTTGTTCTACCGACTTGGAAAAGAGTACGAAAAGCCCGCCTTTAACATCCATTCAACCATCATCGACGGCGTTGAAGTACCGGTTCTGGCGCGCGTTGTGGTGGACAAGCCATTCTGCAAGCTCTTGCATTTTCAGCGTTTTTTTGAAGGCAAGGCGCCTGCTGACCCGCGCGTGCTGCTCGTTGCACCGCTCTCCGGCCACCACTCGACCCTGCTGCGCGACACAGTGCGCCAGTTGCTGCATTCGCATGATGTGTACATCACCGACTGGGTCGATGCGCGCATGGTTCCAATCGGCGCAGGCCCATTCCATCTGGATGATTATGTGCATTACATTCAGGATTTCATCCGCTTTCTCGGCCCGCAGGTGCATTGCATCTCGGTGTGTCAGCCAACCGTACCGGTGCTCGCCGCCATCTCGCTGATGGCGAGCGCCGGCGAAAAAATACTGCCGCGCACCATGACCATGATGGGCGGCCCGATTGACACGCGCTGCAGCCCGACCGAGGTCAATGCGCTGGCCATCAAAAAACCCTACTCGTGGTTCGAGAACAGCGTCATTTACAACGTTCCAGCCAAGTATCCGGGATACCTGCGCCGCGTTTATCCGGGCTTTTTGCAGCATGCCGGCTTTGTGGCGATGAATCCGGACCGGCACCTGAATTCGCACTACGACTATTACCTCCACCTGCTTCAGGGTGATGACGAAAACTCCGATGCACACCGCGCGTTTTACGATGAATACAATGCCGTGCTCGACATGCCGGCCGAGTATTACCTCGATACCATCAAGACGGTATTTCAGGACCACGCACTGCCGCTCGGCGTCTGGCATGTCAGCGGCACCCGCGTTGCGCCCGAAGACATCAAGACGGTCGCCCTGTTCACCATCGAAGGGGAACTCGACGACATCTCCGGCAGCGGCCAGACCGAGGCGGCCATTGACCTGTGCAGCGGCATTCCGGCTCAACGCAAGCAGCATTTCACCGCACCGGGTTGCGGCCATTACGGCATTTTCAGCGGCCGACGCTGGCGTGAGGTGATCTACCCACGCTTGCACGACTTCATCCGCAGCCATTCCTGAAGTCCCGACCGCGCGCGGATGACGACCCTCGCCGAGCGCATCGACGCGCTGTTGCCGCAGACGCAATGCACGCGCTGCGGCTACCCGGCCTGCCGTCCCTATGCCGAGGCGATCGCCGCCGGCGAGGCGGATATCAATCAATGCCCGCCGGGCGGCGCCGCCGGCATCGTCAAGCTGGCCACCCTCCTCGAGCGGCCGGTCAAGGCGCTCAACCCGGCCAATGGCATTGAAGAGCCGCTCACCGTCGCGCGCGTCGAGGAGGAACATTGCATCGGCTGCACGCTGTGCATTCAGGCCTGTCCCACCGACGCCATCATCGGCGCCCCGACGCAGATGCATACCATCGTGGCCGATTGGTGCACTGGCTGCGCCCTGTGCCTGCCACCCTGCCCGGTCGACTGCATCGTGCTCGTGCCAGCGCTGTTTGAATGGGACGATGACCACGCCCGTCAGGGGCGCGCGCGCTTTGTTACGCGCAATCAGCGACTCGACGACGAAGCCCGTGCCAGCCTGAAGCAACACGAGGCCGAGCAGAAAAAAGCCGTCATCGCCGCCGCCATGGCGCGCGCCCGCGCGCAACACCAGAGCACATCCAAATCATGAAAAGCGCAGACTGTCAGGAATTTTTCGAACGCCTGCGCCGGCTCAATCCGGAACCGCGCACCGAGCTTGAATACACCACCCCGTTTGAATTGCTGATCTCGGTCATCCTCTCGGCCCAGGCGACCGACGTCTCGGTCAACAAGGCAACACGTCCTCTGTATGCCGTCGCCAACACGCCCGAAGCCATGCTGCGCCTGGGGGAAGAAAAGCTGTCGGAGTACATCAAGACCATCGGCCTGTATCGCACCAAAGCCAGAAACGTCATGGGTGCCTGCAAACGTCTGGTTGATCTGCACGAGAGCGAAGTGCCCGCCAACCGCGAAGATCTCGAAGCGCTGCCTGGCGTTGGTCGCAAGACGGCCAATGTGGTGCTCAACACAGCCTTCGGTCACCCCACCATGGCGGTCGACACGCATATTTTCCGTGTTGGCAACCGTACCGGTCTTGCCCCCGGCAAAGACGTGCTGGCGGTAGAGAAAAAACTGCTCAAGAACATCCCGCGCGAGTTTTTGCTCGATGCCCATCACTGGCTCATCTTGCACGGCCGCTACACCTGCAAGGCGCGTCTGCCGGAATGCTGGCGCTGTCCGGTGGCCGACCTGTGCCGCTACAAAACCAAAAGCAAGGCGCCTGCGGCGTAAGCCCGAGGTGTAACCCAGCATGTTCAATCCAAGCCGCGAGGAAGTGCGCCTGTTTTTTACCGGCATCTGGCAAAAGCACCAGCAACGATTGCCACTGACGCCACTCGAGGCCATCGCGCTCGACTGGATCATTGAGCACCCCGAATATCACGATACCCTGAGTCAGCCCGAAGACGCCGTGCATCAGGATTACACGCCCGAACGAGGCGAAAGCAACCCTTTCCTGCATCTGGCCATGCATCTGTCGATTGCCGAACAGGTATCGATCGACCAGCCTCCCGGCATCAAGCGCGCCGTGGAAGGACTGATGCGCCGCCTCGATTCGCTCCACGATGCCCACCATCAGGTGATGGAGTGCCTCGGTGAAATGTTGTGGAATTCCCAGCGCAGCGGATTGCCGCCGGATGGCGTGGCCTATATCGAGTGCGTCAAACGCCGGGGATGAGCCCCTCGGTGCTGGAGTGGTGCACGGCAGGGTAAGCTGGAGATTCAGGCCGCATGAGGGCCGCCCGCGAAGCCGCCGAGGGCCGCCTCAGAAACACCAAGGGCCTCCGAAGAGGCCCCTGACGGGTGTTGCTGCGCAGGCTGAATCAGCGATGGCTGACCAGATCGCCCTGCAGGCTGCCGATGAACGCAGCGATGTCGGCGATTTCCTTGCGGGTAAGCGGCTTGGCCTGACTGGCCATGATGGCGTTACCACGACCCGAGGTGCCGTTAGTGCGCTGGTAAGCCACCAAGGCCTGAGCGATGTAGTCAGGATACTGACCGGCCAGCTTGGGATAGCTCGGATCAATCGGCTTGTTCAGGTTTTCACCGTGGCAGGAGACACAGGCATATTTCTTGGTCGCGAGTTCACGGCCGTTGGCGACGTCGGCGGCTTGCGCGGTCGTCAACACGGACAAAACCAGGAGCACTACGGACAGGGCGATTTTTTTCATGGGAAGGTCTGCTAAATTCGTCTCGAATGGGCCGGATTATTTCTGGGCCGAATAATACGCCGCCACATCGGCCACATCCTGATCGCTCAGGCTACCGGCGACGCCGCGCATGGAGGGATGTTTGCGCTCGCCACTGCGGTAGGCCTTGAGGGCCGATTCGATGTACTTGGCGTTCTGGCCACCGATGCGGGGCACACGGTAAACTTCCGGATAACTGGCCTTGTAACCGGGGATGCCGTGGCAGCCGATGCACAACGCAACCTTGGCTTTGCCCGCCTCGACCGTGCCCGCCTGAGCATGAACAGCCGTGGAAACACCAGCCAGCATAAACACACCGCACAGCACGCTGAATTTTGAGATGATTTTCATATCGAACAAAGGAAGCCCTGCCAGCCGAAGTATTGAGAAATGTTTGGAGAACCAACACCGGGACTCACCGCATCGGCTTCGCGGCACGCCTGCCCGCCGGTTGCCCGTCGCAGTAAAGGTAGGCATTCTATCCGAGCCGGGCCTTTTTCGTCCAATGCTTTGCGCGCCCGGGCGCTTTCCCTGCAACAGTCCGATTGGCCGCTTGACCGCGGTGAAAACCCGCAGGCGGCGGCGCTCATTTATACTTCGGGTTAGCAACCGATTCCATTTCACCCCCTATTTGATCGCGAGTTCACCGTCATGCGCTTCGAAGGTTCAGACCAGTACGTTGCCACACCCGACCTCAAACTGGCCGTCAACGCGGCCCTGACGCTGCAGCGCCCCCTGCTCATCAAGGGCGAGCCGGGCACTGGCAAAACCATGCTG
>CANJOT010000254.1 GCA_947475815.1 Burkholderiales bacterium | reverse complement strand
TCGCCCAGCTGGCGCGGCTGATGGAGGCGGCCGGTGTGGCTTCCGTCTATGTGCCGGGCGTCGCCTCCAGCCCGAGTCCGGCACAGCTGCTCGGCGGACTCACCGGCGAGGGGGTCATCGATCAGGCCGAGCGCGCCTATCTGGCCATCGCCCGCCAGGCACGCGTCTGGCTCGACGAGCTCCCCGATGCCGACATCCATATTGTTCTGTCCGGCTTCAGCCGCGGTGCGGCGGCAGCGGTGCATCTGACCAACCTGATTGCCGAACGTGGCATTGTCGACCCGGCCAGTGCCCGCACCGTGGTCGATGAAGACCTGTACGGCGAGCGCCGTGGCCAGCTGATGCTGACCATACCCCCGGTGGTCGACAGTGTGCTGCATCTGGTCGCCGACGACGAACCGCGCCTGTCGTTCCGGCTCGACAGCCTGACCGCCGGTCTGGGTGACAGCGCTGATGCCCGGCTGATGGAAGTCTGGCTGGACGGCGCCCACTCCGACCTCGGTGGTGGTTATGACCATGGCCTGTCCGCCGTGTATCTGCAGTTCGGGCTGGACTATGTCAATGCCGTCACACGCGGGATGGCCGGCGCCATGCCGCCTGACATGGCGGTGACCGATCCGCTGGTCGTGCACGACCCGTCGCTGGCTGTGGGCCGCTTCCTGCGCGGTCTGGGCGCGGGCCTGGGTCTGGAAGCCGGTACCCGGCAGGTCGTGTACCACGCTGGTGATCCGTCTGGTGCGGCGGCAGCGGATGGCGTTGCCGTGCAGCCCTACGATTTTTCGGCGCAGGCCTTGCCGCCCCTGTCGGGGGGCGCAACGGCCCAGCCGGTCGATCTCTGGCTGCCCGCCACCGGTGCCGACTTGCAGATGCCCGACTGGTCTTTGGATGACATGTTTGAAGGAGCGTCCGCCGGTGGTGTCTGGCTCGATCCCTGGTCGGGGTTCGATCCGGGCGCCTGGGGTAGCATGGCCGGACTGGCGGTGCCTGACGGCGCCGATTTCGACCCCATCATTCCCGTCTGGACCCTGAACGGCGAGCGCAACGTCTGGCCGGCCGGCTGGTAAGCGGCGCCGCTTGCTTTTTTGTGAGCGACGCGCTACCTTCGGCGCTCACGCAGGGGTCCTCGCGCACGAAGCGGGGTGAGAGAAACCCTTTGAACCTGCGCGGGTAATGCCGCGCAGGGAGACGTTCAGGGTGAGGCTACCCTCTTCAACTCCCCCGGCTCCTGCGAAACCCTCAGGAGTCGCCATGAACGCAGCCTTGCCCAATTCCGCCAAATTCCTGGAAGCGACCGCCCTTGTCGATGACGCGGCGGTCCAGCCCCTGCCCAATTCGCACAAGATCTACGTCACCGGCGCGCGCCCCGATGTGCGCGTGCCGATGCGCCTGATTCATCAGGACGACACGCCCGCCTCAATGGGCGCCGAACCCAATCCGCCGGTCTATGTCTACGATACCTCCGGTCCCTACACCGACCCCGGTGTGCAGATCGACATCCGCAGCGGGCTTGATCCCCTGCGCGCCGGCTGGATCGCCGAGCGGGGCGATGTGGAAGACCTCGACGGCCCGAGTTCGCACTACGGCGTCGAACGCCTGGCAGACCCGGCGCTGGCCGAACTGCGCTTCAACCTGACGCGCAAGCCGCGTCGTGCCAAGGCTGGTGCCAACGTCACGCAGATGCATTACGCCCGCCAGGGCATCATCACTCCCGAGATGGAATACATCGCCATCCGCGAAAACCTGAATCGCCGTGCCTATCTGGAGAGTCTGAAAAACGCCGGCCCGACTAGCAAGCGCCTGGCCGACCTGATGATGCGCCAGCACCCCGGCGAGTCTTTCGGCGCCGCCATCCCGGACGAGATTACCCCCGAGTTTGTGCGCGACGAAGTGGCGCGAGGCCGCGCCATCATTCCGTCCAACATCAACCACCCGGAGTTGGAGCCGATGATCATCGGCCGCAACTTCCTGGTCAAGATCAACGCCAATATCGGCAATTCGGCCGTCACCTCGAGCATCGGCGAGGAAGTCGAAAAAATGACCTGGTCGATCCGCTGGGGCGGCGACACCGTCATGGACCTGTCGACCGGCAAACACATCCATGAAACGCGCGAGTGGATTTTGCGCAACTCGCCCGTGCCCATCGGCACGGTGCCCATCTATCAGGCGCTCGAAAAGGTCAACGGCAAGGCCGAAGACCTGACCTGGGAGATTTTTCGCGACACGCTCATCGAGCAGGCCGAGCAGGGCGTTGATTACTTCACCATCCACGCCGGCGTGCTGCTGCGTTATGTACCCATGACGGCTAACCGCATGACGGGCATCGTCTCGCGCGGCGGCTCGATCATGGCCAAGTGGTGTCTGGCCCATCACAAGGAAAGTTTCCTCTACACCCATTTTGAAGACATCTGCGAGATCATGAAGGCCTATGACGTCTCCTTCAGCCTGGGGGACGGCCTGCGTCCCGGCTCGATCTACGACGCCAATGATGAAGCCCAGTTGTCCGAATTGCGCACCCTCGGTGAACTCACCCAGGTGGCCTGGAAACACGATGTCCAGGTGATGATTGAAGGCCCGGGCCATGTGCCCATGCAATTGATCAAAGAGAACATGGACATCCAGCTTGAGGTGTGCCACGAGGCGCCGTTTTACACCCTCGGGCCGCTGACCACCGACATTGCGCCGGGCTATGACCACATCACCTCGGGCATCGGTGCGGCCATGATCGGCTGGTATGGCACGGCCATGCTGTGTTACGTCACGCCCAAGGAGCACCTCGGCCTGCCCAACAAGGCCGACGTCAAGGACGGCATCATCACCTACAAGCTGGCCGCGCATGCCGCCGATCTCGCCAAGGGCCATCCTGGCGCGCAGATCCGTGACAACGCCCTGTCCAAGGCGCGTTTTGAGTTCCGCTGGGCCGACCAGTTCAACCTCGGTCTGGATCCTGACAAGGCGCGTGAGTTTCACGATGAGACCCTGCCCAAGGATTCGGCCAAGGTGGCGCATTTCTGTTCGATGTGCGGCCCGCACTTCTGCTCGATGAAAATTACTCAGGATGTGCGCGATTACGCCCAGAAACAGGGTCTGGCGGAAAGCGCTGCTCTTGCAAAGGGCATGGAAGAGAAGAAGATCGAGTTTCGGGCCAAGGGCAGTCAGTTGTACCAGAAGGCTTGAGGGTCAACAGGCCTGCGCAGGGGTCTCAAGCAGGTTTGAACGGGGCAGGCAGGGGCTCAAGCGGAAGGACGGGAACATGCAAACGAGTGTCATCAAGCGAGTAGCTTACGATCGTCCGGTCGGTGGTGTGGCCTGCACCAGCGAGGCCTGGGCGCGTGTGCCCGACCAGCCCGGCCTGGCTGAGAAAGCCGTGCTCAAGGCACGCATCAAGGCCCTGCTCAAAGAGAAAAACGCCGTGCTGGTGGCGCATTATTATGTTGATCCCGACATTCAGGATCTGGCCGAGGAAACCGGCGGCTGTGTGTCCGACTCCCTTGAGATGGCACGTTTTGGCCGCGACCACCCGGCACTCACGATGGTGGTCGCCGGTGTGCGCTTCATGGGTGAGACCGCCAAGATCCTGAGTCCGTCAAAAACCATCCTCATGCCTGATCTCGATGCGACCTGCTCGCTCGACCTCGGCTGCCCGGCCGACGAGTTTGCCGCCTTCTGCGACCAGCACCCCGAGCGCACCGTGGTGGTGTATGCCAATACCAGCGCCGCCGTGAAAGCGCGCGCCGACTGGATGGTGACCTCCGGCATTGCGCTCAAGATTGTCGCCGCCCTGCATCAGGAGGGCAAAAAAATACTCTGGGCGCCCGATCGCCATCTCGGCGACTACATCCAGAAGCAGACCGGCGCCGACATGCTGCTCTGGCAGGGCTCCTGCCTGGTGCACGACGAGTTCAAGGCCTTCGAACTCGAGGCGCTGAAAAAAGAATGGCCGCAGGCCAAGGTGCTGGTGCATCCCGAATCGCCGGCGGCCGTAATCGCGCTGGCCGATGTGGTGGGCTCAACCACCCAGATTGTCGACGCTGCGCGCAAGTTGCCGGCCGATACCTTCATCGTCGCCACCGACAACGGCCTGCTGCACAAGATGCGCCTGGCCGCACCCGGCAAACGCTTCATTGAAGCACCGACCGCCGGCAATAGTGCAACCTGCAAAAGCTGCGCGCATTGCCCGTGGATGGCCATGAATGGCTTGCAGGGGGTGCTCAACGCGCTCGAACACGGCGCGGGTGAGGTCTTGATCGACGCGCAGCTCGGTGTGCAGGCCAAGCGTTGCATCGACCGCATGCTGGCTTTTGCTGCCGGCGCCGGGACGCGGCCGGCCGGGCTGGTCGCCGGCATCGGTGCCGCCTGAGTCGGTGTTGCGCAACGTCAGTGTGGCGCAACGTCGGTGTCGCGCAACGCCTGGCCCGCCGTCCTGTTGTTGATATGGTGTTGATTGTATTGTTCGCGACTTGAATCATTTTAAAAAATCTCAAACAAGGTTCCTGAGGCCATGTCCACGCTCGTTTCCAGCCTGCCCGAAACCCTTCGCAAAGAACTCCAACGCAACGTCGACGCGGCGCTGCTGGAAGACGTCGGTACCGGTGACCTGACGGGTCTGCTCGTGCCTGCGGCGACGCGGGCACGGGCGCGCGTCATCGTGCGTGAACCCGCCGTTCTGTGCGGCAGCCCGTGGTTTGAGGCCGTCGTGCGCAAGCTTGATCCAGAGGCCAGCCTGCAGTGGTTTTTTCGCGAAGGCGAGCGCATGCCGGCCGATGCCATCGTGTGCGACATCAGCGGCCATGCGCGGCCCCTGCTGACGGCCGAACGCAGTGCCTTGAACTTCCTGCAACTGCTCTCCGGCGTGGCCAGTGCGACGCAGCGTTTTGTCGAGGTCATTGCCGGTACGCGCGCCGTGGTTCTCGATACACGCAAGACCCTGCCCGGCCTGCGCCTGGCGCAAAAATATGCCGTGCGTTGTGGCGGTGGACAGAATCACCGCATCGCCCTCTACGATGGCATCCTGATCAAGGAAAACCACATCGCCGCGGCGGGCAGCATTACGGCCGCCCTGCGTGCCGCCCAAGCGCTCAATGCCGGCGTCATGATCCAGATTGAAGTAGAGAACCTGGCCCAGCTTGACGAAGCTCTGGCGGCCGATGCACGCTCCGTTCTGCTCGACAATTTCGACACGAGCCTGATGCGTCAGGCGGTGGCCGTGAGTGCCGGTCGTGCCCTGCTCGAGGCCTCGGGCGGCATCAATCTGCAGACCCTGCGTGCGGTCGCCGAAACCGGGGTCGACCGCATCTCGATTGGCAGCCTGACCAAAGACGTGCGCGCCACCGACTATTCCATGCGCTTCTATTAAGTCACGGCATCGGTAAACATCGGGTGCGGCATTGCTGTGCCGTGCGGGCGGGCCACGCGCGACCGGGCTTA
>CANJOT010000253.1 GCA_947475815.1 Burkholderiales bacterium | reverse complement strand
TCATCGCCATCAATTCAGCGCTGGCGGTCGACCTGACGGGACAGGTCAACGCCGAATCCATCCTCGGCAAACTGCGCACCAGCGGCGGTGGCCAGATGGATTACGCGCGTGCCGCACGACTCGCGCCGCGCGGCCGCTGCGTCATCATGCTGGCGTCGACCGGTGGCCGCGATGCCGGCACACGCATCGTGCCGCGTCACGCCGCAGGCGACCTGATCACGACACACCGCGCCGATGTTGATTATGTGGTGACCGAACACGGCATTGCCGACCTGCGCCTGACCACCTTGACGCAACGCGCAAGCCGCCTGATCGCCATCGCCCATCCAGCGCACCGCGACATGCTGGCCGAGGCGGCCTGGAAGCTGCGCTGAGTCCGAACATCAGACCCAACCCTGCCGCCAAACACGCTCATCCTGCAGTTCACGCCAGGCAATCACCTGTGTGGCCTTGGAGAACACAGCCTCTATTTCTACCAACTCAATGGGCTCGGTGAGCAGTTCGGGTTCAATCACCCGGCTGACCAGAAAGTGCTTTTGTTTGGCCACAGGTTTGGCAGCCGTCCACTTGGTCAGCAGCAGTTTTTTGGGGTTCAGAGGGTTCATGGGTCAAAGCTCTCAGCGTCGGTTTTGCATTTCACGCGCCACCGCCTCGGCCAGCTCCATGACCGCCATGGCGTAGGTGCTGCAGCAGTTGCTGCGCCGTCAGCAGCAGCCCAGCGAGAATTCCCCTGGCTTTCCGCATATGAAATCCCGCTTTTCCGACCATTCTGGCAGGGTGACAGGGCTCTATTGTTTCTCGATATGGGCCTTGTCAATCAGCGTATGCCAAGCGGTAATGTCCCGTGCAAGCACAGTCTTGGACTGGGACGGCGTGCTAGCGCCAGCGACCATGCCAAAATCGAGGAACTTGGCTTTGACATCGGGCATCGCCGCGACCGCGGCAATCTCGCGGGACAATCGGTCAACGATGGCGCGCGGCGTGCCAGCGGGCGCAGCCAGGCCATTCCAGGCGGTAAACACCTCGAACCCCTGCAACCCACTGTCGGCAAACGTCGGCACATCCAGCAGGCCGGGAAATCGCTGTGGATCGGTAATGGCAATGGCACGCAATGCGCCGCTGCGGATCTGCGTCAGCACTGGTGCGAGGGTATCAATTGTGAGCTGGACAGTTCCGGACCGCAGCGCAACAATCAAATCCGGTGAACCCTTGAACGGCACCAGCAGCACATTGACCCCGGCGACCGATTTGAAAAACTCACCAGCCAGATGCTGCCCGGTGCCGATCGCCGTGATGCCCACGGAAATCTTGCCGGGATTGGCCTTGGCTGCAGCGATGACATCCTCCAGCCTGCGGTACGGAGAATTGGCCATACTCATCAGGGCGAGGCTGTGACGTGTCAGCTCCGAGACCATTTCAAAATCGGTCTGCGGATCGAAGGGCAGGGATTTGAACAGCGAAGGCGTCATGGCGAAATTGCCACTGGCCGCATGCAGGAACGTGTAGCCGTCGGCTGCCGATCCCTTGACTGCCTGTGCGGCCACAATGGCCCCGGCACTTGGCCTGTTTTCAACGATAACCTGCACTCCCAGACGCTGAGTGAGCTTCTCGGCGGCAATGCGCCAACTCACGTCCCCGGCACCGCCCGCGCCATACCCCATGATGATCTTGATGGGCCGGTTCGGCCAATCCGCCTGTGCCCACAATGACGTGCCCGTGCCGGCCAGTGCTGCCGCGCCTGCGGCTTGCAGGAATTGTCTGCGTTTCATCTTGCGCCTCTCTTGTTGTTGCATCGTATTGTTGTCATCAGAAAGCTGCCGATCCCTTACTCAGTCAAAATCATAAAGCCGCGCCGGGTTATCGGCCAGCACCCTGCGCTGATACCCAGTATCGCCAAGCCAGCGCCGCAAGCGGTTGGCAGCGATGCCATCATCGATCGGATGAAATTCATTAAAGACGTCGCGCGTCAGGGGAATGCCCGGCCACGCGCCGGTATGTGGCCAGTCCGAGCCCCAGATCAGCTGATCGGCATTGGCATCAAGCAGCGCATCGACCATGGGTTTGACATCGCTGAATTCCGGCAGCGAGGAGATACGATGCGCGCCCGATAGCTTGACCCAGACCTTGCCTTCCCGCAACAGCGACAGCAAAACCTCAAAGCCGGGTTGATGCGGGCCGAGGTTTGCCATGGCCTTGCCAAAATGGTCGACAACCAAAGGTGTCGGCAGATTCGAAATCAGACGGTGCAACGGTGCGATCACCGACAGATTGGTATACGTTTGCACATGCCATCCCAAGCCCGCGACGCGTGCTGACACCGCCTGCAACACCTCGCCGGCAGCGACCGGATCGTTCTTGCCAAAGGTCTCGAGATTGACACGCACACCACGGACTCCAGCGGCGTGCATATCGATCAGCGCCTCGTCACTGACCGTGGCCGGATCAATCACGCCGACCCCGCGCGCATTCGGGCCTATCATGGCAAGGGCATCCATCATGCAACGGTTATCGGTGCCATACGGACTCGGCTGCACAAGCACGACGCGCGAAAAACCGAGCGCCTTCTGGTGTTGCTGCAACTGCGCCACCGACGCCGTGCGTGGCGTGTGTGCGCGATTGGGATCAAAGGGATAGCGCGCCGTGTCCCCGAACACATGCACGTGACAATCGCAGGCGTGTTGCGGCAGATCCGCGTCAGGCGCACTGTGCACCACACCGAAAATCGGCTCACAGCCTTGATGTTGATCAGTCATGATTTCTCCGGATCCGCGTGAATTACTCTAGCCCTGGCAGCGCACAGGCAATCAGGTGCGACTCAGGCGTTCCGGTGAAACGGCTCGTTACCCTTGAGTACGTGCAGCAGTTGTTGAGCGGTCAGCAACGAACTTTTTATCTGGGTTTCCACTGTGCCGGCACCCGCGTGAGGAGTGGCCACGACGTTATACAGCGACAACAGTGGATTGCCGGGGCTCGGTGGCTCGCCTTCATCGAAGGCATCGAGGCCGGCGCCAAACAGTCTGCCGGCTTTGAGGGCGTCATACAAAGCGACTTCATCAATCAGGCCACCACGCGAGACATTGATGATCACGGCGGACTCTTTCATGCACGCCAGCGCATCACGGCTGACGATATTGCGCGTTTCGTCGGTGAGCGGAATATGCAGGGTGAGCACATCGACCTGTGGCCACAGTTGCGCCAGATCCAAGATCCGCTCGTGCGGCAAATCAGCCCAATAATCGGCTGGAACGTGCGGATCGAAGGCGAGAATGCGGCAGCCGAATGCCTTGTGGTAGAGACGAGCGGCGCGAATGCCGATATTGCCCATGCCAATCACGCCGACAGTCTTGCCTTCCAGTTCGAGGCCCAGCAGATTGGGACGGATGATTTTTTCACCCGCTCGCACGCGCCGGTCGAGTTCGCCAATGCGGCGCGACACGGCCAGCGTCAGGCCGAAGGCCAGTTCGGCCACAGCATCGCTGTTCACGCCGGGCGTGGTGCAGACTGTCACGCCATGAGCACGCGCGGCATCCAGGTCGATATTGTCGACGCCGACGCCCTGCTTGGAGACGACCCTCAGTTTTTTTGCCCTGGCAAAATCGTCGGCCGTCAGCACTGTGCCGCGAATCATGATGCCCTCGGCATCCTCGTGCCAGTTGCGGCCGCGCGGATCGCCATACTGGATCACACCCTCTACCTGCTCATTAATGTACTTGACGCCGGTGCCTTCAAACGCATCGAGAATGTATATTTTCATTGTTTTTCTAGTGCCTGTCTGTTGCAGATTATCACTCGGGGCGTGCGGAACAGTTCTGAAAATCACTCCGGTCACGCCGGTGGTTCCGGTTGCGCGCTCTTGTGGTGCAAGGATAAACTATACACAAGACAAAAACAGCCCCCCCCCCGACAACATTGCAGTGCGCCATGCGCACTGCCTCCTTCGCGAACGCTCACCATGCCCACCGCTCAACATCCAGGCAAACTCCTGCCGCGCAACACACTGGCCGAATCGCTCGATGCCGGCAAACTTGGCCTGACCATGATCATCAAGCAGGTCGAGAGTCCCGACATTGCCCTGGCCGCAAAGAAGTCGGGCTATGACGCCATCTACGTTGACCTCGAATACGGCATCATCCCTGAATCAGCGGTAGCACCGATCGCCGCCGCGGCCCGCCAGGTCGGCATTGCCGCACTGGTGCGCATCCCGAGTGCCGATGCCGCCTGCGCCACACGTTGCCTCCAAGCCGGCGCGCTTGGTATCGTGGTACCCAAGGTTAAGACCATCGATCAGGTGGCCGCACTGGTCAAGGCCTGCAAGACTGCACCGCTTGGCACACGCGCCATCGATGAAGACTGGTTTGCCGGTGAGGAAAATCAGCGCACCATCGCCGACAAGCAGGCCATCATGAACGCCCGCACGACGCTCATCATCATGCTCGAGTCGCCCGAAGCGCTGGCGCTGGCTGAAGAAATCGCGGCCATGCCGGGCGTCGACATTGTGCACATCGGCACGAGCGATCTTTCGCAGGCTCTCGGCATTCCCGACCGCTATGACCATCCGCTCATCGAAGATGCGTACACGCGTGTAATCGCGGCCTGCCGCAAGCATCATAAAGTGGCCGGCGCCGGTGGCATGACCAGCAATCGCACCATCGCCAGCAAGGTCATCGACATGGGTGTGCGTTTCATGACGGCTGGCAATGAGTGGGCCTTCATGATGTCGGCCGCCAGCGAGCGTGCCGCGACTCTGCGTGGCCTGCCGCTCTGAACGAAGCGCCGGCCTCCGGCCAGACAGAATTTTTCAGCATTGACCACAGAATATTTCATGGAGACATCGATGACGCAAGGCTTTCCCCACATCATTTTCACCGAGGAGGTGATGCGCGAAGGCATGCAGATCGAGGATGCGCGCATCCCGGTCGAAGCCAAGATCCGACTGCTCAACGCGCTTTCGCTGACCGGTCTGAAAAACATCGTCGTCGGCTCTTTCGTCAGCCCGAAATACACGCCCCAGATGAAAGGTGTCGAGGCCGTAGTGGCCAACTTCACGCCGGTGGCCGGCGTCAATTACACCGCCATGATCCCGAATGAACGCGGCCGCGAACGTGCGCTGGAATTTTCACCGCCGCTCAATGTGCCTACCGGCAAGTCGATGCCGCGCCTGAACGTGCATCAGTGCGATGTGTTCGTGCGGCGCAATTTCAACCGCACTCAGATGCAGGAAATGTCGTCGTGGATCAAGACGGTCAGCATGGCGCGCGCCAACGGCGTGACCGAAGCCGGCATCGGTACCAATGCCACGTTCGGTTCCAACTTCCTGGGTGATTTCAGCGCGGACGTGGCCATGACTTTCCTGAGTCGCCAGCACGAACTGTGGAGCGCGGCCGGCATCAAGGTCGTCTCGGTCACGATCGGCGATCCCATGGGCTGGTGCCACCC
>CANJOT010000252.1 GCA_947475815.1 Burkholderiales bacterium | reverse complement strand
GATGTTGCCGAGGCGTACGGCGGACTTGCTTCCGTGGCGCAGGAAGCCGGCGTCACCCGTGAGGCCCTGTATCGGGTGCTATAGCCCAAGCGGCTCTTGTCACCTGCGCCGGAAAGCGCGCATAGTGCGCCTTGGCGGCCAGAATTTCACCGCACCAAAAACACGACAACAAAAAAACACATAAACAGGGAGATGCCAGCCATGAACCGATTCCATCGACGTCTGAATTTCGTCCTCGGCTGTCTTGGCTACGCTGGCTGCCTTGGCTTTTTCAGCACCCTACTCACCGGTACCGCCGCTGCGCAGGACTACCCAAACCGCCCCGTGCGCATCATTTCGCCCAACGCTCCCGGCAGCACCACCGACGTCGGCGCGCGCATGATCGCCGACGAACTGCGCAAGCGCATGGGTCAGCCGGTCATTGTTGAAAACCGCGTCGGCGCCGGTGGCCTGATCGGCGCGCGTGCTGTCACCAGCGCCGCACCGGACGGCTACACCCTGCTCTATTTCAGCGGCACAGTCGTAACCTCAGTGTTTGTGAAGAACGATCCGATCGACACCCTGCGCGAACTGGTGCCGGTGTCAGCGCTCTACGAAGCGCCGTATTTCTTTTTCACCGACCCCAAACTGCCGGCGCGCAGCTTCCAGGAGCTGGTAGCCTACTCGAAAGCCAACAAAGGCAAGCTCAATCACGGCTCGCAGGCCCCAACCGGCACGCTCGGCATGCACGCCCTGCGCGCCAAGACCGGCATCGACTTCACCACCATCCCCTACAAGAACTCGAGCGAGATTCCGGTTGCCCTCAGTTCGGGCGACGTGGCATTTTCCTTCGATGGCCTGCCGGTCTACCGGGCCATGATCCAGGCCGGCAAGGTCAAGCCGATGTTTGTGGCCAGCAGCGTGCGCTCGTCGCTCTATCCCGACGTGCCGACCGCGGCCGAAGTCGGCGTGCCCGATTTTGAAGTGACCGTGCTGCAGGGTCTGTGGGCACCCGCCGGCACGCCGCCACACATCATTGCAAAACTCGAAGCCTGGTGCCGCGAAGCGATGATGGTGCCCGAGGTCAAGGCGCGCGCCGAGACGGCCTTGAGTGCGCGCACGGTCGGCTCCACCTCGGCCGAATTCCGCCGGGTATTTGAGCGGCAATTGCAGTTCTGGGCCAATGCCGCGCGCCTGGCCAATTACACGCCAGAATAAGCGGCAATTTCAAAATAACAAGGATGTAAACCATGTCAGCAAGCGTCTTCGAACATCAGGGCGGCATCGACCCCGAAGAAATCCATCGCGTTCGGGAGATGATCGGCCAGCCGCTGCGCATCGACCAGTACAACCACGAGGCAAGTTACGACACGATCCGTCATTACGCGCTCGGTCTGGGCGATGACAACCCGCTCTGGTGCGATCTCGACTACGGCGCCGCCGGGCCGTACAAGACTCAGGTGGCGCCGCCTACTTTTGGGTACAGCGTATTCGCTGCCGGCGTCACGCCGGGCTTTGACAGTGCCCAGGTGTTTTTTGGCAGTGCCCGCTGGGAGATTGAGCGCCTGGCGCGCCGCGGCGACTGGATCAAGGCCGAGGCCAAACTGGTCGACCTGCACGAGGTGACCGGTCGCAAGGGTGGCCGCATGGTCGTGCAGATCGGCGAGACCACCTACACCACCATTGAAGGTGAACTGCTGGCGCGTTACATCAGCAAGTCGCTGCGCGTGGCG
Organism: Burkholderiales bacterium; assembly: GCA_947475815.1. GTDB lineage: Bacteria > Pseudomonadota > Gammaproteobacteria > Burkholderiales > Burkholderiaceae_D > CANJOT01. Next base: position 3,726 of record CANJOT010000252.1, on the reverse strand, counting down.
CGCGCCGACCAGACTGGCGGCTTGCACTACGAGCCGCGCGCCATGCACATTTATACCCTCGAGGAAAAAGGAAGTATCGAAACCGAGGTGCTGGCGCAACGGCGCCGCGGCGCCACGCCGCGCTACTTCGACGATGTGACCGAGGACGAGGCCCTGTCAACGCTGGTCAAAGGACCGCTGACCATCGCCACCCTGATGGCCTACTACGCCGGCAACCTGCCGACCGGCTATCGCGCCGCCGAGCTGCAATGGCAGATGCGCCACGCCGCGCGCACTGCACCCGAGAGTATCGCCAACAACCGTCCCTCAGGCTGGCTGAGTGAATCCACGTGGCCCGGCGAGGGGCATCTCGATGATCGCGTCGCGCGCGCCGTCGGCATGCCCGGCATTTACGACAACGGCTGGATGCGTCTGGGCTGGATGGGACAGGTGGTGACCGACTGGATCGGCGACCGCGGTGTGATGAAAACGCTCGACATCCGCGCCAATCTGCCCAATCTGGTCGGCGACACCCTGTGGTGCCGTGGCAAGGTCGTGCGCAAACGCATCGTTGGCGACAAGGCCATCGTCGATATTGATCTCTGGGCCGAAAACCAGCTGGGCGAAATCAGCTGCAATGGCCGCGCTGAAGTGGTGCTGCCGCAGCGCCCCGCAGCATGATCGGGCACACGAAGATGCACAACCCAGGGAGACCATAAGATGCAAGCCTTGAACGGCATTCGAGTCCTCGCGCTCGAAGGTTATCTCGCGGGCAATATCGGCAGCCTGCAGTTCGCGCGCTTCGGTGCCGAAGTGATCAAGCTCGAGCCACCGGGCGCGGGCGACATCCTGCGCGGAGTGGGTTCAAAGGTCACCAAAGATGGTCAGGTGCGCAGCCTGTCCGAGCTGCGCGTGATGGCCGGCAAAAAAAGCATTCAGGTCGACCTGCAAACGCCCGCCGGCATGGACGTTTTCTGGCGCCTCGTTGCCCACAGCGATGTGGTGTGGACCAACATGAAGCCGTCTTCACTCGAAAAACTCGGCATCACCTTCGAGACCCTGTGCGCGCGCCGCGCCGACATGGTCTACACCACCCTGTCCGGCTTTGGCCACGACGACCTCATCACCAGCGGACCCTACGGCGACTGGCCCGCCTTCGACCTGATCGCCCAGGGGCTGGCCGGTCTGCAATACCGCGCCGACGGCCTCGACGGCCAGCCCGGTTACAACGGCTTGCCGCTGGGCGATCAGGTGAGCGCCCTGATGGCGGTGCTCGGTACGGTGCTGGCGCTGTACCGCCGCAAGGATCAGGGCGGACCCCAACGCGTTGATCTGGCCATGCACGATGCCATGGTCAGCCTCAACGAACTCGGCCTGTCGCTGACCGCCTTCAGCGGCCAGGCACCGAGCCGCGGCCGCTCCGGCACCAGCGCACCCTATGGGGCCTACCGGGCCAGCGACGGTTACATCAACATCACCGTCGGCGGCGACCCGATCTGGCAACGATTCTGCAGCGCCATCGGCCGCGCCGACCTGCTCGACGACAGCCGTTTCACCCAATCGGCAGGCCGGGTCAGACATTTGCGCGAAATTGATGTCATCGTTGAAACCTGGACCGCCCGCCACACCATGATGGAAGCCAGCGCCACCCTGCACCAACACGGCGTACCCTGCGGTCCGGTGCATGATCTGCCCGATGTGCTCAATAGCCCGCAGGCCGCGGCACGCAACATGGTGCTCACGGTCGACGATCCGATTGCCGGGCAGCAACGCATCATCGGCAATCCGATCAAGATGAGCGGCAATGATGACCGCGCCAGCCTGCCGGTGTCCTGCGCAGGTGCTGACACCACCACGGTATTGACCGATCTGCTCGGTATCGATGCCACCGAACTGGCGGCCTTGCGCGCGCAGGGGGCGTTTGGTTAATCAGGGTTCGTGATCAAGCAGCAAAGCAGCCGGTTTTTGGCGGACCTGATCGAGCCTGCCTGGCGGCAGACTTCACTCAGCGAGCGCTGTCAGGGGCGGCATGGTCAGTGCGCAGCCATTTACTGCGGCTCTAAATCTTTTTCCGGTATCGCCAGCAAGAGCTTTGAAAGCACCGACGGAAACCTGGTGGGTTCGCTCTCCAGCGTCTTCAGAGTGGAATCAATGGTCGTGGTGTCGCTCAGACCGGCCCAAGTCGCAAGCTCTTTAGGGCTTGGACTGACATAAGCCATTTGCCAAGCATTGAAGGTACGCCGCTCAACGCCGGTTTTATAGACCACTTTTACGTCGGTATGACGCGGGTCTTTGGAGATTTTCTCTAAAAGGGCAGAAACCACCTCTTGCTCGCCTTCCAATACCTGCAAAAACGTCCCGTCGACATACACCAATAATCCAGTGACATCCGCAAGCTTGTTACTTACCCTTGAATCGACAAGAATCTTGTAAAGCTTGGACTTTGGCATCGGCTGAACCGCTGCCGATGTATAAACTGATTGGATTATCATGACATCCCCCGCTTCCCTCAAAGGATTTCTTAAATTTAATCAGAGGAGCGTACGTTAAAGTAGATCCCGCAGTCAAGGCAGAATGCTGTCCGGGTTAATCTGCGTAGTTGACTTCAATTGCAACTGGGGCTCATTATTTCTCTGCCGACGCAAAACGCGCACCAATAAAGACGCTGCCACCAATGACATTCACATTCTGCATTGAGCAGTATCCAGTCCATTAATCAAAGATATCAGCCTCGGCAAATATCTTGCCAGCGGCATCCTTGGCGGCCAGTTTGGGCTCTCCCTTCACTGGCCACTGAATGGCAACAGTCGGTCAGCCAGCGCAACCAGTTGCTCGGCATTAATCCAGTCTTGACGGAACGCAATTTCTTCGGGACAAGCCACCTGCAAGCCTTGGCGTTTTTACAGCGTGGCGACGAAGCTGGCTACCTCGGGCGTTCAAAGAATCTGCTGAAGGATATGGTCAACATCGACCGTCCAGTCAGGCAAGCTCAGGCCGAAGGTGTCGCGTAGCAAGCATGTATCCAACCTGGAATTGGCTGGGCGTTTTGCAGGCGTCAGATATTCAGAGGTAGTGATCGCCTTGATTGCTTCCGGTGCCACTCGAATGGGTTTACCGGCCGCGCGAGCACGTTCGATCACATGGCAGGCATAGGCGTGCCAGTTGGTCTCGCCGGCAGCCACGGCGTGGTACAGACCGTAGGGGAAGGCATCCGGCTCGCGCCTTGCCTGGCGTACCAGGTGGGCCGTGAGATCGGCCAGCAGGGAAGCCGAGGTCGGTGCGCCGAACTGGTCGGCCACGACACTCAAGGCATCGCGTTCCAAGGCCAGGCGCAGCATGGTCTTGGCAAAGTTACTCCCATGCGCACCGACGACCCAGCTGGTGCGCAGGATCAAGTGGCGCGAGCAAACGGCTGCAATCGCGCGCTCGCCAGCGAGCTTCGTCGCACCGTAGACGCTCGTCGGGTTCGGCGCATCCGACTCCAGGTAGGCGGCGTTCTTGGTGCCGTCGAACACGTAGTCGGTTGAGTAGTGCACCAGCAGCGCGCCCAGGGCCTGCGCTTCCTCGGCCAGCACACCCGGCGCACGGGCATTGATGGCCTGCGCCAGCGCGGGTTCGCTCTCGGCCTGGTCGACAGCGGTGTAGGCGGCTGCGTTGACGATGACGTCGGGGCGGATATCGCGCATGGCACGGCGAATCGCGGCCTCATCGGCCAGGTCGCAGTCACCCGCGTCCATGGCAACGACG
>CANJOT010000251.1 GCA_947475815.1 Burkholderiales bacterium | reverse complement strand
GCGCGGTGCAGCTTGGTATGCATGGCGTTGAGCGCGCTCATGTCAAACAGGCCACGGCCAATGCCGGACTGGTTGCTGGCGATGACCACCCGATAACCGCCCTGATTGAACAGGGCAATCGCTTCCAGGCTGCCAGGGATCGGCAGCCATTCTTCAGGCGACTTGATGAACTGGTCGGAGTCCTGATTGACCACGCCGTCGCGGTCGAGGATGACGAGTTTCATGGGGCTTCCCCGGTGGGTTGAACTGGAGGGCATGGGGTGCTCGGACTCAGGCGGCCAGCCGCGACAGGTCGGCCACGCGATTCATCAGGCTGTGCAGGGCCTGCAGCAGGGCGATGCGGTTGGCACGCACGGCCGGATCTTCGGCCATCACCATGACGTCATTGAAGAAAGCATCGACCGGTTCGCGCAGGCCGGCCAGCGCCAGCAGCATGGCGCTGTAATCGCCACGCTGGTAGCACTGTTCGGCTTGCGGCGTGATGGCTTCGAGCCGGTCGGCCAGTGCCTGTTCGGCCGCCTCGACGAGCAGCGCGCGCGTGAAGGGCGCGGCACCCGCCTCGGCCTTTTTCAGGATGTTGCTGATGCGCTTGTTGGCGGCGGCCAGGCTGGCGGCTTCGGGCAGGGCGGCAAAGGCGCGCACGGCAGCCAGTTGCGCCGGCACCAGATCCACCCGCGCCGGCGCGAGGCAGACTACCGCCTCCACCTCGGCCGTGCTGTAGCCCTGCTCGCGCAGCAGGCCGCGCAGGCGGTCGTAAAGAAATTCGAGCAGCTCGGCGGGCGCCGGCTTGACGGCCGGCACCGAGGACAGCGTTTGAAAGCCGGCCTGCACCAGATCGGGCAGCGCCAGTGACAGGCGCTTTTCGATCATGATGCGCAGGATGCCCAGGGCATGGCGACGCAGCGCAAACGGGTCTTTGTCACCGCTGGGCATGTTGCCGGTGCCGAACATGCCGGTCAGGGTTTCGAGCTTGTCGGCCAGTGCGGCGCAGGTGCCGGCGGCAGTGGCTGGCAGGGCGTCACCGGCGAAACGCGGCCGGTAGTGTTCTTCGATGGCTTGTGCTACTTCGGCGTTTTCACCGTCGTGACTGGCGTAATACTGGCCCATGCGGCCCTGCAGTTCGGGAAACTCGCCGACCATGTCGGTGAGCAGGTCGGCCTTGGACAGGCGCGCGGCACGGCCCGCCAGCTCCACATCACTGCCGCACAGTTGGGCGATCTGGCGCGCCAGATGTTCGACACGCGCGCTGCGCTCGAGTTGCGAGCCCAGCTTGTTGTGATACACCACGCTGGCCAGCCCGGGCAGGCGCGATTCGAGGGATTTTTTGCGGTCCTGGTCGAAGAAAAAGCGCGCGTCTGACAGGCGTGCGCGCAGCACACGCTCGTTGCCGCCGGTGATCGCCGAGGCATCGCTGGTTGCCAGATTCGAGACCAGTAAAAAGCGGTTGAGCATCTTGCCGCTGGCATCGGTCAGGGCGAAGTATTTCTGGTTCTGCTGCATGGTCAGGATCAGGCATTCCTGCGGCACGCTGAGAAATTGCGCCTCGAAGCGGCCTTCATACACCACCGGCCACTCAACCAGCGCGTTGACTTCATCGAGCAGCGCGTCGGGCATGATGACGCTGTCCTGGCCGGCGGCACGCAGCAGCGCTTCGCGGATGGCTTCGCGGCGCTCTTCATAACTGGCGATCACCTTGCCCTCTTCATGCAGGGCGCGGGCGTAATCGTCGGCATGGTGGATGACCACCTTGCCCGAGGACATGAAACGGTGGCCGAGGGTCTCGCGGCCCGAGGCCAGACCGAGCGCGCTGACCGGCACGATCTGTTCGCCATGCAGGGCGATGAGTTTGTGCGCCGGGCGCACAAACTGCACGTTCTGTTCGGCGCTGGTGCCGCGATGCACCTGATAGTTCATGACTTTGGGAATCGGCAGCTTGGTGATGGCATGCGTCAGTGCTTCCTGCAGGCCGGCGGCGAGATCGCGGCCTTCGATCAGGCGCTGCACAAAAAACGCCTCGCCCTTGCCGTCCGGGCCGCGCTCGAGATCGGCCAGGCCCAGATGCGACAGGCCCATGGCGGCGAGTTTTTTCTGCAGCGGCGCGCTGGCCATGCCGTCGGCCGTCATGGCGACCGATACCGGCAGGACTTTTTCTCGTACCGTCTGGTCGGGCGAGCGCGCGGCCACGCCGGTTATCGACACGGCAAGGCGGCGCGGGGTGGCGTACCAGTGCATCGCGCCGGCTGCGTCGCTGGCGTCTTTGAATTGCTGGCGCACCAACTGGGCCAGCAGTTGGTCGGCGAAGGCCGTGCCCAGGGCGCGCAGCGCCTTCGGGGGCAATTCTTCGGTGAGCAGTTCAACAAGCAAGGTGGTCATGGTGGTGCCCGGGATTCGGAAGGCTAAAGGGGTTTTCGGCAGGTGTTCAGGCGGCCTGCCCCTGCGTGCCGGCAGCGCCGCACATCGGGAAGCCCAGACGCTCGCGCGCATCGTAGTAAGCCTGGGCGACCTGACGTGACAGATTGCGGATGCGGCCGATGTAGGCCGCGCGTTCGGTTACCGAAATGGCGCCGCGGGCGTCGAGCAGGTTGAAGGTGTGCGCCGCCTTGAGCACCATTTCGTAGGCCGGCAGGGGTAGCGATTTTTCGATCAGCAGCCTGGCCTGGCCTTCGTAGTCGCTGAAGTGGGCCAGTTGCATGGCGACGTCGCTGTGCTCGAAGTTGTAGGTGGATTGTTCCACCTCGTTCTGGTGGTAGACGTCGCCGTAGGTGAGTGCCTTGGTGACGCCATGTTCCTGCCACTCGGTCCAGGTGAGGTCGTAGACGTTTTCCTTGCCTTGCAGGTACAGGGTCAGGCGTTCGAGGCCGTAGGTGATTTCGCCGAGTATGGGTTTGCAGTCGAGGCCACCGACCTGCTGGAAGTAGGTGAACTGCGTGACCTCCATGCCATTGAGCCAGACTTCCCAACCCAGACCCCAGGCGCCGAGCGTGGGGTTTTCCCAGTCGTCCTCAACAAAGCGCACATCGTTTTTTTTCAGGTCGAAGCCGAGCGCCTCAAGCGAGCCGAGGTACAGCTCGAGAATGTTCTCCGGCGCCGGCTTCAATACCACCTGGTATTGATAGTAGTGCTGCAGGCGGTTGGGGTTTTCACCGTAGCGGCCATCCTTGGGGCGGCGCGACGGCTGCACATAGGCGGCGCGCCATGGCTCCGGGCCGAGGGCGCGCAGGAAGGTGGACGGGTGCGAGGTGCCGGCGCCGACTTCCATGTCGAGCGGCTGCAGCAGCGCACAGCCCTGCTTGTCCCAATAGTCCTGCAGACGCAGGATGACTTGCTGAAAGGTGATCATGAATACGACCTAAAAGAGAATTTTCTAGGCGGCCCGGTAGCTGAAATCTGCCGCAAACCCCGTATTTTAACGGGTTTAAGGGCGCCGACGGATTCAGAAGTCCCGATTGTCGCGTCGGGCCGGATGATTTGTGCGCCCGCTCCGTTTGCCGGCGACGGCAGCGGCCAGCAACAGTGCGCCGGCGAGCAGGATGGCGCCGTCGCGCCAGCGGGTATAGGGCGTGTCGCCGCTCATGCCCTGGATGTTCAGGTCAAGTGAAGCAGTGCTGTAGGTCGGCAGTTCGGCGAGCACGCGACCATGTTCGTCGATGGCGGCAGTTTTGCCGGTATTGGTGGCGCGCAGCATGGGCCGGGCGGTTTCGATAGCACGCATGCGCGAGGCCTGCAGGTGCTGCGGCAGGGCCAGCGAATCGCCAAACCAGGCGACGTTGCTGACATTGATCAGCACATTCGCCACGCTTGCCTGACGGGCGATTTCGGCGCCGAACAGGTCTTCATAACAGACGTTGAAGGCCACGCGCAGGCCGGCCAGGGTCATCGGCTGGGCATCGATCTTGCCGCGGTTGAAGTCGCCCAGCGGAATATGCATCAGGTCAACAAACCAGCTAAAGCCCCAGGGTACGAACTCGCCAAAGGGCACCAGATGGGTTTTATCGTAGCGCTGCGCTGGCGCGCCGTCGGGCGTGTAGGCGACCACGCTGTTGAAATAAGCGCCGTTGTTTTCGTAGACCGGCACGCCAAAGGCAATGCTGCTGCCGGTGTTGCTTGAAAAGGCCGCGAGGCGTTGCAGCAGGTCTTCGGGCATCTGGTGCAAAAAACGCGGCAGGGCAGTTTCGGGCAGCACGATCAGCTGTGCCGGCTTTTTTTCGATCAGCTCGACATAGGTTTGCAGGGTTTGTGCGAGCCGGCCCTCGACGAATTTGAGCTCCTGCGGGATATTGCCCTGAAGCAGGCGCACGCTCACAGGCTTGCCGGCCGGGCTGGCCCATTCGACCTGCCGCAGCAAGCTACCCGTTAGTACGATACCGATGAGTACCAGCGTGGCTGCGCGCGCGTTCTGGCGCGCGCCCAGCAGGGCAATCGCGCCGGCGCAGGCGGCGGCCAGCAAAGCAATGCCGTACACGCCGACGACGGGCGCGTAGCCGGCCAGCGGGCTGCCAATGTGGGCATAACCGCTGGCCAGCCAGGGGTAGCCGGTGAGCACGCTGCCGCGCAGCCATTCCGAGGCCATCCACAAGGGCGGGAACAGCAGCAGCGCCGAGCGCGCCGGGCCGAGGTGCAGGCGGCTGTCGATCAGGGCGCGCAGGCCGGTGGCGAGCGCCGGGTAGAGCGACATGTAAGCGCACAGCAGCAGCGTGGCCGCCGCCGCCAGCGGTGCGGCCATGTTGCCGTAGTTGTGCAGGCTGACGTAAATCCAGTGGGTGCCGGCGAGAAACCAGCCCAGGCCAAAGGCAAAGCCGGCGCGCGCTTCGATCCACGGCGACAGGCCGCGCGGATGGTGACTGCCCTGGGCGATTAGCGCGGCCAGGGTGATGATCTGCAGCGGCCAGGCATCGTCGTCGAGAAAGCTGAGCGAATGCAGCGCGCCGAGCAGCAGGGCGATGATGAAACGCAGCGGAAAACGCGCGGGCAGGCGAAGAACCAGCAAGGTCAGTCCTGATCTTCGTCGGACGGCGGAATTTTCTCGACCAGCAGCACATGCAGTTGCCGGGCGTCGGCGCGCTGCACCTGAAAGCGGAAGTTGCCGATGGTGACCTGCTCGCCACGGCGTGGCACGCGGCCAAGAAAATCGCTGACCAGACCGCCGACGGTGTCGGCTGTGTCGTTGTCGAAGTTCGAGCCAAATACCTCGTTGAACTGCTCGATCTCGGTGAGGGCGCGCACGCGCCAGCGGCCATTCTCGGTGGGCAGGATGTTGTCTTCGATTTCTTCGTAATCGTGTTCGTCTTCAATATCGCCGACGATCTGCTCGAGCACGTCTTCAATCGTCACCAGTCCGGCAACGCCGCCGAATTCATCAACGACGATGGCGATGTGATTGCGGTTGGCACGAAACTCGCGCAGCAGCACATTGAGGCGTTTTGATTCGGGAATGAAGACCGCCGGGCGCAGCATGTCGCGCACGTCAAAATCCTGCT
>CANJOT010000250.1 GCA_947475815.1 Burkholderiales bacterium | reverse complement strand
GTCAGCAGCCGACTGTACGAGGCCTTCTGCAAGGCGGACGCCCTGATGCTGGAAATCAATCCGCTGGCGCTCGATGCGCAGGGCAAGGTGCAACTGGTCGGTGCCATGATGGGCGTTGATCCGGCGGCCTTGCCGCGGCACCGTGCCTGGCGTGATTCGGGCGACGCCCTGCCGGCCAACCCGCGTGAAGCCGCCGTGGTGCTGGCCAATCGCGCTGTCGATGCCGGCGAGGGTCAGTATGTTGAGCTGGCGGGCAACATCGGTTTGCTGGTTGGTGGTGGTGGCGCCGGACTGCATCTGCACGATCTGGTGCTCGAAGCTGGCGGTGCACCGGCCAATCACTGTGTCACGCCGCCCACCTCGGCCGACAACCGCCTGCTCAAGGCGGTGCTGGGTGCGATCCTCGACAACCCGGCACTGCGCGGTCTGCTGATCGCCTTCAATTTCGCGCAGATGGCGCGCACCGATATCCGCGTGCGCACGCTGGTCGAACTGCTCGACGAAAAAAAGATGGATACCAACCGGCTGCCGATCGTGATCCGCCTGTTTGGCGCGGGGGAAGAGCAATCGCGGCAAATGGTCGCGGGCCGGCCCAATATCCATTACCTGCCGCGCGGCACCACCCTGAAAGAAGCGGCGCAGATGATTGTCAGGCTGACCGCGCAGGCCAACGCATGAGCATTCTGATCAATTCCTCCACGCGTGTGCTGGTGCAGGGCATCACCGGCGCCCAGGCGCGTTTTGATACCGAATGGTGTCTGCGTTACGGCACGCGCATCGTCGCTGGTGTGACGCCGGGCCGCGGTGGCGAGAGTGTCCATGGTGTGCCGGTGTTTGACACGGTGCGGCGCGCGGTTGCTGCCGGCCCGGTCGATGCCTCGGTCATTTATGTGCCGCCGTTGCTGGTCAGAGCCGCCGTGCTCGAAGCCATCGAGGCTGGCATCGGCCTGATCGTGGTGATGGCCGAATACGTGCCGCAACACGATGTGATGGTCTTCATCGCGCGGGCGCGTGCTGCCGGCGTGCTGCTAGTGGGCTGCAATACCAACGGCCTGATCTCGCCGGGGCAGAGCAAGCTTGGTGGCGTCGGCGGCATGAACCCGGACGAGATTTACAAGCCTGGCCGTGTTGGCGTGGTGTCGCGCTCGGGTGGCATGATCGCCGAGGTCAGCCTGGCGCTGGGGGTGGCCGGCATGGGCACGTCGACTTCGGTTGCCATGGGTGGCGACGCCGTCACGGGCCTGAGCATGGCTGATTATGTACGCCTGTTCGAGGCCGATGAGCAGACCGATGCCATCGTATTGTTTGGTGAACCCGGTACCAGCAATGAACAGGAAGTGGCGGCGCTGCTGCGCGCCGCTGCCGTGCGCAAGCCGGTGGTGGCCCTGATTGCCGGCCAGTTTCAGGAGCGTTATCCCGCGGGAGTCAGTTTCGGCCACGCTGCCGCCATGATCACCGACGGCAGTCAGAGCGCCACGGCCAAACGCACGCTGCTGCGCGACGCCGGGGCACACATCGCCTTGTCGCTGGAAGACATTCCGGCCCTGGTGCAAGCGGCGACCGCCCGCTAGATCGATTCAACGAGGAGCAGGAAACATGACCCATCAACGCATGCCCCATCAACGCCGCGCCCTGACCAGGGTTTTGCTGGCCGCGGCGCTTGCCCTGCTTGGTCCGGCTGGCGCCCATGCGGCCGATGTCTGGCCCAACGGCCCGATGAAAATCGTGCTTGGTGTGCCGCCCGGCGGCGGTACCGACATCATCGCGCGGCTGATCGCGCAAAAGCTGTCGGTCGCGTTCAATCAGTCGGTGGTGGTGGAAAACCGACCTGGCGCCGGTCAGACCATCGGTGCCGCCGTGGTGGCGCGTGCGCCGGCCGATGGCCTGACCCTGTTTTTCTGTACCCAGACTTTCGCTGCCAATCCGAGCATCTATCCCAGCCTGCCCTACGACACGGCGAAGGATTTTGTTCCGGTGGCGTTTGTGGCGCGCCTGCCCTACGGCATCTTCGTCAATGGCAAGGTGCCGGTCACTACCCTGCAGGAGTTCATCGCGCTGGCCAAAAGCAAACCGGGCACGCTCAATTTTGCGTCGGCCGGTGCGAGTTCGCTGCCGCGCATTGCCGGAGAGTTGTTCAAGCTGCGCACCGGCACCGACCTTGTCCACGTGCCTTACAACGGTGCGGCGCCGGCCCTGACCGCAACGGTTGCCGGTGAAACACAACTGCTGTTCGGCAACTTTCTGACCATGGAGCAGTATCTGCAGAGCGGTCGCCTGCGTGCTCTGGCGGTGGCGTCGGAGCAGCGTTTCCCGAATGCGCCCAACGTACCGACGGTCGCCGAAGCCGGCATGCCCGGGCTGATCCTCGCCGCCTGGTATGGCATCGTGGCGCGCAGCGGCACGCCGGCAGCGGTGATCGAGCGGCTCAATCGCGAAATCAACAAGGCGCTGGCCGATCCCGAAATCACCCAGCGCCTGGTGCGCGATGGTGCCGAGCCCGGCAAGGCCGACCCGCCCGAAGTGTTTGGGGCTTTCCTGAAAACCCAGATGCGCGATTTCGCCGAGGTGTCCAAGGCCGCCCGCATTACGCCTGAATGATCACATCTGCATCATTGACACCGCATCATTGGCACCTGAATCACTGCGACGAACCCACACCCGAGTGCCCGAACCGGGCCTCGGCGGCCGCCTCCGGGATCAGTGTTTGACCACGCCCGCGGTCGGTACCTCGGGCAGCTTGAGCTGCACGCTCTGCCGCACGCCTGCCGATTCGAATTCGATTTCGCCGCGGCGGATGGCGGTGATGCGGCGGCCGTCCAGATCGTCGCCGACCCGATAGCGGCGCGCCGGCTGGCCGTCGACGCTGATGAGGGCGCTGCCGTGGCCACCCCGGTCGGCAATCATGCCCACGGCCTGAATGTTGTCGGACAGCGACCCGGGTCGACGTGCGCCGAACAGGCGGGCACTGTCGAGCAAGGCGTCGGGCGCCAGGGCCTGAGCGGCTGCCGCTGTGGTGTTGCCGAGTTGCGGCGCGACCGGCAGGGACGGGCCGGCTATCCCTTGCATCAGCCACCACGTCGCCAGCGTGCAAATGGCCAGCACCAGCAGGCCTTCCAGCAGGCGCATGGGCAAGCTGGCGCGATGGCTGCGCGCGGCATTGGAAAACGGGTTGAGTACGCGCAGCACGCTCATGCAGCTTCCATTTGTGGGACTATTGCAAGTGTATGGGAAAGTGCGCCTTGCCGGGGGTCCGAATGTCGATGCCCGGTGCTTTTGCAGCGGATGTTCATGACCGTCAACGGACGACAAGGAATTTCGAGTGAATGGTTTTGCATTGAGACGTGGTGGCCGCGCGCGCGGTTTTACCCTGATTGAAATCATGGTGGTGGTGGCCATTCTGGGCATACTTGCCGCCCTGATCGTGCCCAAGGTCATCGGCCGCTCGGACGAGGCACGCGTGGTGGCCACCAGACAGGACATCGGCACGCTCATGCAGGCGCTCAAGCTCTACCGCCTCGACAATCAGCGCTACCCGAGCACCGAACAGGGTCTGGCTGCCTTGCTTGCCAAACCGAGCGCCGCGCCGCTGCCCGCGAACTGGAAGACCGGTGGTTACCTGGATCGCCTGCCGCGCGACCCCTGGGGCAATCCGTATCAATACCTGCAACCCGGCTTGCACGCGGAAGTCGACCTCTTCAGTTTCGGTGCCGATGGCCAGCCCGGGGGCACCGATCTCGACGCGGACATCGGTTCGTGGCAACTGTAAACAGTTCTGGCGAAGGCGCCCGGCCCGTGGCCGCGCGCGGTTTCACGCTCGTTGAACTGCTGGTGGTGCTGGCCATGATGGGTCTGCTGCTTGGTATCGCCTCGCTGGCGGCACGGCCGGACCCGCAGGGCCGCCTGCGGCGCGATGCCGACCGGCTGCAGGCCTTGTTCACGCTCGCGGCAGAAGAAGCCCAGACGGGCGCGCGTCCGCTGGGCTGGCAGCCGGACCGCGACGGGTATGTGTTTCTTGTGGGCGGCGGGAATGGTCGGGCGGCGCTGCCCGGCGATGACGATTTTCGTCGGCGCAACTGGGAGGCGGGCGCGGTCCGCGTGCGCCTTGAGTCGCCAATACCCTCCGGCGCGGTCAGCGGCAACCATCCGCCGGGCTGGATCGAGTTTGCGCGCGATGGTCTGCTGAGTCCCTTTGTGCTGCATCTGCAGCTCGACGAGGGTGACGCGCCCGCCGCTGCGGGCTGGAGCGTGCGCGGTGATGGCCGCGGCCATTTTGTGGTCGAGGCCCGCAACTGAAGCCGCCGGCATCGTCTCGCGTGGTGCTCCGGGGCGGCGCTCCCGGCCCGCGTGCCGCCGGCTTTACCCTGGTGGAGGTGCTGGTTGCACTGGTCATCGTCGCCCTCGCGCTGGGGGCCTGTCTGCGTGCGGCGGGCGCACTCACGGTCGCCCAGCAGCGGCTGGAGCAACAGTCCTACGCCGGCTGGAGCGCCGACAACCGGCTCGCTGAAATTCGCCTGGGCAAGATCGTCCCCGAACCCGGCCGGCGCGAGCTGCCCTGTCCTCAGGGCCGATACGCGCTGATCTGCATCGAAGAAGTCCGCGTTACGCCGAACGCCTCCATCCGTCGTATCGATGTCAGCGTCTTTCTTGCCGGGGATCGCGATGCCCAACTGGTCCGGCGCAGCAGTTTCATGGCCAATATCCAGACGCTCGGCGAGGCGGGCTCGTGACGCCGCTGCAGCCTGCCCGCCAGCGGGGATTCACGCTGATCGAACTGCTGGTGGCGATCACCATCCTTGCCCTGGTCGCGGTGTTTTCCTGGGCGGGCCTTGATCAGGTGACGCGCACGCGTGACGCCCTGGTGCAGAATCAGGCCGTGCTGGATGCCAGCCAGCGTCTGTTTGCCCGGCTCGCGCGCGATATCAGCCAGACGCGTGGCGTGCGTGCCGACGCCAGCGGCCGCCTGATTTTTGTCCTGGCGACGGTGCCCGGCGGGCTTGCGCCGGCCGAGGTTGAATATGGTTTGAGTGAAGACCGGCTGGTACGCCGGGACCCGGGCGGTGTCGGCGATGAGGTCCTGTTTGATCATGGTGCTCTGGCCTGGCGTGCCGAGGTGCGCCATGCTGACGGCAGCTGGGGTGCCAGTCTTGACCGGGCAACGGCTCCCGCAGGCCTGCGCGTGACCGTGCGACTGGCTGAGGTTGGGGAGTTGCGCCGTGTTTTTTTGCTGCGCGAATGAGCCCGCTCACCCGTTGTGATGCAGGTTAACGCGCTGTGGACGATGTTTTATGCCAAGCTAACGCCTTTGTTCCCTTTCATGCCGATCATTTTGATGTCTTCGCCTGTCCGTTCCCTGCCTGTCGTCGGCCTGCGCCGGCAGCGTGGCGTTGCCATCATCACCGCTCTGGTGGTGGTCGCTGCGGCGACGGTGGCTGTTTCCGGCATGTTGTGGCGGCAGTCGATTGCCATGCGTAAGGCGGAAAATCAGGCGGCGCTGGCGCAGTCGCGCTGGCTGGCGCGTGGTGCGGC
>CANJOT010000249.1 GCA_947475815.1 Burkholderiales bacterium | reverse complement strand
GTGCGACAGCAACGGGAAGCACCGCTCAAGCGCCCTGGAACAGATCAACAGGGCCGGGCGGCACACGCACCGGTCAGGCAGCCCGCGTCTCCACACTGACCTCCAGCCCGCCCAGTTCCTCCGAACGGCTGGTGCTCAAGCTCAGTCCATGCGCACCCGCAATGCGGCGCACGATCGACCAGCCCAGCCCGCTGCCGGCGGCATCGTTGCCCAACACACGGAAAAAACGTTCGCCCAGGCGAGCCTGTTCGTCCTGGCTCAGTCCCGCGCCGCTGTCGGCCACCGTCAGCCGCCAGCCTGAATCGCTTTCCTCCAGCGTGACGCGGATGCGTGCTTTGGCAGGGGCGTAGCGGATGGCATTGTCGATCAGGTTGCGCGCCAGGATCTCCAGCAGGGTGCTGTTGCCGGTGATGGGGCAGGCGGCCGGTGCGACCAGTTCGAGATCCTGATTTTTTTCCAGTGCGCGCGGCGCGAGGTCGGCGCTCACCTGGCGGATCAGTTTGCACCAGTCGAGCGAGCCCATGGCTGGGACCGTGCTCGCTTCAAGCCGCGCGAGCGTGAGCAGCTGTTCGACCAGATGGCTGGCGCGGTCGCAACCGGCGATAGTCGCTGACAGGGCGTGCCGGCGGCTGTTCTGGTCGGCCTCGCCGAGCGCGACCTGCGCCTGTGCGCGGATCGCGGCGATGGGGGTACGCAATTCGTGCGCCGCGTCGGCGGTAAAACGCCGTTCCGATTCGAGCAACGCGCTGATGCGCGCGAACAGTTCATTGAGGGCACGGATGACCGGCGCGATTTCGACCGGCGCATCGTCGATGGCCAGCGGCTGCAGGGCGGAGGCCTGGCGTGTTGAGACTGCCGTGCCGAGCTGGCGCAGCGGCGCCGTGCCACGCCGTACCGCCCACCAGACCGCCACTGCCAACAGCGGCAGGGCGGCGATGAAGGGCCAGAGCATGCCGCGCAGCACGGCCCATAAAATGGAACTGCGCGCGCTGGTTTTTTCGCCGACATAGACCTGCACATCGCGTTGTGCGCCGGCGGCGGCAAACACGCGCCAGGATTCGCCATCGATGCGCACGGTTTCAAAGCCGTTGTGCAATCTGGTGCCGGAGCCAGGCAGCGGCGTGGCCGGCGCGCCGGCCGAGCGCAGCACCAGTTTGCCATCATGAAATACCTGGAAGGCCACGCGCGGCGCGTAGCGGTGCAGCGAGGGCGCATCAATGGCCTGGTCGTCCTCGAACTCGCCGCCCTGACGCACCACCAGCAGCGCGGCGGCCTGGGCAAGGTGGCTGTCGAGCAGTTCGTCGAGTTCATGCCGGGCGTCGTTCCAGGTGGCGAGGGCGGCCGCCAGCCAGATGATGCTGGCGCCGCCCAGCACCAGCAACAACAGTCGGCCCTGCAGCGATCGGGGTTGCTGGATGGCGCGCTTCATGGCGTGCTTCCCGGCGCGTTTTGCGCTGCATTCATGACCAGATAACCAATGCCGCGCACCGTGCGGATGCACGTGTTGCCCAGCTTGCGGCGCAGGTTGTGGATGTGCACTTCAATGGCATTGCTGTCGACCTCCTGGCCCCATTGATAGAGGCGCTGTTCGAGTTGCTCGCGCGACAGCACGTGGCCGGCATTGAGCAGCAGCACGTGCAGCAGGTCAAATTCGCGTGTCGACAGGCTGACCGGTTCGCCGCCGCGCTGCACCGTGCGTGCGGCCGGATCAAGCACGATGTCGAGCACCCGCAAGGCCGCCTGCGGCTGGCCGTGGGCACGCCGCACCAGAGCGCGCAGGCGCGCCGCAAGTTCATGCAGGTCGACCGGTTTGATGACGTATTCATCGGCGCCATGATCGAGGCCGCGGATGCGCTCAGCGATGGCGTCGCGTGCTGTCAGCACCAGCACCGGCGTGAGAATGCCGGCGCGGCGGATGGTGGCCAGTACATCAAGACCATCCTTGCGCGGCAGGCCCAGATCGAGCACCGCGGCGGCGTAGGGCTGGGCGCGCAACTCGGTTTCGGCGGCCTGGCCATCGCGCACCCAGTCAACCTGAAAGCCGAGCTGTTGCAGCCCGGCTTTGAGGCCGTCACCAAGCAGGAGATCGTCTTCGGCGAGCAGGATGCGCATGGCCTTCAGTATCGCACGCGTGGCAGCTCAGTCTTCATGATGGTCGCCACGGTGTTTGCCGGCACTGGCCACGGTGGTGTTGCCGGCCGGGTTTGCGCTGGCGGCATCCTGCCACTGCAGCCACCAGAACGACAGCACGGCGGTCAGCATCACGGCGGCCACGCTGCGCTGGGCCAGGCGCAGGCCCGGCCGGACGGCGCGTGGTGTGGCGACACGCGTGGCACGGCTGCGCCAGCTACTGAACAGGACTGCGGCGAGGTGGGCGCCGATCAGCAGCAGCATCAGGTCCGCCAGCGTGGAGTGGACGTCCTCGAACCAGTGACCGGCGAGCTCTTCGTAGCCGATCCAGCCGCTCGCTGTGACCAGCGCGGCCAGTGCCAGCAGCGCGACGATGGCGCTCATGCTCGCGAGATAAACCAGCGATACCCGTTCTGGCACGCCGCTCAGCTGTGACTTGATGGCCGACACCAGGCTCAGCGGCGCGCGCAGCATAGCCAGCAGGCGTGCCCGCCGCGCCCCGATCAGGCCCCAGAGCAGCCGGAACACCACCAGCGCGGCCATGGTGTAGCCCAGCGTGACGTGCGCCAGACGCCAGCGCTCACTCTCGGCGGTCAGCCAGGCGCCGCCAAAAGTGAACACCATCAGCCAGTGAAACAGCCAGACCGGTGCTTCCCAGGTGGTGAATTTTTTCAGCAGGGCGCCGCGGGTGGCCCGCAACTGCCCGCGCGCTTCAGCGCGGAATGCGGATGGCGTGTTCATTGAAATCTCCTTGATCGGCACGGGTGTGGCAGGCAGCGCAGTTGGCGGCACTCTTGATGGCAGGGCGGCTCCAGACGGAAGCCGATACTTCACGGTGTTCGCGCACAAACCAGTTGCCGCGTGTGATGCGGTCTTCCGGCGGCGGCGTGGCCACCCGGCCGAACGAGGCCGCGCCGGCGACGAGGGTTTTTTCGATGGCGGCACGTGTTGTCGCATCCACCGAGGCGTCGGTGCCGAAGTGTTGGGGCAGCGTGTTCATGATGCGTTTCCAGGATTCGGCCGGCAGCATGCCCGCTGGAAAGGCGAGGTGGCAGCTGCCGCATTCCTGGGCCACCGTGCCCGGTGTGGAGGCCTGGCTGGCGCCGGCCAGCAGGCATAGCGCCAGTGCGGTCAGGGTGCTGCGTATCACATTGGGTTTCATGAGGTGCTCCGGGTCAGGTTGAATAAGGGGGGGCGCAATGCGGGCCAATTCACAGGCCGATCAGCCAGGTCAGCACATCGGCTTTTTCGGCCGCCGAACATTCGCGTCCAAGTACGTCGTTGCAGTTGCGGCGAAACCATTTTTCCGCACGCGCTTCGTCGGTGAAGGCCGTGCTGTTCAGGCGTGGCGCGAGCGGTGCGATGGTCTTGCCGGTGCTGGCGTGTTTGCCAGGCACGGTGGGTTTGGCGCTGTGGCAGCTTGCACAGCTCCATTCGCGGCCATGGCTGCTGGTGAAAAACTGTTCGCCGCGCGCCGCCATGGCGGGCGCGCCCGCGCGGGCCGTGTAAGCATTGCGCAACTCGGTGGGTGTGGCGGCCTGTAATGCAGGTGCACCGATGGCCAGAGCCAGGCCGAAAGCGAGCGCCAGGCGGATGGGGAAAGTTCGGTTCAGTCGGTTCGGGTTCATGGTCAGCTCCTTGAGACGCATGATGTGGCCCGAGGCTTAAGGTTTTCTTAAGGACTGTGCGGGATGCGCAAGATCGCTGACGACCTGATGCTCAGGCGCGCCTTTCGCAAGCTGCGCGCTGGAGCGGGACGACTCAATACTGCTCGGGCTCTTCGTCGTCGACCGCGCTGCCGCCTTCGCCAGGCATTGGGTGCGGGCTGTCGGCCCTGATGTGTACATGGACCTGCTCATCTTCTGCGCCAGGTTCGGGCCCCAGATGCGCCGTGTCCGGATTGTCGAAGTTCGGTGGCTCGGATGGCGCTTCGGGCCCGACACTGACTGTGCTCAGCACGGACGATGGGCTGGCCTTGCCGGGGCTCCACCACTGCCGCAGGCTGCTGGCGACGCTGGACAGGCGTGAGGGTGCTGGATCGGCCGTCTTGCTGTCGGGTCGGGTGGCGGACTGGGCTGCGCCCGCCGGCTGGGCCTTTGAGTCCTTCGCGTCGTACCACTTCATGGTTTCCAGGCTGTACCAGGCCGCCAGTGCGGCTGCGCTGGCGACGGGCTTGCCGGCCGATTCCGTCATCCAGGCCACACCCCCTGCCAGCATGCCGTGCAGGGTTTTGCGGCCCAGCTCGTCCTCGACTTTTTCCAGGGTGGGTTCGATGGTTGCCTTGATGACTGGCTGGTAGCCAAGCCCGGTGGCGATGACGGGCGCGATGGCAAACAACACACCTCCGCTGGCCACCGACAGGGCAGTATTGACGCCGGGACCGGGGTAGTGCGCCACGAGATAACCCTTGAGCGCCCCCACGCTGAGGGCGCCGAGTGCCTGCCAGGTGCCTTTGAATCGTTGCTCATCGACGCTGGCGGCCGGCTTGCTCCAGCCGGCCCAGGCCTGCAAGGCCTCCTGGCCCTTGGTCGACAGGGTGTGCACACAGCCAAGCAGCAGGCCGGTCTGCACGGCAGCCGCAAAACTGGCCATGTCATGGCTGTCTTCGCTGCCCTGCAGTCGCGCCAGTGCGGGATAGAGAAATTCACGCATCAGTCCGAAGGTCAGGCCTGAAGTCGTAGCGTGCTGGACCACAGACACCAGCACGGCCCGGCCGCTGGGCCAGTTCAGACCGAGGGTTTGGGGCGCGGCCTGGCCGCTCGTGGCGGGGGGCGCTTCTGCCTCCTGCGTGCGCGCAATTGGAGGCAGGTGGGCGCTTGCGGCAGCGGTGTAAGGGTCCATATCATCTCCTCGACATTTGTCTGGAATTGCTGTCGAAGTAGGTGGCTGCCGCTTGGCGTTCGTCACTTGTCGTGCTGTATTTTTTACAAATTTCTTTCCGAATCTACAAACCTTGACATTCCCCGCCATCCATCCCTACCATCGGGCCGGAAAAACCGAACAGAATGAAAAGCGGGGAACCATGAAAGCAGTGCTGGTCACAAGAAAAATTGCCGACGGGTACGGCGCACGCATCCTCGCCGCTGGCGGCGCTGGGACCACGCTGGTGGTCATGCACGACGATGGCTCTGTCACGGGCCCGGTGGGTATCGAGGCTGCTGAGATGGCCTTCATGTCCAATGACGTGATGGGCGCCGCCAACAAGATCAGCACCGGCACGCCGCTGGGCGAGTTCACGCGACTGCTGGATGCCGGCACGGCCTTGCGCTGGGTGCATGTCTGCTCGGCCGGTTCCGACCGACCGGTATTGCAGCGCCTGATGCAGCGCGGCGTGCTGGTCACCACCTCGTCGGGTGCCAATGCCCATTCGGTCGCCCATACGGCGCTGGCCGGTTT
>CANJOT010000248.1 GCA_947475815.1 Burkholderiales bacterium | reverse complement strand
TGGAGGGCAAGGGAGAACAGATGCTCGACGATGTGGCGCGCGGCGATGCCCGCGCCCTGGCGCGCCTGCTGCCCGGCGCCAAATGGGACGAAGTCCGCTGGGCCCTGCTGTGCGAATTCACACCTGGCAACAGGGAAGACAGCGGCACGAACAACGCACGCCAGGCCAGCATCGACATGCGCCACGCCCGTACTCTGGTCGAACGCGAACTGGCGCGCATCCTGCCCAGTCAGGAATTTGGCGACGGGCCGCCCACCTCGGCCACCCTTCAGGCTCTGGTCCAGGCGACCAGCCGGCACAAGTCCAGCGCCGCCGAGGTCGATCTGCTGATCGTCAACTGGGTGGTGTTGTGCCTGCGTGCGGAGGCCAGCACGACACAGCCCTTCGATCCCGGCCAGGCGCAATTTCTGCTCAGGGAGGCCGGCATCGACCTTGATGCCCAGGCCATGGAACAACACATCCGCGAAGGCTTTGCCGGCACGGCCCAGATCCTCAGGGTGCAACAACAACTGCGTGTCTTTGGCAGGATGCTGGGCAGCAACCGCGCCGTTGCCGGTATTGAGGAGCTCGGTGTGACCCGGGGCACTACCAACCGCGTCGCGCAAAGCCTGCTGCAAGACCAGATCAATGCCGGCAAACAACAAGGGGTCTTCAAGGTGTTGCCCACCAACGAAGAACGCGACGAGGCCGGCCTGCGCGACCATGCCAGCCAGATCGAAACATTGACCAGTGCACGCACCAAGGCGACGCGCGAACTGGTCGATCTGAGGAATCAACTTGCGCAAAAAATCCGCGAGCGCGATGGCCAGGCCGGGCAACTGCGCACCCGATACCCCGGACTGATGTGGCAAAGCGCTGGCGTACCGGACTACGATCAGGAGCTTGCCCGCAAGGTCAGCGCAGCGATCTCCGCGGATACGGCCATGCGCGACAAGACGATGCGTGACCAGGCCCCCCTGCTGGCCGCGCAACGCAATGGCCTGCTCGAAGCGTTGCGCGGTCTGGACCCTGCCAGCCTGCGCCGTCTGGCAAAACATCGCGATGCGCCGCCCATGATGCTGGACATCAAGCCCCTCGAAAGATTGCTACAGGAGTTGGGCGACCTCGATCGCGTCAACGCCGGCATCAACGGCATCGAGGCACGCATCAGCACGCAGCAGGCGCGCATCGATCAACTGTTACGTGAACAGGCGAGCCTGCCGGCAAGCGCCGCGCCGGCCGTCCGGAAAGAGTCCATTCTGGCTGAGCAGGCACAGTTTCAGGCCATGATCATTCATGCCGCCGGCGAGGTCTGCAAGGAGCTGGGCAGCGACGCGGCGCAATTCACGCTGCGCGAGCACCTGCAGCCCATTCTGATGCGGCTGGAACGGCTGGGCGTCGACAAAATGCGCATCATGGAAGGCGGCAGTGCGCGCAAAAAAATGTTCTCCGACACCATCAGCGACCAGCGGCCACTGAGCGTGCTGCTCAAGACCTGGCTGGGCCAGCAACCCGATCTGGAAAAAGCCACACGCGCCTTCCTCGCCGCCGACCTGACTCAGGCGGCCGGCGAACTGACACTCAACAGTTCCTTTGCCTTCCAGATTGGCCGGGCTGGCATGCTGTCCATGGCCGTGCCCGAAGCCGGCACCGCCATGATCGGCGGCGTCGGCCTGGCCGTGCAGGCGCGCTTTGCTCTGGAAAACAGCGTGCGCGTCGAACACGTACAGGAAAACGGCGAGTCACACTATCGCGTCTCCGTGCTCGGCGGCAAGAGCAGTGACATGTCCATTGGGCTGTCCGTCTTTCTCAGCAGCCTGACCGCCACGGTGGGTGGCGCCGGCCAGCGCATGCAGGGTTGCCGGCTCGCTTTTGACAATCTGGCTGACTGCCAGCAGTTCATCGGCCTGCTGGTCGCCAATGACGGCGTGAGCGGCAACACCACCTGGCCGAACGCACGCAGTGTCGAGATGCTGACCAGCGAGGGCGTGAGTGTCACCGCCACGGTGGCCGCCACCCTGCCCGATCCGGTGCGCCTGCTCGCCCTGCACGCTGGCGGCGTGCTCGGCAATGCGCAACTCACCGCGGACACGGGCGCCAGCCTCACCGCGGGGGTGGCCGGGCAATGGCAGCGTAGCGCCCATGCGCTAGGCACCAGCTATACCCGCACGCGCACATTGCACCTCGAAGCCAGTGCCAGCGCGGCCGTGTCCAGCGGCATTGAACAGCTCGATGAAGTACTGACCCGAGGAATCGACGCAGCCCGTGCCAAACTCGGCCGGGAGGGCTCGGCAAGCATCGCCACCGGCGTGGAAATCAGCGAATCGACCCAACTGTCGTATCGCGCCGGCGCCCTGACGGGTGCTTCGGAGATGCGTCTGACCGCACGGGTCATCGGCGGCAACACGGCGCGCGCTCTGGCCAGCGTGGCGCGCCGGCTGTCGGTACGCGATCCCAAGGCGGTCGAACAAATCGCCCGCTGGCTCCATCAAGCCGATGACCAGACCTCATTTTGCGTGCGCCTGCGTCCGACTGCGCAAGCCTTGCGCCATTACAACTGGGCGGTGGCCGAAATTGCCAACATCGAAAAAACCGATCCGTCGGCCGCAGCCAAACTGTCGGCGCAGGCCAATGCGGCGCTCCAAGCCGCGCTGCAACCGGTGGCGCTTGAGTGGCAAAAACACGAGCGTTCCGAGGCCGTCTCGGCCACTGGCGCAATCCGCAATGGAACGGCGGCCAGACTCGCCGCCGCGGGTCCCATCCGTGTGGTCGATGAAGCGACAGCCAGCAGTCTGCAGGTGATCGAGCGCATTGATCTGCAGCCCGGCACGGAAACCGCCTGACAGGCGTTACCATAGGGTCTGACGGCCACCCCAAGGCCGGCGCCATCCGGGCTTCATGCTGCATATCCATTTTTCGAACGACACCGAGCGTCTGGCCGACCTGCTGCTGCACCGGCTCAGGCAGGCGCCAGCGTCACCCTTCGACGCCGAGCAATTGATCGTGTCGGGCACCGGCATGCGCCGCTATCTGGAGCTGCGTTGTGCCCAGGCCTTTGGCATCAGTGCCAATCTGGACTTCAGTTTTCCGGCGGCATGGATTTGGCGTCAGGTGACCGGTGTGCTGGGTGCAGTCGGTGAAGAGTCCCCTTATTCGGCCGACATCATGCGCTGGCGCGTGCTCGGCTGGCTCCATGACCCGCGGGAAACCAAGACCCCAAGACTGGCCACCTATGTGGAACACAGCGATGCACTGATGCTGTATGAACTGGCCACGCGCATCGCGCGCCAGCTCGAACAGCTCGTCACCTACCGGCAGGACTGGCTGAGCGCCTGGGCGGACCGGCGCAGTGCGCGCCTGCCGGAGGCCAGCGCCGCACAGCGTGAGGATGAAGCCTGGCTGGCAGCAGCCTGGCGCCACATTCTGCGCACCACTGGCGGTCCGCCTGAGCACCCCACCGAGACGCTGCTCAAAGCGCTGTCCGGACCCGAGAGCGCGGCGCACGCCGGCCTGCCAGCGCGCGTGAGCCTGTTTGGCCTCGCTGAACTGCCCCCGCTCTACCTCGAGTTCATGGCCCGGCTGGCGCAACACATCGATGTCGATGTGTATGTGTTCAACCCGTGCCGTGAGTACTGGTTTGACATCGTTTCCGAATCACGGCGTGCGCGGCTGACAGCGCTGGGCCGGCAGCAGCATCTGGACGTCGGCAACAGCCTGCTGGCGCATTGGGGCGAACAGACGCGCGCCTTCCTCGAAACGCTGGTGGCGCAGGCCGAGGGTGAAACCATCGACGTGTTCGAGGACATCGCCAGCGACGCGATGTTGCATGCCGTGCAGCAACACATCCTGCAACTGGAAGAGTTGCCCGCCGGCAGTCTGACGCTTGACGACAGCATCAGCATCGACGCCTGTCACAGTCTGACCCGGCAACTGGAGGTGTTGCAGGATCGCCTTCTGGCGCTCTTTGCGGCCGACCCGGGCCTGCAGGCGAGTGATGTACTGGTCGTGCTGCCAACGCTGGATGAAGCCGCCGCCGCCATCGAGGCCGTGTTCGGCACGCTGTCCGCCGACGACCGCCGCTACATTCCCTGGCGCATCACCGGACTGGGCGGGCGCAGCGCAGCGCCCCTGACGCGCGCTCTGCTCGCCCTGCTCGAACTTCCCGGCGCCCGCTTTGAGGCGAGTCTGGTGCATGACCTGCTGCAGCAGTCCAGCATCGCGCGCCGCTTTGGTCTGGAAGGCGACAGCCTCGATCTGGTGCACCGCTGGATGCGCGAAGCCGGCATGCGCTGGGGCCGCAACGCCGCTCACCGCGCCACGCTCGGTCTGCCGGCCTCGCCCCGGCATACCCTCGATCACGGTTTTCGCCAGCTGTTTTTTGGCTACGCCCTGCCGCTGCCCGAAGGAGAAGTCTTTGCCGGGCTGCTGCCCTACACGGACATTGAAGGTCAACGCGCCGGCCAGCTCGGAGCCTTCTGGCTGTTCGTTTCCCGACTCGAAGCTCTGGCCGATGCGTTGCAGCAGGCGCGCACGACCGAAGCCTGGGCAAGCTGTCTGAATCAGATCCTTGATGATTTTTTCGAGCCTGGCCCGGCCGATGTTGCCGAGTTGCTGCGCCTGCGTGCTGCCATCGCCGGATGGTCGCGTCAAAGCGCCGCCGGGGGCGCAGCCGACATGAGCTTGCCCATCGAAGTGTTGCGCCATGCGCTTGGCCAGCAGGTCGAAGAACAGGCCCCCGGGGGCACCCCCGGCGGCGTGCTGACCTTCACGGGTATGAGTCCGCTGCGGCAGTTGCCGTATCGCCACATTTGTGTGCTCGGTCTGGACCACAACAAATTTCCGGCCGATACGCCGACCGACGAATTCGACCTGCTGGCTGCCTTCCCGCGCAAGGGCGACCGCCAGCGCCGGCGCGATGACCGCAACGTTTTTCTCGACCTGCTGATGAACGCGCGCGACGGCCTGCACCTGTCCTATACCGGCCAGCACATCCGCGACAACAGCAGCGTGCCGCCCTCAGTCGTGGTGTCCGAGCTGATCGATGTGCTGGTGCGTGCCGGCACGACGCCGGACTGTGCGCCCGAACAACTCCTCGCGGCGCGCGCGCGACTGCTGACCCATCATCCGATCCAGGCCTATTCGCCGCGCTATTTCCTGCCGGGACCGTCGTCAGCGCAGCGGATCTTCAGCTACAACGGGGCCTTGTGCCATGCCATCGCCCAGCCACGCGCGATGCAGGCCGGCGCATTTTTCAGCCAGGCGCTGCCGCCACCGGATCCAGGCTGGCGCAGTCTCACACCGGCCGACCTCGTCCGTTTCCTGCGTCAGCCCGTGGCCGCCCTGCTTAAACAAAGGCTGCACATCGGCCTGTGGTCGGAAGACGAAGAACTAGCCGACGATGAACCCTTCGCGCTCGACCGTAAAGACAGCTGGCGGCTGCGTGAGCGCATCCTCGACATGGTCAACAACGGTTTGTCCGACCAACAGGTGCGTCAGGCTGCACAACTGGACAACACCGTGCCTGACGGCATCGGCGGCGCGCTGGACGTCGAACCGCATCTGCAGGACGCGCACCTGTTCAGCCAGCG
>CANJOT010000247.1 GCA_947475815.1 Burkholderiales bacterium | reverse complement strand
TCGCCACATTTGTGTGCTCGGTCTGGACCACAACAAATTTCCGGCCGATACGCCGACCGACGAATTCGACCTGCTGGCTGCCTTCCCGCGCAAGGGCGACCGCCAGCGCCGGCGCGATGACCGCAACGTTTTTCTCGACCTGCTCATGAACGCGCGCGACGGCCTGCACCTGTCCTATACCGGCCAGCACATCCGCGACAACAGCAGCGTGCCGCCCTCAGTCGTGGTGTCCGAGCTGATCGATGTGCTGGTGCGTGCCGGCACGACACCGGACTGTGCGCCCGAACAACTCCTCGCGGCGCGCGCGCGACTGCTGACCCATCATCCGATTCAGGCCTATTCGCCGCGCTACTTTCTGCCGGGACCGCCTTCAGCGCAGCGGATCTTCAGCTACAACGGGGCCTTGTGCCATGCGATCGCCCAGCCACGCGCGACGCAGGCCGGCGCATTTTTCAGCCAGGCGCTGCCGCCACCGGATCCAGGCTGGCGCAGTCTCACGCCGGCCGACCTCGTGCGTTTCCTGCGTCAGCCCGTGGCCGCCCTGCTCAAACAAAGGCTGCACATCGGCCTGTGGTCGGAAGACGAAGAACTGGCCGACGATGAACCCTTCGCGCTCGACCGCAAAGACAGCTGGCGGCTGCGTGAGCGCATCCTCGACATGGTCAACAACGGTTTGTCCGACGGCCAGGTGCGTCAGGCTGCACAACTGGACAACGCCGTACCCGACGGCATCGGCGGCGCACTGGACGTCGAACCGCATCTGCAGGCCGCGCACCTGTTCAGCCAGCGTTTAAAAGCCATTGCACCGGCAACACCAGCAAGACGTCAGGGTTTCGAGCTGGCATGCGGCCCCTTCGCGCTCTCTGGTGAACTCTCTGGCCTGTACGATGCCGGCCAGCTGCTGAGCCGCTTTGGCAAGATCACCAAAGCCGTCGAACTCGAAGCCTGGGTCCATCATCTGGTGTTGTGTTGTGTGCGCCCCACCGGCGTGGCGGCCTGCACGCAGTGGCTGGGTGACGATGGCGAATTTCATTTCATTGCACCGCCCAATGCGCCCGCGCTGCTGCAGGATTTGCTTGAGCTGTATTGGGATGGCTTGCAGCGTCCGCTGCATTTCTTCCCGAAAACATCGGCGGCCTTCGAAGCCAAAGGCATCAATGCAGCCTTCGGCGAGTGGATTGCCAGCAACGACCGCGGCCACGGCGAAAGCGAGCATGCCGCCTACCAGCTGGTATTCGGCGAACAGCCGCAGGACGCGCTCAACGCCAGGTTCGAGGAACTGGCGCGGGGCGTGTTCGGGCCCTTGCGCAGCCACTGGCAGAAAGGCGTGCATGACGGCTTCCGCTGATCTGCTTGACTGGCCCCTCCATGGCGTCTGCCTGATTGAGGCGTCGGCGGGCACGGGCAAAACATGGACCATCTGCGCGCTCTATCTGCGGCTGCTCATCGAAGGCCGGCGCAAGGTGCGCGACCTGCTGGTGGTCACCTTTACGACGGCGGCAACCGCCGAATTGAAGGAGCGCATTCGCGCGCGTCTGGCCGACCTGCAACGCGCCCTGCGGGTCGGCACGGCGACGAGCGACAGCTTCATTGCCGCCTACCTGGCCCGCCTCGAGGCCGATGGCCCGCAACACATTGATCGCGACGAACTGCAGCGCTGCATTGACGAAGCCCTGCACCAGTTCGATGAGGCTGCGATCTACACCATTCACGGCTTTTGTCAGCGCGCGCTCAGCGAAGCGCCCTTCGCTGCCGGACTGCCGTTCGCCTTCGAAGTGCTGCAGGGAGACGGCGCACTGGTGCGTCAGGTCGCCACTGATTTCTACCGCAGCCATGTGGTTGGCGCCAGGTACGACGACCAGCGCAGCGCGCGCCTGCGCCACCGCCTCACCCCCGACCGGCTGACCGCCCTGCTGAGCCAGCGCCTCGGACGGCCGCTCGACCGCCTCGAGTTTGCCACGCCCGGACCGGCCGGTGGTTTTGACCATTACTGCGCGATCTTTGCTGCCGCTGCGGCGCTCTGGCGCACCGACCGCGAGCGCATCATGGACGTGCTGCGTGACGGCGCGCCGGGCAACCTGAATGCGACCAGCTACAAGCCGCTGAGCATCGAAGCGGGCGGACAGGCAGTTGATGCCTTGCTGGGCCAGCCCTACGCGCTGGCCATCGATGCCGACGACAAGACCCGCGCCCTGCGCGCCGCACATCTGCGCGAACGAACCAACGGCGGCAAGATCACGCCGGTGCATCCCTTCTTTGAGCTGCTGCAGCAACTGCTCGATGCCAGCCCCGCGGCTGATGCCGAACTCGACGACCTCGAACTGGTGCTGATTACCGAACTGCTCAGGCAGGGACCGGCCAGCCTGCATGCGCAAAAGCGCCGCCAGCGCGTCATCTCGTTCAACGACATGCTTGGCAATCTGCGCGATGCTCTGATCCACCCCAGCCTCACCTGGCTGGCGAGCGCACTGCGCGCACGCTACCCGGTGGCCCTGATCGATGAATTCCAGGACACCGACCCCCTGCAGTTTGAGATTTTCTCGCGCATTTACCAACCCGCCGACGCCCCTGCCGACGCCGCCGGACCGCTGTTTCTGGTCGGCGACCCCAAGCAGGCCATCTATCGCTTTCGTGGCGCCGATCTGTTCACCTACCTGAAGGCCGCCCGGCAGGCCGCGCAGCGCTACAGCCTGAGCACCAACCAACGCTCGGTAGCGCCGCTGATCGCCGCGCAAAACGCCCTGTTTGGCTGTCATGCCCGATCGTTCGTGCTTGACGATCTGCATTACCAGCCGGTCATGGCAGGCAACCGTCAGCGGCCCCCTCTGGTGGACGCGGATCTCGCCGGCGGCACCGATAGCGCGCTGGTGTTGTGGTCGCTGCCGAGCGACTTGCTCCCCAAGGGTCAGGCCGACCAGCAGGTCATCGCGGCCACGACCAGCGAAATCGTGCGCCTGCTGAACGCCGCGCGCGCCGGGCACGTGACCATCGGCGCGCGGCCGCTGGCAGCTGGCGACATCGCCGTGATCGTGCGCTCCCACGCACAGGGCCAGCAGATCAAGCAGGCCCTGCAGCGCCGCGGCATCGCCAGCGTCGAACGCACTCAGGACAATGTGTTCCAGTCGACCCAGGCGCGGCAGTTCGAACTGTTCCTGCTGGCACTGTCCGAACCGGGCAACGAGCGCGCCCTGAACGCGGCCCTGTCTTCGTCTCTGTTTGGCTTGGACGCCACGCAGATCGACGCAGAAAACAATGATGAAAGCCGGCGCGCCGAGCGCCTCGCGGCCTTCGCCCAGTACCGCCAACTCTGGCAGCAGCGCGGCTTCGCGGCGATGTGGCGCCAGGTGCAGGCCGATGGCCGCCTGCTGCAACGCCTGCTGCCCCTGCCCGATGGGGACCGTCAGGTCACCAATTTCCTGCACCTGGGCGAATTGCTGCACCTCGAGTCCGACCAGCAGGCCGGCAGTGACGGCCTGGCCCGCTGGATCCAGCAGATGCGCAATGAAAAACAGGCCAGCGAAACCATGCAACTGCGCCTCGAGTCGGACGAACATCTGGTGCAGATCACTACCCTGCACGCCTCCAAGGGTCTGGAGTTCGCGGTGACCTTCTGCCCGTTCCTGTGGCTGGGCAGCAACCGGCCGAGCGAGGAAGCGCTGCGTGCCAGCTATCACGATGACGACGGCAATGCCGTGACGCGTTACGCGCGCGACAACACGACAGCGGAGGCGCACGAAACGCTGGAGAACTTCGCCGAGACGGTGCGCAACCTCTACGTTGCCCTGACGCGTGCGGTCTACCGCATCTACCTCGTCGCAGGGCTGTGCAACTACGGCAAGGACAAGGGTCGCGCCAGCCGGGCGAGTGCCCTGAACTGGCTGGTCGCCGGCGGCGGCACACCGGCGCAAGCCTGGCTGGACCAACCTGCCGAAGCGGCCGACATCGAGGCGGCATGGAGCGGGTTCGCGCGCCAGTTGCCTGCAAGCATCCTGCATCAGGCCCTGCCACCCGGTTCCAGCGAGACGCTCGCTGCAAGCAGCGACGAACGCGCCGGGCTGGTCGCGCGTACGGCGCGACGCGCCATCCTGCCCGGCTGGACCCAGGCCAGTTTCACCAGTCTGAACCGCAATACCTGGCAGCCCCATCAGGCCGCTCACGTCGATGAGGGCGGCGCAGGCGACGGGCGCGCGGCCGATCATGACCACGACCAAGTCCTGCCGGTGGACGAGGCCAGACCACAAGCCGACCGCGGCATGATGGCTTTTCCGCGTGGTGCCGAACCCGGCACTCTGCTACACGCCGTCTTTGAACACGCCGATTTTTCCCGGCCACAAAGCTGGGATGCCGCCATTGAGCGCGCCTTGCAGCGCCATCCGCTGCGGGTCGCTGATCTGGACGCAGACGCCTCGGCGCCCGTTCTGCGTGACATGCTGCGCGGCGCACTGCTGCAGGTCAGCACCGCCGATCTGACCGGCCAGGGGCTGCAACTGGCACAGGTCAAGCCCCACGAGCGACTCAACGAACTCGACTTCACCCTGCCCGCGCACAAGGTGCAGCCCGGCACGCTGGCAGCGCTTCTCCGTGCAGCCGGTGAGCCGCTGGAGTTGTCCAGTCCGGCCATGCTCAACGGCTACCTGCGCGGCGCCATCGACTGCATCTTCCGCCTCGATGGCCGCTACTGGATTGCCGACTGGAAATCAAACCATCTCGGCACACGTCTGGAGGACTATCAGGCGCCCGCCCTGCGTCAGGCGGTACTTGATGCCGGATACGGCCTGCAATACATCCTGTACACGCTGGCCCTGCACCGCTATCTGCGCCTGCGTCTGAGCGACTACGATTATGAACGCGACGTGGGCGGTGTGTTTTATGTGTTCGTGCGCGGCGTGGTGAGCGGCTGGCAGCAGACGGATGGCAGCAGCGCCGGCATCTACCGGGCCCGACCGGCACGTGCCCTGATCGAACAGCTCGACCTGCTGTTCGAGACCGGAGCTATACGGTGAAACCCTTCGACACCCTGACCCCGGGCACTTCGGCGCTCGGCGCTGGCCTTGCGTTTTATCTGGCTGCACTGGCACGCGAGCGTGGCGTAAATACAACACTGGTTCAGATCCTGGCCAGCACCGTACGCGCGCTCATTCTGGCCACCGAGGAAGGCCACGCCTGCCTGCGTCTGAATACCCTGGATGGCTCACCGGCGCGTCTGCGCGAGGACTTGCTGGCCACGGGACTGGTTGGCCGCAGCGACGAAACCGGGCAGGCACCGCCCCTGCCGCTGGTGCTTGACGCCGCGAATCGTCTCTATCTGTACCGCTACCACGACTATGAGCGCCGCCTTGCGCTGGCCGTACGCCGGTTCGCGCTGGCGGCAGACACCTTGCCCGACGAACCAGCGGCGGCGGCCGCGCTGGCGCATTATTTCGCCGCCAACAACACGCAGCCGGGCAGCAGTGACGTCGACGATCAAAAGGTCGCCGCCGCGCTCGCCCTGCTGCGGCCGCTGAGCATCATCAGCGGTGGTCCGGGCACAGGTAAAACGACCACGGTGCTGGCCATACTCGCCTGCCTGCTGAGCGCCCGACCTGATCTGCGCATCGCCCTGAGC
>CANJOT010000246.1 GCA_947475815.1 Burkholderiales bacterium | reverse complement strand
TGGTGCCCTTGATGCTCACGCAGAGTCATTATTGTCAGACCGGCATCCTGATGTTGTCGTCGCGGGACATCAACGGAGAGATCGACCGCTGTCATGCGCTGGGCGTGACCATGTATCTGCGCAAGCCGATCCGGCAGTCGGAGCTGTTTGATGCCATCACCTCGGCGCTGGGTACGCCCGTGGCGCGACCGGCATCGCTGACATTGCCGGCAGCGCGCGGCAAAATGGAATCGCTGCGCGTGCTGGTGGCCGATGATCATCCGATCAATCAGTTTGTGTTGTGCGAGATGCTGCGCGCCGAAGGCCATGAAGTGTGTGCGGCCTTCAATGGTCTTGAGGTACTCGAAATCATGAAGTCGCGCGAGGTGGATGTCATCCTGCTTGACGGCCAGATGCCCGAAATGGATGGTTACCAGACGGCGCGCGAGATCCGCCGGCTTGAGCAGGCGAGCGGCAAACATGTGCACATCATCGCCGTGACCGCGAATGCCCTCAAACATGATCGCGAGTTGTGCATCGCTGCCGGCATGGACGATTACATCTCCAAGCCGATCGAGCCGGAAATCCTGTTTGCCCATCTCGAGCGTCGCGCCGACCTGATGCACAGCGTCGATGAAACGCTCGCGCCCGCCGGCAGCGGCGCCGCCTTCGACGCGGTCAGGGCACTCAAGCGCGTCAGTGGCAAGCAGGCCTCGCTGGCGCGTCTGATTGATCTGTTTTTACAGGATCTGCCGACCTCGCTGGCCGAACTCAATCAGGCCTGTTCGGCACGCGACGTTGCCAGCGTGGGGCGGTGTGCGCATCGCCTCAAGGGCGCGGCTTCGATCATCTCGGCCGTACCGCTCGTTGCCATGATTGAGTCCCTCGGCGACTATGCGCGCGACGGCAATCTGCCGGGCATCGACCAGGTCATGCCGCTGCTCAACGACTGTGCCCTGGAGTTGAGCAGCGCGCTGCACGCCTATCTTGCCGAAAATGCCCCAGCGGCCAGGCCGGCCTCAACGGCCTAGAGTTTGCCGCTGTGTCCAAAACCACCGGCGCTGCGTTCGGTGGTGGTGGAAAATTCGTCGACCAGGCGCAACGCCACCTGAACAACCGGCTGGAACATCAACTGGGCGATGCGCTCGCCGGGCGCGATTTCATACGCTTCGGTGCTGTCATTGGCAAGGATGACGCCGATCTCGCCGTGGTAGTCGGCATCGATGACGCCGATGCCCTGGGCCACGCGCACGCCGTGCTTGAACGACAGGCCCGAGCGTGAGGCCACGATGGCCACCAGTCCGGGGTCCATCATGTTGATCGCCAGACCGGTTTTCACCAGCAGGCGGGCACCCGGGGCCAGGGTGACCGGCTCGCTGATGCAGGCGCGCAGATCAAGCGCGGCTGAACCGTCGGTGGCATAGGTCGGCACTTGCACGGCGTCGCCGAGCAGGGGATGGACGACGCGCGCTTCAATCATTCTCCGCATTTAAACCACCTTCAATGGACGTACATCGGATATCTGGAATTCAGAACTGTCCGCGCTTGCGCACCAGTTCGAGCAGACTGCGCAGGGCACCCAGCAAGGGCTTCCTGCGGGCGACGAAGCGTTTGGCCAGAAACAGCAGCACGGCGATGGCAAACAGGCGCAGCATTGCACCGATCGAGCCGGAAACAACAGCCGCACCGGCCAGCAGCATCACGGCCAGCGCCGCCATCGACAGCAGCGGGCCCAGTTCGCGGCGCAGGATTTCGATCAACTCGGACGGCAGGGCGTCGCTGGCCACCAGCGGCGTGGGCAGGGGCTGGCCGTTGGCCGCGGTTTCAACGCGCGTTTCGTGCATGACATTTACATTCAAGGGCCCCTTGCGGGTGAGGGCTTCGATGTAAGCCGCGAAATCGCCGTTCGGTGGACCTTGATCGTTCATCATGTCATTGTCCCGCGCCTTGCAGGCGCACGACGATGGCGGCGATCAGCTGACGCGCCAGGGTCTGTTTGTCGGCACGCTCGAGCGTGGTTACGCCGGCGTCATCGTAGAGGATCAGCGCGTTGTCGTCGGCGCCCAGCGCGTCCTGGGCAATGTTGCCCACCAGCAGGGGAACGTTCTTGCGTTGGCGTTTGCTTTGCGCGTTGGCATCGAGGTTGTCGGTCTCAGCGGCAAAACCCACGCAGTAAGGCCGGTTGGGCAACGCGGCAACCGTGGCGAGAATGTCCGGGTTCTGGACAAACTCGAGTGCCGGCGCCCCGCCGCCACCTTCCTTCTTGAGTTTGCTGGTGCTGGGATTGGCGATACGCCAGTCGGCCACCGCCGCCACCGCGATGAAGATCTGCGCCGTGGGCACCTGTGCCATGACGGCAGCCTGCATGTCACGCGCGCTGCGCACGTCGATGCGTGTCACGCCCATGGGCGCGGCCAGGGCCGTGGGCCCGGACACCAGAATGACTTCAGCGCCGGCTTCGCGTGCCGCGCGGGCGATGGCGTAACCCATTTTGCCCGAAGACAGATTGGTGATGCCGCGCACCGGGTCGATGGCTTCAAAAGTCGGCCCGGCCGTCACCAGCACCTGCTGGCCGCGCAGCGGCTTGGGCTGGAAAAAATCAATCATCGATTCGACCAGGTCATGGGGCTCGAGCATGCGTCCCAGACCCACTTCGCCGCAGGCCTGGTCGCCTGCCGCCGGTCCCAACACATGAATGCCATCGGCGCGCAACTGCGCAATATTGCGCTGTGTCGCCGGATGGGCCCACATCTGGCGGTTCATGGCCGGTGCCACGACCAGCGCGCAGTCGCGCGCCAGACACAGCGTAGTGAGCAGGTCGTCGCACTGCCCGTGCGCCAGTTTGGCAATCAGATCGGCACTGGCGGGGGCGATCAGGATGGCCGCCGCGCCGCGTGTCAGGTCGATGTGCGCCATGTTGTTGTCCATGCGCGCATCCCACTGGCTGGTGTAGACCGGCTTGCCCGACAGGGCCTGCATGGTCACCGGCGTGATGAAATGCGTCGCCGCCTCGCTCATGACCACCTGCACGCTGGCACCGGCGTCCTGCAGCCGGCGCGTCAGTTCGGCCGATTTGTAACAGGCGATGCCGCCGGAGAGGCCCAGAACGATGTGTTTACCTGCAAGCTCTTGCATGATCTTTTTCGCCCCTGGTTGCGATGAATTGCGATGTTAACCGCGTTGCGTTCAGTTTGTTCAAGGTCCGGGCTGCTCAGGCGCGTGTGCGGCGCACGCGCAACAGCTCGTCGAGCACCAGAAATGCGGCGCCACCGACAATGCAGCTGTCGGCCACATTGAAGGCCGGCCAGTACCAGTCACGCCAGTAAAGCAGCAGGAAGTCGATCACCTGGCCATGCACCACCCGGTCAATCACATTGCCGAGCGCGCCGCCGAGGATCAGGGCGAGCGCCAGCGAAAACAGGCGCTGGCCAGCGTGGCGCACCAGCAGATAGATGATGAACAGCGCCGCGCACACGCCCAGGCCGGTGAAGAACCAGCGTTGCCAGCCCCCCGCGCCGGCCAGAAAACTGAAGGCCGCGCCCGGATTGGTGGCTAGCGTCAGGTCGAAAAATCCGGTCACCGGCAAACGCTGGCCCAGCTTCAGGCTGGCCATGATCAGATATTTGGTCAACTGGTCGGCGACGATGATTAGCACCGCCAGCGCCAGCCAGAGGCCTGGCCCGCCTGACTTGCGGGCTATGCTGCCCTTGCGCACGGGTTCACGCATGGTCGCGCTGCTCGCCGTCGCCATGCAGATTGCTCACGCAACGTCCGCAGATGCCGGGATGGCTGGCGTTGGCGCCAACATCGGCACGCCAGTGCCAGCAGCGCTCGCACTTCTGCTGGCCCGACGCCGACACGACGATAGCTTCGTCGTCGCTGCTGTCAACCTTGACAACGCGCGTGGCCGAAGTGATCAGCACAAAACGCAGGTCGTCGCCAAGACTGGAGAGCAGCGTGTATTGTGAGCCGGCGGCGCGGATTTCCACCTCGGCCTGCAATGAGGAGCCAATCGCACCGGTGACGCGCAGATCTTCCAGCTGACGTGTGACCACCGCGCGTACCGTACGTAACGCCGACCAGCGCGTCAGCAGGCTGGCGCTGTCGGGGATAAAGGGCAGGTTGTGATAGGTGCCGGTAAAAATGGTGCCGCTTTGCTGCTGTTCGGCCGGGGCAAACACCGCCCAGGCTTCCTCGGCGGTGAACGACAGAATCGGCGCCATCAGACGCAACAGCGACTGGGTGACATGCCAGAGCGCGTTTTGCGCCGCGCGCCGCGCGCGGCTGTTGGCGCCGCTCGTGTAGAGCCGGTCTTTGAGAATGTCGAGGTAGAAGCCGCCCAGGTCTTCCGAGCAGTAGGTCTGCAGCTTGGACACTACCGGGTGGAATTCGTAGACCTCGTAGTGCTCGAGAATTTCGGCCTGCAGTTCGGCCATGCGCGCCACGGCGTGACGGTCGATTTCGAGCCACTGGTCGGCGGGCAGGGCATGTTGCTGCGGATCAAAGTCGGCCGTGTTGGCCAGCAGAAAACGCAGCGTATTGCGGATGCGCCGGTAGCCTTCGACCACGCGCTTGAGGATTTCATCGGAGATCGACAGCTCACCCGAATAATCGGTGCTGCCGACCCACAGACGCAATATTTCCGCGCCGAGCGAATCGGACACCTTCTGCGGCGCGATCACATTGCCCATCGACTTCGACATTTTTCGGCCCTGGCCATCGACCACAAAACCGTGCGTGAGCAGGGCGTCGTAGGGCGCGCGGCCATTGAGCATGCACGAGGTCAGCAGTGACGAATGGAACCAGCCGCGATGCTGGTCCGACCCTTCCAGATACAGGTCGGCCGGGAATTTCGATTCGGCCGCGTGCGAGCCGCGCAGCACGGTTTCGTGGGTCGTGCCGGAATCAAACCAGACGTCGAGCGTGTCGCGGTTCTTGATGTAGAGGTCGGCTTCGTCGCCGAGCAGTTCTTTCGGATCAAGCGCCTGCCAGGCCTCGATGCCGCCACGTTCGACGCGCTGCGCCACCTGTTCGATCAGTTCCGGCGTGCGCGGATGCAGCTCGCCCGTTTCCTTGTGCACAAAAAACGCCATCGGCACGCCCCACTGGCGCTGGCGCGACAGGGTCCAGTCGGGCCGGTTGGCAATCATGCCGTGCAGGCGCGCCTTGCCCCAGCCAGGAAAAAAGCGCGTGGCTTCAATCGCCGCCAGCGCGCTCTTGCGCAGCGTCGTGGCGCCATCGTTGGGCGTGCGGTCCATGCCGGCAAACCATTGCGAGGTGGCGCGGTAGATCACCGGCGTCTTGTGCCGCCAGCAATGCATGTAGCTGTGATTGAACTTGACCACGTTGAACAGCGCGCCATGTTCGCGCAGCGTGTCGACGATGGGCTGGCAGGCCTTCCAGATGTTCTGGCCGCCAAACAGGGGCAGCGTGCTGGCATAGCTGCCGTCGGCTGTCACCGGGTTGAGGATGTCGTCATCGGTCATGCCGTTGGTCTTGCAGGAGATAAAGTCCTCAATGCCGTAGGCCGGTGCCGAATGGACCACGCCGGTGCCCTGATCGAGCGTGACGTAATCGCCCAGATAGACCGTCGTCAGACGCTCATAAAAGGGGTGATGGAACTGCACATGATC
>CANJOT010000245.1 GCA_947475815.1 Burkholderiales bacterium | reverse complement strand
GGTGGTACTGCTCGAGAAAGGCCAGGTTGTAGCCGACGGGCTGGCGCAGGTGCCGGGGCTGGCGCACGTAGGCTTTGATTTCCTCACCCTCGGGCGAAAGCGGCACATAGGGTTCGGCCATGCCATCTGTCGTGGCGGGCTCCTGCCGCACACGAAAGCGGCGTTCAACGCCCCCGTGGGCCAGATACCGCACGGCGCGCGCCAAACCGCGCTGCCAGATACGCCCCTGTCCGGAGAGCACAGCCAGCCGGCGCTGCAGCGTACGGCGCTGGATGTTGCCGCCCAAGGCAGCCAGCAGGCCACCGATGTCCATGCCTTGAGGATGGACGGCAATCAGTTCGACGATTCGGTCTAACTCCTGCTCGTGGGTGACTTCTGGCATTTTGGCCTCTGCTTTGTCGCGAAATCATAGTATCGCGACAAAATATGTGTCGCGCAACAAATATCGCGACATCAATATCGCGACAATTGTGTGTCGCGATTCAGACGCTGCCGACGATCCCGGCAGCGTAGCCCTATTGATTGAGCGACGGAAATGCGCTGTGGTGTGGGGTGTTGCGGAGCCTGAGTGGCGTGACGCAGTAATCCCGAGTATTGACCTCAGGGATGTCGCTGGCGACATCCTCAGGCGCAGTGGGAGTCCCACTGCACTGGCCCATCATCAGGCCGGCGCGCGGGTCCTGGCGGCAGAGTTGCGGTAGCCCCGTCCGCCCAGCGCCACCTCGGCATCCCACACGATGGCATCGCTCTGCGCCTTGAGCTTGTGACGTTCGACCTCGCGTTTGGTGGTCGAGCGCGGGAAGTCGCTGGCAAACACAATGTAGCGCGGCAATTTGAAGGCAGCCATGCGCTCCTTGCACCAGAAGACGATGGCAGCCGGATCGAGTTCGATGCCGGGCTGCGCAATGATGAACGCCTTGACGTCTTCGTCACCGAGCGCCGCCGGCACGCCGACGACGATGACCTCCTGCACGCCCGGGTAGCGGCTGATGAGGTTTTCGACTTCGTAGGCCGAGACGTTCTCGCCCCGGCAGCGCAGCCAGTGCGCCTGCCTGCCGGTAAAGAACAGTTCGCCTGCGTCATCCAGGTAGCCAAGGTCGCCGGTATGCAGCCAGAGGTTGCGAAAGGTCTCGATGGTGCGTTCGGGATTGTTGTAGTAGCCCAGCATGAAGGTATAGGGCTGCTTCGGGCGCAGCAGAATCTCGCCGGTTTCGTGTGGCGCCATGGCTCTGTCGGCCTCGTCTGCAATACGGATCTCGCACCAGTCCCAGCCCCTGCCGTTGGAGAGCGGATTGGGCGCACCGGCCTTGCTGTGAACGATCAGCGTGCCGCCCGATTCGGACAGGGAATAGACATTGACGCCCTGAATGCCAAAGCGCACCGGAAACTCTTCGGCGACCTGCTTGGGAACCTGAGCCAGCACGGCAAGGAAACTGCGCACGCGATGCGCGCGGTCCGCCTCATCGGGTTCGCGCTGGCACAGCAAGGTCACCATCGTGCCGATCGGATCGATGATGGTGGCGCCCGTCTGGCGCACGCGCTGCCAGAAGGTCGAGACGCTGAACCAGCGGTCGAAGTGGGTCGGTATGCCGGCCAGATAGGGGCCGAGGAAACCGATCATCGAGCCGGACACGTGGAACATCGGCAGAACGGAAAAATGGCAATCGTCGGGGCCGATCTCAAAGGCTTCGATATACCGTTGCGCTGCGGCAATCCAGGCGAAGTGCGGCAGCACCACGCCCTTGGGCATGCCGGTCGTGCCGCCCGTGTAAATGATGACTGCCGGCTCGCCGCGCGCCAGAACAGGCGGTGCGGTCGGGCGGTCACTGAGCAGTTCGGCAAACGGTGCGCTGCCGGTTGCTGGCGCCGCCCCCGCCTTGGTCTGCTCAGCGGTGGTGAAATGCTTCAGCGGCGCACGCACCAGGTGTTCAATGGCGACAAACTTCGGCGCGCAGTCGGCATCGCTCACGAGCACTTTGGGGGCCGCATCGTTGATGGTGAAGAGCAGGTCCTCGCCCATCAGCCCGACATTTAGCGGCACCCAGATGGCGCCAATCCGGGCGGCGCCAAACCAGACCACCACTTGCTCGATGCAGTTGAACAGCATCGTCGCAACCCGGTCGCCCTTGCCGACCCCCAGTTCTGCCAGGCCAGCCGCGCAGCGCTCGGCCATGGCGGCCAGCTCGGCGCAGCTGATGCTGCGCTCGGCCACGCTCAGGGCCAATGCGTCTGGCGTGCTGCGGGCACGTTCCTGCATCAGGTCGATGACCGTATCGAAGGCAATGCCCGCGTCCTTGTCCGGCACGATCGGTCCTCTCAGATTCTTGTGCCAGCGGCGGTATTCACAGCAGACCCTTGCGTCGCGACATGATGCGCGCGGCAACAATAAAAGGAAAGCTCACCAGCACCATCAGGACGCCGTAGGCCGCGACATGGCCCATCTTGCCGGCATCCCATTCCTGAAACAGCATGATGGTGGTGACCTGCGATCCGGGCGAGGACAGCATGACCGGCAGGCTGAACTGGCGCACAAACACGATAAACAGCAGTGACCAGGCGGCCACCAGCCCCGGAATGACCAGCGGTAGCATCACCTTCCAGATCGTTTCGAGCATCGTGCCGCCGGCGACGTACGATGCCTCTTCGAGTTCACGATGCACCTGCATGATGCTGTTGTTGATGTTGCGCATACTGTAGGGCATGAACTTGATGCTGAAGGCCAGCACCATGATCCAAACGGTGTTGTAGATCGGCGTGTTGATGAAGGTCGAGATCACGCCGATCGCCAGTACCGATCCGGGGAAAGCAAACGGCAGAAAGGCGATGTAATCGAGCAGTCCGCGACCTCTGACGTCGGTGCGTGTGCAGACATAGGAGATGACGAAACCGACGATGACGGCGATGGTCGCGCCACCCAGTGTCACGATGGCGGTGTTGATGAGCGCGCGCCGCGATTCGGAATCGCTCAGGATCCATTGATAGTTGCCCAGCGATGGCGGGTTGCCGACGGAAAAGGGCCAGGTCACGGTGTCGAGCGAGATCGCAAACAGCAGCAGCAGCGGCAGCACACCAATGAACGCGATCAAGAGGTAAAAGGCGCCGCTGGCGACCCAGCGGAAACGGCCGATGTCGAGCGTTCCGAGGCGGTAGGCTTTGCCGGTGATGGCGACGAAGCGCCGGTCGTTGGCGGTTACCCTGCGGTAGAGTTGCACCAGCAGCAGCGCGGCGATCAGTGCGATCACGCCATACACCGCCGCGCCGCCAATATCCGAGGGATAGTTGTAGCGCGTCAGCAGGAAGACCTCGATGCTGAGGATGTAGATCTTGGCCGGAAAACCCAGAAACCAGGCGACGTCGAAACTTTCGAGACCGATGATGAACAGGATGGTCGCCACCGAAATGACGGTCGGCAACATGCGCGGCAGGGTGATCTTGCAGAAGGTCTGGAACACGCCGGCACCCGCCGCCGCCGAGGCTTCCTCGAGAACCGGATCGACCGACGACAGCGCCGCGTAAAAGAAGATGAATGCCAGCGGAAAGGTGTACAGCGCTTCAACGAACACCATGCCGGTGAAGGAATAGATATTGAAAAAGCCGCTGCCGACGAGGGGCGCGATCGCTTCGTTAATAATGCCGTTGCGCGGCGATAGCAGCAGGATCCAGCAGACCGCGCCCAGCGTCGGCGGAATCAGGTAGGGAATCAGCACGGCAATCGGCATGAAGCGGCCGCCGGGTGTGTTGGTGCGCACCGCGAGCCACGCGAACAGGAAGCCACAGCTGCCGGCGACCAGGGTCATGGCGATGCTGAACAGGGCCGTGCGGCCGAGCAATTCGTAGGTCCGGTATTGAGACAGGACGTCGGCGTAATGCTGCATCGTCACCTGCCGCGCACCCTTGTTGAGCGAGGTCAGGCTTTCGAAGATCAGCATCGCGCACGGCACCAGCACGGCCGCGCCGACGATGACGATGGCAACCAGCAGCAGGCGGCGCGGCGTCAGCCAGCCGATGGTGAGCGACTGCTCGGTGGTCCTCATGGCAGGTCCGCTGCTGCGTCATCCCAGTGTTCCGCGGGAAAGGCCCAGCAGTCGCGCTGGCTCAGGGTCAGGGTAATGTCCTCGCTGCCGGTCAGATCGGTGCCGTGCGTGCGAAACCGGAAGTGGTGATCGCCGGCCACGGCATCGGATTCGCGGTGTTCGCCAAAATACATGCTGGTCGTGACGTGCGCGGGAATGATGAGCCGGCTATCGGTCGTGCGCGTGTCTCCAGCGACCAGATCCTCCGGCCGCACCAGCAGCTTGATTTTTGACCCTTGCGCTGGCATGTTTTCCATGCGCACCGCGATGTTCCCGAACGGTGTCTCGGCAATGCCTGCTGCCGGGCTGACGCGCTCGCGCACCACACCATCGATGAAGTTGCAGTGGCCGAGAAACTGCGCCACAAACACGGTCCGCGGACTTTGGTAAACCTCTTTGGGCGTGCCGGTCATCTCGATCTGGCCGTTGTTCATGACGGCAACGTGGCTCGACATCGACAAGGCCTCGGCGCGGTCGTGGGTGACGTAGATCGACGTCACCCGAACCTTGCGCTGCAACTCCATCAGTTCGGAACGCATGCGCTCACGCAACAGCGCGTCCAGATTACTCAGCGGCTCGTCGAGCAGCAGCACGCGCGGATGCGCCACCAGCGCACGCGCCAGCGCCACCCGCTGCTGCTGGCCGCCGCTCAGGGCGGTGGAGGGCGAATACATCAGCGAGCCCAGGCCGACCAGTTCGACCGCTTCGGTCACGCGTTTGCGAATTTCCTGCGCGTCCAGACGCCGGCGGCGTGTCGTCAGGGGATACGCAACGTTGTGGAACACATCCATGTGCGGCCAGATCGCGTAGGACTGGAACACCATGCCGATGTCGCGTTCGCTCGTCGGCGTGAAGATGCCGCGCTCCGGACACGAGATCTGCTGGTCGTCGATCCAGACGCTACCGCTGTCGTGGCGCTCCAGGCCGGCAATCACCCGCAGCGTTGTGGTCTTGCCGCAACCGCTTGGGCCCAGCAGGGTAAAGAAGGACTCGTGCGGGATTTCCTGGTTGATGCCATTGATCACATGGACGGTGCGGTCCTTTGATCGAAAAGTCTTCTTTAGGTTTTCAAGTCGGATCATGGATCTGGCCTCATCACCCCCCGAACAGCTGTTTGAGTTTGGCCATCAGCTTGTCGGCTGCCGGACCAGTGAGCACCGGGGCAACCGCTACTTTGGCGTCCGACAGTGCCTTGATGCCCTTGACCCGCGGATCATTGGAACGATAGCCCATCTGGCCGATGGTTTCCTGCGACGGGTTCGACAACATGTAGTCGACGGCCAGTCGTGCCGCATTCGGATGGGGCGCCGACTTGACGACGGCAAAGCCCGGGCCGCCGAGCGCATAAACCGGATTGGTCTGGGCGAACGCCATGTTGTAGCCTGGTTCGCGACCGACACTGTAGACGTGGCCCACAAAGCCGATACCGATCGGAAATTCGCCCGTGCCGACGCCCTGTGAAACCCGCGCACCACCGGGGCCGAACACCAGCGGCTTCTGATCGGCCAGCTTGTCAAAGAACTGGTAGGCCTTCTGTTCGCCCATGTC
>CANJOT010000244.1 GCA_947475815.1 Burkholderiales bacterium | reverse complement strand
GTGCATGCCATCGGTCCGGGTGTGATTGCCGGACTGCATCGTGCCTTGCGTGAGGCCGAGCAGAACTTCAGCGGTCTGGTGATCTGGAGCCCGGACGACCTGTTCTCGGCGGGCGCAGATCTGCAGGCCATGATGCCGCTGTTCATGTCTGGCGGCGTGGCGGCCATCGGTCCGGAGGAGAAGAAATTGCAGGACGCCATGATGGCGCTGCGTTATGCCAGCGTGCCCACGGTGGCCGCGGTGGCGGGTATGGCTCTGGGCGGTGGCTGTGAGCTGGCCCTGGCGTGCAGCCGGCGCGTGGCCCACATTGAAAGTTACATGGGACTGGTGGAAGTGGGCGTTGGCCTGATCCCGGGCGGCGGCGGGCTGACCTACGGCGCGCGCCGCGCGGCCGAGGAACAATCGACTGCGCCCTCGACCTATCTGCTCGATCATCTGAAGAAATACTTTACCAATGTGGCCATGGCCAATGTGTCGAAGTCGGCGCAGGAGGCGCGCAGCATGGGCTATCTGCAGGGCGATGACACCATCGTCTTCAACATCCATGAACTGCTCGGCGTGGCCATCGGCCAGGTGCGCGCCATGCACGAGGCTGGCTTCCGGCCGCCGCTCAAGGTGCCCGGATTCGCCGTAGCGGGCAGGCAGGGCGCGGCCACCATCGAGGCACAGTTGCTCAACATGCGTGAGGGTGGCTTCATTTCGGCGCACGACTACCGCATCGGCAAGGCGATTGCCAGCGTCATGTGTGGTGGTGATGTCGAAGTGGGCGCGCAGGTCAATGAGCAGTGGCTGCTTGATCTCGAGCGTGCTGCCTTCATGGAATTGCTGGCACATCCCAAAACCCAGGAACGCATCATGGGCATGATGCAAACCGGCAAGCCGGTGCGTAATTGAGCGCTGGCGCCGTGATCGACAAACCAAGGATCGAATCATGAACCGACAAGTACAGGATGCCTACATCGTTGCCGCGACGCGCACGCCCATCGGCAAGGCGCCCCGTGGTTTTTACCGCAACACACGACCGGACGATCTGCTCGTCACGGTGCTGCGCGCCGCCATGGCGCAGGTGCCCACGCTGGACCCGGCCGTGGTCGAAGATGCCATCATCGGCTGCTCGTTCCCGGAAGCGGAACAGGGCATGAACATGGCGCGCGGCGCCGTGCTGCTCGCCGGCCTGCCCAACACCGTGGGCGGCATCACCGTCAACCGGTATTGCGCCTCGGGACTGAACGCGCTGGCCATGGCGGCTGACCGCATCCGCGTTGGCGAGGCCGATGTCATGATCGCCGGCGGTGCCGAATCGATGAGCCTGATTCCGATGGGAGGGCACTGGCCCGCCTACAATCCGGCAGTGTTTCGCGACGACAACGTCGGCATTGCTTTTGGCATGGGGCTGACGGCCGAGCGGGTGGCGACGCAATGGAAGGTGTCGCGCGCCGCCCAGGATGCCTTCGCCGTCGAGTCACATCGGCGCGCCACGGTTGGCCGTGATACCGGTGAGTACGCTGATGAAACCACGAGCGTTGAGGTGGTCGAGAAATTTCCCGATCTGCTCACCGGTCAGCTGGACGTGCGCACACGCAGCATCAGTGTGGACGAGGGCATCCGTTCCGACACCACGCTCGAGGGTCTGGCGCGCCTGCGGCCGGCCTTTGCCGCCAAGGGCAGCGTCACGGCGGGCAACAGTTCGCAGATGTCCGACGGCGCGGGTGCGCTGATCGTCGTGAGCGA
This sequence comes from Burkholderiales bacterium, assembly GCA_947475815.1. Taxonomy (GTDB): domain Bacteria; phylum Pseudomonadota; class Gammaproteobacteria; order Burkholderiales; family Burkholderiaceae_D; genus CANJOT01. The sequence continues at coordinate 3,914 of CANJOT010000244.1, read as the reverse complement.
AAAGATCCTCAAGCAGTTCAAGCTCACGCCGCTGGCGCGTTTTGTGTCGTTCGCGGTGTGTGGCGTGTCGCCCGAGATCATGGGTATCGGTCCGCGCGTGGCGATTCCGGCAGCACTGAAAAAAGCCGGCCTGACGCTGGATCAGATGGACTGGATCGAACTCAACGAAGCCTTTGCTGCGCAGGCGCTGGCGGTGATGCAGGATCTGGGTCTCGATCCCGCCAAGGTCAACCCGCTCGGCGGCGCGATTGCGCGCGGCCATCCGCTCGGCGCGACGGGGGCGATTCGCTCGGCCACGGTGGTGCATGCGTTGCGCCGGCGTAACCTGAAGTACGGCATGGTGACGATGTGTGTCGGTGCCGGCATGGGTGCAGCGGGTATTTTTGAGCGTATGTAATTTTGAACGTATGTAAGCCTGGCAGGACGGGGAGTGGTGTATGGAAATTGAAAGCGAAGTGCGTGATCACGTGATGCGCATCCGGTTTAACCGGCCGGAAAAAAAGAACGCCATCACGTCCGTGATGTATTCGGCTCTGGCCGATGCGCTGGCGTCCGCCGAGGCCGACGTGGCGGTGCGTGCCGTGCTGATCACTGGCTCCGCCGAGGCATTTACCGCGGGCAATGATCTGGAGGACTTTCTCAAACATCCGCCGCTCGGGCTGGACGCGCCGGTGTTTCGTTTCCTGTTTGGCATCAGTCAACTGAGCAAGCCACTGGTGGCCTCGGTATCGGGCGTGGCGATCGGTATCGGCACCACCCTGCTGCTGCATTGTGACCTCGTTTACGCTGCCGACAACGCCCGTTTTGCCCTGCCGTTCACGCCCCTCGGGCTGGTGCCCGAAGCGGCGTCCAGCCTGTTGCTGCCGCGCCTGGCGGGATATCAGCGTGCCGCCGAAAAACTGTTACTCGGCGAGGTCTTTGATGCGCGTGCCGCGAATGAACTGGGTCTGCTGACCCGGGTCGTGCCGGCGGCCGAACTGGCTGGTCTGATCGAGGCGCAACTGGCCCGTCTGGTCAGTCTGCCGGCCGCATCCTTGCGTGTCACCAAGCGACTCATGAAAGGCGCGGACACGGCGGCGGTGCGTCTGCGCATCGAAGAGGAAGCGGTAGAATTCGGACACCGCCTGCAAGGCCCCGAGGCCAAGGAAGCGTTCACGGCCTTCCTCGAAAAACGCAAGCCCGATTTCAGCCAGTTCAGCTGAACCGACCGAATAATCATCCGGAGCAATCCCTTGAGCCTGAAAGAAAAAACCATATTCATCAGCGGCGGTTCGCGCGGCATTGGCCTGGCCATTGCGCTGCGTGCCGCCGCCGACGGCGCCAATATCATCATCGCCGCCAAGACCGCGGAGGCCCATCCGAAGTTGCCGGGCACGATCTATAGCGCGGCGGCCGCGATTGAGGCCGCGGGTGGTCAGGCGCTGCCGCTGCAGGTCGATATCCGCGACGAAGAGCAGGTCCACAAGGCGGCGCGCGCCGCGGCTGAGCGGTTTGGCGGCATCGATATTCTGGTTAACAATGCCAGCGCCATCAGCCTGACCAATACCGAAACAACGCCCATGAAACGGTTCGACCTGATGTTTTCGGTCAACGTGCGCGGCACTTATCTGTGCACGCAGGCGATGTTGCCCTACCTGAAGGAATCGGCCGCGCGCGGCCGCAACCCGCATGTGCTGACACTGGCCTCGCCGCTCAATCTGGATCCGAAGTGGTTCGGCCCGCATGTGGCTTACACCATGGCCAAATACGGCATGAGCATGTGTGTGCTCGGCCATGCCGAGGAGTTCAAGCCCTTCGGTATTGGTGTCAATGCGCTCTGGCCGCGCACCGTCATCAAGACGGCGGCGCTCGAGATGATCCCGGGCGTGCGTGACGAACACTGCCGCAAGCCCGAAATCATGTCGGACGCAGCCTGGCATGTGCTGACCAGCCCGTCGGGCACCACTGGCAATTTCTATATGGATGACGAAGTGCTGACCGCTGCCGGCGTCACCAATCTTGATCGCTACTCAGTGGTACCGGGCAGCACGCAACTGGCGACGGACCTGTTCCTGTAATCTACGGTAGTTTTGTAATACTGGTCGACGTCAGCCTCCCCGGCTGGCGCGGTCCGCTGACCCCCTCCCCATGAGCCGACACTCCGCCAGTTCCCAGCCACCTTCGCCCCAGCAGTATTCACGCTCGGACTGGGGCGCGCTGCGCACCCTGATCCCTTACCTGCTGGAATACAAGGGACGCGTGGCGCTGGCGCTGGCCTGCCTGCTGGCAGCCAAGTTCGGCAACGTTGGCGTGCCGCTGGTGCTCAAGCAGATCATTGATCACCTCACGCCGCTGGCCGGACAGTCTGCCAGCCAGATGCAACTGGCCGTGCTGCCGCTCGGTCTGCTGGTGGCGTATGGTCTGCTGCGCCTGTCGACCACACTGTTCACCGAATTGCGCGAGATGGTGTTTGCCAAGGTGACCCAGCGCGCGGTGCGCAATGTCGCCCTGAAGGTATTTCGCCACCTGCATGCCCTGTCGCTGCGTTTTCATCTGGAGCGCCAGACTGGCGGCGTGACGCGCGACATCGAGCGCGGCACGCGCGGCATTTCCAGTCTGGTGAGCTATACGCTCTACAGCATCCTGCCGACGCTGGTGGAGGTCGGGCTGGTGATCGGCTACCTGCTGTTTCATTACGACATCTGGTTTTCGGTGATTGCCGGCTCGGCGCTGACGACCTACATCGGCTTCACCATTCTGGTCACTGAATGGCGCACGCACTTCCGGCGCAGCATGAACGACCTCGACTCCAAGGCCAATGTGCGCGCGGTTGATTCGCTGCTCAATTATGAAACCGTCAAGTACTTCAACAACGAGGAATTCGAAGCGCGTCGTTATGATGAAAGTCTGCAGCGCTGGGAGTATGCAGCGGTCAAGTCCCAAACCTCGCTGTCGCTGTTGAATACCGGCCAGTCGGCCATCATCGCGGTGGCGGTCAGCCTGATGATCTGGCGCGCCACCGCCGGCGTGATTGCCGGCACCATGACGCTGGGTGATCTGGTGCTGGTCAACGCCTTCATGATCCAGTTGTACATTCCGCTCAATTTTCTGGGCGTGATCTACCGCGAGATCAAACAGAGTCTGGCCGACATGGACCGCATGTTCAGTTTGCTGGAAACCCATCGCGAAGTTGCCGACGCGCCCGACGCCAAGGCGTTGGTGCTGACCGACCCGGTGCGCGGCGCGCGGGTCAGTTTTCGCCACGTCGATTTTTCCTACGAGAGCAATCGCGACATCCTGCACGATGTCGATTTTGAAATCGCGCCGGGCAAGACGGTCGCCGTGGTCGGCCACAGCGGTTCTGGCAAGTCGACGCTGGTGCGCCTGCTGTTCCGCTTTTATGACATCAATGCCGGCCGGTCGGACAGCCAGATATCCATTGACGGTCAGGACATCCGCCAGATCACCCAGGCCTCGCTGCGCGCATCGATAGGCATCGTGCCGCAGGACACGGTGTTGTTCAACGACAGCATCGGTTACAACATCGCTTACGGCAAGCCGGGCGCGACGCGCGAGCAGATCGAGGACGCGGCGCGTGCCGCCTATATCCACGATTTCATCGTGTCCCTGCCCGATGGTTATGACACCACCGTGGGCGAGCGTGGCCTGAAACTGTCCGGCGGCGAAAAACAGCGCGTGGCGATTGCCCGCACGCTGCTCAAGCGGCCGGCCATACTGGTGTTTGATGAAGCCACCTCGGCGCTCGATTCCAAAGCCGAGCAGGCCATTCAGGCGGAGTTGCGCGCCATTGCCCGCAATCACACGGCGCTGGTGATTGCCCACCGTTTGTCAACGGTGGTGGATGCCGACCAGATCGTCGTGCTCGACCAGGGCCGCATTCTGGAGCGCGGCACCCACGGGCAGTTGCTGGCGCG
>CANJOT010000243.1 GCA_947475815.1 Burkholderiales bacterium | reverse complement strand
GCGTGGGGCCATATGCCAGACTCACTGAGTGGCTGGGTCAGTTATGTCGGTTATCGGAACTATCTGTGCAATTCGATGTACTACAACCCCAATACCACCTACACCCCGCCGCCCAGGGGGGATGGCACCAACCTGCCGGCACAATCGTTCACGGCCGCCTTGAACAATGGCTACGGTTCCTCCACCTCGAGCACCAACCTGAGCAGCACGTTCGTGGCCTACAGCAGCACCACCGGCAACACCGGCGGAAGCAGCGATACGTCACAGGCAGCGTATTACTACACGTTCACCGGCTCCGGCACGCCGACCTCGACACAATGCCAGCAATCGGCCAGCAGCTCGTTTCCGCACAGCTCGACCAACTTCACCAAGGTGCGCGTCACCGCCACGTCCGGAGTGGGCAGCACCGATGAGCGCGTCAACTTCGCCAACTGGTGGGCTTACTACCGCACGCGGCTATTGATGATGAAAGGCGCCACCGCGCGCGCCTTTGCCGGCGTCACCTCGGACTTCCGGGTGGGCTTCATCACCATCAATCCGGGCAGCCCGGTATCGAGCAGCAAATATCTGGCGATTGCGGATTTTGGCGCCACCCAGCGGCTGGCGTGGTACAACATGCTGTACGCCCAGAGCGCCGGATCGGGCACGCCGCTGCGGGAAGCGCTGTCGCGCGCAGGCCGGCATTATGCTGGCAAGACCGATGGTATCAACAGCGGCATGAGCGGTGACCCGGTGCAGTATTCCTGCCAGCAGAATTTCACCATGCTGACCACCGACGGTTACTGGAACAGCAATGACGGTGTGCAGCTCGATGGATCATCTGCCATCGGCAATCAGGATGGCGCGCTCGACGCCAATTCACCCCGTCCGATTTTTGACGGCTCGGTCACCACCACCACCGTCACCACCACCGTCACCACCGAAACCTACTCGACTTCGGGCTGCAGCGGCAGCCGACGCAAGATCATCGCCAACGTTGACACCACCGTCGTCATGACCGACTCGGCCGGCGGCTCGTCGACCAGCACCAGTTCCAGTTCCAGCACGGTGGTCAACTGCACCAACAGTCCGCGCGCCCTGCAAAGCCCGAATCCGAGAACCACCACCAGCACCGACGTGGCCAGCTCGGGCGGCAGCAGCGATTCACTCGCTGACGTGGCCCAGTATTACTACATTACCGACCTGCGCACGTCGCCCTCGATCGGCTCGCTCGGGCTCGATGTTTCTCTCGACAACGTGCCGGCAGCAGGCAGCAGCGCCGAGTCTGACAAGGCGAGCTGGCAACACATGACCACCTTCACCATGGGCCTCGGCATTTCCGGCACGCTGGCCTACCGTGCAGACTACCTGACCGCCACAACCGGTGATTTCGCGCGCCTGAGATCGGGCGCCCTCAACTGGCCTACGGCAGTGGCCGATGACCCGACCGCACTGGACGACCTCTGGCATGCCGCGGTCAATGGACGGGGCCAGTTCTTCAGCGCATCAAACCCGGATGCCGTGGTCTCGAGCCTGACCGAAGCCCTCAACGGCGTCAATGCACGGGTCGGCGCCGCGTCGGCGGCGGCCACCAGTAACCTGGAACCGGTGACGCGTGACAACTTTGCCTATACGGCAAGCTACACCACCATCGAGTGGAGCGGCGATCTGCAGGCCAGAGAAATCAACCTGAGCACAGGCGCCATCGGCACGACCGCCGTGTGGTCGGCCCAGGCCAAGCTGGACCTGATGGCCGGCGACCAGTGCGACAACCGCACCATCAAGCTGTTTCGCAGCGGCGCAACCAACAACCTGACCGATTTTTCCTGGAACACCTTCCTGTGCAACAGTTCGCTCGCCCCGACCGGCAGCGGCACGACCGGACTCAATTCGACCGAACAGGCCTACTTCGATTCGACCGAAGTGGTCCTGCTCGACCAATACTCGACCATGACCGATGGCTCCAGCGGCACGATCAACCAGCGTTCACTGGCCGCTGGTGCCAACCTCGTGAACTACCTGCGTGGTCAGCGTGGTTTTGAAAATTATGTGCGCAACACCGACGACTACTACCGCGGCCGCAGCCATGTGCTGGGTGACATCGTCAATGCCCAGCCAGTCTATGTCAAAGCACCCTTCGGCAGCTATAGCGACAGTGGCTATTCGACCTTCCAGAGCAGCAATGCCAGCCGCACACCGATGGTCTACGCCGCCGGCAACGACGGCATGCTGCACGCTTTTTATGCCGGCACCAGCACGACCGACACCCTCGGTGGTCAGGAGCGCTGGGCGTTCATCCCGACCATGGCACTACCCAATCTTTACAAGCTGGCAGACACGAGCTACGCCACCAATCACCGATATTTTGTGGATGGCACGCCAACCGTGAGCGACGTCTACGACTCGACGGCAGCCGCCTGGAAAACGATACTGGTGGGCGGGCTCAACAAGGGTGGCCAGGGTTATTACGCACTGGACGTCACGGATCCGGCCAACCCCAAGGGTCTGTGGGAATTCAAGCGTGGCACAAGCTGCTACCCGACATCGACGACCTCGGACTGCCACCTTGGCTACTCTTTTGGCAATCCGGTCATCAGCAAACTTGCCGATGGCCGCTGGGTCGTCTTTGTGACCTCGGGCTACAACAACGTCAACAGCCCCGCCATCACTGGTGACGGCATCGGTTATCTGTATGTGCTCAATGCCATGACCGGCGCGATCATCTACAAGATCAGCACCGCCACGGGCAGTTCGACCACACCGTCGGGCCTGGGCAAGATCAACAATTACGTCATCAACACCTTCACCAACAACACCACCGAGCGCCTTTACGGTGTTGACCTGCTGGGCAACATCTGGCGCTTCGAGGTAAACGGCACCCAGAGCGCCACGCTGATTGCCACCGCCAAGGACGCTTTGGGCAACCCGCAATCGATCACCACCAAGCCGCAACTGGCCGACGTCGGCAGTCCGACCAGCATTTATGTCTACGTCGCGACCGGACGTTATATCGGTGCAACCGACGTGCAAAACACCCAGGTACAGTCGGTTTACGGCATCAAAGACACCCTGACCAGCACCACCATTCCCGACTTGCGCGCGAGCCTGGCAGTACAGTCTTACACCACCAGCGGCACCAACCGGACGATCGCCTGCACAACCCGATGTACATCCACAGCGGGCTGGATGCTCGACCTGCCGATCTCCGGCGAACGGGTCAACATCGACATGAGACTGGAACTGGGCACACTCGTGACCGCATCCAACATCCCGGAAAACTCGCCTTGCAACATTGGTGGCTACAGTTGGCTGAATTTCTTTGATGCAGCCACGGGTTCGAAGGTTGCCGGTGCAAGCTATGCCGGCTCGAAGCTGTCGGACTCGCTGGCTGTGGGCCTGAGTGTCGTGCGTCTGCCGGATGGCCGTGTGGTGGTGATCGCCACGCCTTCAGACGCCCGACAGCTGACCAGCGAAGCCCCCGTATCGGTCGCCCAGCCCGCGGGCCGGCGCATCAGCTGGCGCGAACTGATCCAGTGAACCATGCCAAGCCGTCCCGGTTACGTACTGCGTAACCGGGACAAAAGACCCATCATGAGCTACGGCACCCGGCAGGATTTCCTGCGATCCCTTGAAACACGCAATCCTGGCCAGCCCGAATACCAGCAGGCGGTCGCCGAGGTTCTCGAGAGCCTGTGGCCGTTCATCGAAAGCCGGCCGCAATACACCCGGCTGGCCCTGCTTGAGCGGCTGGTTGAACCGGAGCGCATCATCCTGTTCCGTGTCGCCTGGCTCAATGAGCGTGGTGAAGTCGAAGTCCATCGCGGCTACCGTGTGCAGCACAGTATGTCGATCGGACCGTACAAGGGTGGCCTGCGTTTTCACCCTTCGGTGAACCTGTCCATCCTGAAGTTCCTGGCCTTCGAACAGACCTTCAAGAATGCCCTCACCACCCTGCCGCTGGGTGGTGGCAAGGGCGGCGCCGACTTTGATCCGAAGGGCCGCAGCGACGCCGACGTCATGCGCTTCTGTCAGGCCTTCATGAGCGAACTGTTCCATCACATTGGCGCCGATACTGACGTGCCCGCCGGCGACATCGGCGTGGGCGCGCGCGAGATCGGCTACCTGGCCGGCATGATGAAAAAGCTCTCCAACCGCGCCGATGGCGTGTTTACCGGCAAGGGTTTGAGCTTTGGCGGATCGCTGGGGCGCACCGAGGCGACGGGCTATGGCCTGATCCATTTCGCCAGTGAAATGCTGGCCACACGCGGCCTGTCCTTCGACGGTTTGCGTGTGAGCGTGTCGGGATCGGGCAATGTCGCCCAGTACGCCGTCGAAAAAGCCATGTCACTGGGAGCGCGCGTCATCACGGTGTCTGACTCAGGGGGCACCGTGATCGATGAAGAAGGCTTCAGCGCCGACAAGCTGGCCACCCTGCAGGAAGTCAAGAACCGGCAGCGCGCCCGGCTGAGCGACTACGCGGCACTGACGGGCACGCGTTTTGAGCCCGGCATACGCCCTTGGCAGGTACCCACCGATGTCGCCCTGCCCTGCGCCACCCAGAACGAACTCGATGAAAACGATGCCCGTGTCCTGATTGCCAATGGCGTGCGTTGTGTCGCCGAAGGGGCCAATATGCCAACCACGCGCGACGCTGCGCGCCTGTTCGACCAGGCTGGCATTCTGTTTGCGCCGGGCAAGGCCTGCAATGCTGGTGGCGTAGCCACCTCAGGACTCGAAATGTCGCAGAATGCCCAGCGTCTGGCATGGCCGCGCGAACAGGTCGATGCGCGCTTGCTGCAGATCATGCGCGACATCCACGCCGCCTGCGCTGAATACGGCCGGCGCGCCGACGGCAGCGTCAGTTATGTCGACGGCGCCAACATCGCCGGCTTCGTCAAACTGGCCGATGCCATGCTGGCGCAGGGCGTGTTGTAAGGCCCTGACCGGCGAGGCCGGCCAGGCGCACTGTCGGTTTTTTCAACCCTTGACGAAGTTGATCACCAGACGGTTGAACTTATCAGCGTGCTCCCACTGCGCCCAATGGCCACAGCGGTTGAAGATAAACATGTCGGCATCGGGCAGGCCCCAGAGCAGACGCAGGCCGGTATCCATTGGCACGAAGCGGTCATCGCGGCCCCAGGTAATCAGGGCTGGCACCTTGATCTCGCCCAGACGCACACTGAAGTCCGGCGCCATGCGCGGATTGGCATCCTGACTGATGACAAAATTCTCCAGGTGGTGGCGATTCTTCATCATGTTGTCAAAGCGGCCCTGGATCAGGTCTGGTGTGAGGGCGCTTGGATCGTAAACAAACACGTCGAGCATTTTTTTCAGATTCTCGGGAGTAGGATTACGATACAGACCGGAAAGCAGCTTGATGCCTTCAGTCGGCATGGGCACGAAATTGGACAGGCCCGGCATGCCGCCGCCCATGACGATGAGCTTGCCGATACGGTTCGGATAGGCCAGCGCAAACGCCACCGCGTTATGACCACCCATCGAATTGCCAATCAGATGCGCTTTTTCGATGCCCAGCACATCCATCAGGCCCTTCACCGCCGCGGCATTGACCTCGGCGCGAAAGCCCTCGCGAATGACGATCGGGTCGCTCTTGTTCCAGCCCGGACTGTCGAGCAGGATGACGCGGTAGCCGGCGTCAACAAAAGCGTC
>CANJOT010000242.1 GCA_947475815.1 Burkholderiales bacterium | reverse complement strand
GTAATGCCCTTGTCGCGAAATAGCTCACCAACTCGATACCCCGTCCATGCGTCGCCTCCCCAAGAATTGCGCAATACAGCGAGGTCAATAGTGGGAGCTTTCGCGAAAGCGTCTCTGACCTTGGCAAGTTCGTCGCCTATTACTGGACCCGAAAGGATCACGGTGTTGCCGACCACCGTAACCTCCATTGCCACAGCTACTGATGCGCCGTCCAACAGCAACCCTATGGGAAACACTACTTTCAGTGCCCAATAAAACTGTCGTCGCGATCTGACAAGGACGTTGCCCAGACACACGCAATGCCAAAAAAGGTCTGTCATGATTCTGAACATTCTGCTCCAGCAATGTGAAAGTAAGATGAGAGAGGTGGCTCGGTTGTTTAAGACAGAGTTCTCTCGCTTCTTAAATGAATTCCCTGCGGGGTGAGTTGGTGGTCGGCCTGACCATGTGCAACCGCAAAACGTGGCGGTTCGCAAAGCCCAAGCAGTGTGCAGTCCAAGGCCACAGAATAAAAAATTTTGTCCACGGATTCATCCCGTGCGATCAAGGCAGGGCCAAGGTCCTACCCGCCCCCGTAAGGTAGCGTGCCTGCTTCGATGTCGTTCTGTCCAGCGATCCCCTCGCATCAACGGAAGGCTAAGCACCGGTTTCACCGCTTTCACCGGTTGTTGCCCCCGCGGTTCAGAAAACAACCAGATCCCCTGATTCAGGCGTAAATCGTTAGTGGGGTTGTTTGGGGGGTAGGGGTGTTGATTGACTTCGCATCATAGGGGAAATGGCGGAAGCGGTGAGATTCGAACTCACGAACGGTTGCCCGTTGCCGGTTTTCAAGACCGGTGCAATCGACCACTCTGCCACGCTTCCAGTGGGTCAGAATTCTACACGAACGCGGGGTCTGCCGGCGGCCTAGCGGGGCGGGATGGGTTCGGCGTATTCGCGGTCCAGCCTTCGCATGCGGCGGGCGTAGAAATAGATGATCACCACGTAGATGATCAGCGAGCCCTGCGCGGACATGTAAAACGAGAAGGGCCAGCCGAAAAAATGCCAGGCGGACAACTCGCGGGCGTAATAGGCCATCACGAAGCTGGAGACGAACCACACCAGCATGAGCACGCCGGTCAGGCGCCGGGTCTTGGCCCAGTATTGTTCGCGGCGGGTGAGGGCGGCGGCTTCCATGGAGCCATTCTAGCAGCGTCGGGCGGCTTGGGACTTGGTAGAATCAGCCCATTCACCGGAGAACCTCCATGAGAAAAATGACGTTGCCGATTGTGTTGATCGTCGTTGGTGCGCTCTGGCTGACGCATGCGCTGGGCTTTATTCCCGATTTGCGCTCGGTGGGCGGGCTGGCGCTGGTGTTTGCCGGTATCGCCGTGCTGGTGAGCGAGGGCATCAACAAGGCGTCGGTGGTGACCGGGCCGATGCTGATTTTCTGCGGCGCGGCGTGGTATGCGGTGGAGCAGGGGCTGGTGGCGCGGGTGGTGGTGGCGCCGTCGTTTCTGATCGTGTTGGGCCTGTGCCTGTTGGCGTCGCGTCTGCCGTCGGTGCGCGCGGCGTCGGATCGGCGCAGTCAGGGTCCGTCGTCATCATGAACGCTCTGTGGCAGGGTTTGGGGCTGTCGTGGCGCATGACTTTGCGTGACTGGCGCTCGGGCGAGTTACGGCTGCTGGTGGTGTCGCTGGTGATCGCGGTGGCGTCGGTGACGAGCGTGGGCTTTTTTGTTGATCGGATACGCGCCGGTCTGGAGCGTGATGCGGCGCAGATGTTAGGTGCCGATCTGGTGCTGATTTCAAATCAGCCGGTGAGCGCGGCGCAGCGTGATGAAGCGCTGCGCCGGGGCTTGACGACCGCGGGATCGTCGCAATTCCCGAGTATGGCGCTGGCCACCGACAAGTCGGAGCTCACGGCCCTGAAAGCGGTGTCGGCGGGCTATCCCCTGCGTGGTGTGCTGCGCGTGGCGGAGCGGGCCGGCGGCGAGGGGCTGGCCACGCGCGACATTCCCGCGGCGGGCACGGTGTGGGTGGATGACAACCTGCTGGCCAATCTGGGCCTGCAAGCGGGCGATGCGATCAATCTGGGGGATATGACGTTCCGTATCGCCAAAGTGATCGTGGCGGAGCCGGATCGCGGCTTTTCGTTCGTCAATCTGTCGCCGCGCGTGATGATGCGTGAGGATGAACTGCCGGCCACCGGGCTGGTGCAGGAGGGCAGCCGCATTTCCTACCGCATGTATGTGGCGGGTGCGCCGGCGGCCATCACGTCGTATCAGGACTGGCTGGAGGGGAGTTTGGCGCGCGGCCAGCGCATCGAAACGCTGGAAGAGGGCCGGCCGCAGGTGCGCGATACGGTCGACCGGGCGGAACGATTTCTGGCGCTGGTGGCATTGGCGAGCGCCATGCTGGCGGCCGTGGCTGTCGCGCTGGCGGCGCGGCGCTTCAGCCTGCGGCATCTGGATGCCTGCGCGGTGATGCGTTGCCTGGGGCTGGCGCAGGATGGCCTGCTGGGCCTGTTTCTGGGCGAGTTTGTGATTGTCGGCGTGCTTGGCGCAGTGGTGGGTTGCACGCTCGGGCTGGCGGGGCATTATGTACTGGTGGAGTTGCTGGCGTCGCTGGTGACCACTAGTTTGCCGGCGCCGTCGTTGCTACCGGCCTTGCAGGGCTTTTTGACGGGTTTTGTACTGCTGCTGGGCTTTGCCATTCCGCCGGTGGTGCAGTTGCGCAGCGTGGCGCCGCTGCGGGTGTTGCGGCGCGATGTGGGCCTGCCCAAGCCGTTTACGGCGGCCGGGTATGTGGCGGCGCTGCTGGCGTTTGGTGTGCTGCTGTTGTGGTCGGCGCGCGATGTGAAGGTGGGCGCGATGACGGCGGGCGGCTTTCTGGGGGCGTTTGTGTTGTTTGGCGGCGTGGCCTGGCTGGCTTTGCGCGGGCTGGCGGCTTTGCGCACGGGTGCGGTGAGCGGCTCGAGCATGAGCGCGTCGCTGCGTTTTGCGCTGGCGGCCATGCAGCGCCGGCCGGCCGCCACCATCGTGCAGACGGTGGCGCTGGCGATTGGTTTGATGGCGATGTTGATCCTGTCGGTCACGCGCACCGATCTGGTCGATGCCTGGCGCAAGGCGGCGCCGGCGGATGCGCCGAATCGTTTTGTGATCAATATTCAGCCGGATCAGCGCGAGGCGCTGGGCGGGCTGCTGCGTCAGGGCGGTATTACGCAGTTCGATTTTGCGCCGATGGTGCGTGGCCGGCTGATCAGCAGCAATGGCCGGGCGCTGGTGGCGACCGATTATGTCGATGAACGCGCGCGCCGGCTGGTGGACCGGGAGTTCAATCTGTCTTATATGGATCAGATGCCGGATCACAACCGCGTCAGCGCTGGCAAGTGGATCGCGGGCCCGGGCGAAATTTCGGTGGAGGCGGGCATTGCCGCTACGCTGGGCATCAAGCTCGGCGATGCGCTGGGCTTTGACATTGCCGGCAACACAGTGCTCGGGCGGGTGACTAGCCTGCGCACGGTGCAGTGGGATTCGATGCGGGTGAACTTTTTTGTCATCTTCCCGCCGTCGAGTTTGTCGGCGATGCCGCAAACCTTCATCACCGCGCTGTTCGTCGCGCCCGACAAACTCGCTGTGGCCAACCGTTTGGTACAAACCTTTCCCAACCTGACGGTGTTTGACATGGGCGCGCTCATCCGTCAGGTGCAGGATATTCTTGATCAGGTGATCGCGGCAGTGGAGTTTCTGTTTATCTTCACGCTGGTGGCCGGGCTGCTGGTGCTGTATGCGGCGCTGCTGTCGTCGCGCGATGAGCGTGCGCGCGAGTCGGCGCTGCTGCGCGCGCTGGGGGCGTCGCGCTCGCAGTTGCAGCGGGCGCAGGCGTTTGAATTTGGTTTGCTGGGTTTGCTGGCGGGCGTGCTGGCGGCCGCCGGGGCGGTGGCGGTGGGTTGGGCGCTGGCCACCTACGCGTTCAATTTTCCGTATCGCTTTACGGTCTGGCCGTGGGTATGGGGCATCGCGGGCGGTACGGCGATTGCATTGTTTGGCGGCTGGCTGGGTTTGCGCCCGGTCCTGAATCAGTCGCCCTTGACGACCCTGCGTGAGGCTTGAATGGTGGACGAGATTGCAGAACCCGGCATGGGCACACCCTTTGACGCCATCGGCGGCGAGGCGCGTGTGCGCGAGCTGGTGGACCGCTTTTATGACTTGATGGATCTGGAGCCGCAGTTCAAGCAGTTGCGCGCCACCCACGGCGCCACGCTCGATGACGCGCGCAACAAGCTGTTCTGGTTTTTATGCGGCTGGCTGGGTGGGCCGGATCATTATGTGGAGCGCTTTGGTCACCCGCGTTTGCGGGCGCGGCATTTGCCGTTTCGTATTACATCGGTCGAACGCGACCAGTGGGTTGCCTGCATGTGGAGCGCGATGGAGCAGGTGAACGTGCCGGAGGCGCTGCGCAAGCGGCTGGAGGAGTCTTTCCTCAATACCGCGGACTGGATGCGCAATACGCCGGACTGAGTGGTTGACTGCGTTGTCCCTTAAGTCAGAAAAATTAAGCCCGCAAAATTAAGCCCGCAACATTAAGCCGGCAAATTTAAGCCGGCAAAAACCAGCCCGGCATCACATCGAGCCCGCCAAAGTTGATGGCATGCGACGCCTGCGCACGGACCACCGGTTTGGCGTGGTAGGCCACGCTGATGCCGGCGAGTTTCATCATGGTGAGGTCGTTGGCGCCGTCGCCCATCACAATGGCTTTGCTGGTGGGAATGTTGAGCAGTTCACAGGTGGTTTGCACGAGGCGGGCTTTTTCATTGCCGTCGACGATCTTGCCGAGCACCTTGCCGGTGAGTTTGCCGTGGGCCGTCTCAAGAGTGTTGGCGTGGGCGTAGTCGAGGTTCAGGCGCGCCTTGAGCTTTTCGGTGAAGAAGGTGAAGCCACCCGACACCAGCAGGGTTTTGAGGCCGGCGGCGCGGGTCGCGGCCAGCATGGTTTCAGCGCCGGGCGAGGGCTGCAGGCGTTCGTGATACACGCGGTCGAGCGCGCCTTCGTCCAGACCGGCGAGTAGCGCAACGCGGCGGCGCAGGCTTTCTTCAAAATTGGCGATCTCACCGCGCATGGTGGCTTCGGTAATGGCCGCGACCTGCGCCTTGATGCCGACCATGTCGGCAATCTCGTCGATACATTCGATGGTAATCAGGGTGGAGTCCATGTCCATCACGATCAGGCCGTAGTCGGACAGCCGCGCGCCGGAGTCGATAAAGCCGTAATCCACCTGCTCGGTCAGACAGACGCCATCGACAAAGGCGCGGAACTCGGCGTCGTCGTTGACCTTGTGCAGGCGCGTGATAACGCCGGTGGTGTTGTGCGGCAGCTTGCCATAGGCCGTCTGGAGGATGGTGAGGGCGCTGTGGATACCCGCGCTGTTGCCCTGCAATACCAGGTCGGTGCTCATGTTTTATTCCTGTATCAAATGGTGTGGTTTCATGGCGCGGTTCATGGCGCAGTTCGTGGCGCAGTTCAGGACGCCAGCGCGCCCAGCATCGAGCGGATGGTCATGACGCGCGCCGCCTGCTGCGGCGTGGTCAGGGTCATGCGCAGCTTGTCGGGGCCGGAGAGCTTCATGTTTTTGTTTTTCTGGATGACTTCAATCACGCGCATCGGCTCGACCGCGGGCTTGGC
>CANJOT010000241.1 GCA_947475815.1 Burkholderiales bacterium | reverse complement strand
GTGAAATGAACAGGTCGGTGCGCGATGAAAATACTGCTCGTGGAAGATGATGTGATGATCGGCGAGAGCCTCGAGGAAGGCTTGCGCGCCGAAGACTACCGTGTGACCTGGGTACGCGATGGTCAGGCAGCGGCGCTGGCACTGGCACGGGATCACTACGATGTTATTTTGCTCGACCTCGGCCTGCCCAAACGTTCCGGCCTTGATGTCTTGCGGGAGTATCGTCGGGCCGAGGGTGCGGCACAGGTGCTGATTCTGAGCGCGCGCGATCGCATCGCCGATCGCGTTCAGGGTCTGGACGAAGGCGCGGACGACTATCTGCCCAAGCCGTTTGACTTTGAAGAGCTGTGTGCCCGCATCCGCGCCCTGACGCGCCGGCGCGGTGGCCGCAATGATGGCCTGCTCAGCCATCAGGGTGTGTTGCTCGACCCGCGTTCGCGCAAGGTCACGCTCGCCGGCGAGCCGCTTGAGCTCACCATGAGTCAATTCGAAATGCTGCGTGCCCTGATGGAAAATCCTGGTGCGGTGGTGTCGCGTGCCCGCCTCGAGCAGCGCCTGTATGGCATTGATGACCAGGCCGAAAGCAATACCATCGACGTCTTCATTCATCAATTGCGCCGCAAGCTGGGCAGCCAGTTCATCCGCAACGTGCGTGGTTTTGGTTATTCCCTGTCCGCGGACACCCCAACGTGAGCCGCGCATGAACACGATGCGCCGCACGCTGTTGTTGTGGCTGCTCGGGGGCATGCTCGCCTCGAGCATGCTGGCGGGCCTGATCGCGTTCGTCTATTCACTGAGCGTCGCCGACGCCATGTTTGACCGGCACCTGGTGCACATCGCCTCGAACCTGCCGTCGAATATCCTGCCCCAGCCCGAGCCGCCGGACAATGGCGATCCTTCTGACGATATTTTTATCCAGATTCGCGATGCCGAGGGCCACCGTGTTTATCCGATCCGGCCATCGGTGCTGATCCCCCTTTATGGCCACACCGGCTACGACAGTTTTGAATTCAACGATGTGCGCTGGCGCGTTTATACCGAACAGCAGAATGGGCGTTACGTCCAGGTGGCGCAGTCCGAAGACGTGCGCCGGCGCCTGGCGACCGGTCTGGCCTTGCGCACCAGCCTGCCCTTTCTTGCCGTGATTCCGCTGCTCGGCCTGATCATCTGGAACGTGGTCAAACGCTCGGCCTCATCGATGCTGGAAGTGGCGCGCGCCATGGAACGACGCTCCGCCGAGGCGCTTGACCCTTTGCCGCTCGATGAAATTCCGGGCGAGGTGCGACCAATGGTGTCCGCGCTCAATGATTTGCTGTTCCGGCTCGATCAGGCTCTCACCCTGCAGCGCACGTTCATTGCGGATGCGGCGCACGAGTTGCGATCTCCGGTGACCGCCCTGAAATTGCACCTGCACCTGACCGAACGCGCACGTACCGATGAACAGCGCGAAACTGCTTTCGCCAAGGTGCGCGAACGGGTCGACCGCATGGCGCATCTGGTCGAGCAATTGCTGCAACTGGCGCGCGAAGAACCCGCCGGGCCGGAGAAGCCCGTGACCGATGTTCTGCTCGGCGCCATCCTGCAAAGCGTCGTGGGGGATTTTGCGCCGCTAGCCGAAAGCGAGGGCACGACCCTGCAATGCCTCGCTGGTGACACGCGCATGCTGGTGCCCGGGCAGGCCGACAGCCTGCGCATTCTGTTTGGCAATCTGGTGGACAACGCCATTCGATATACCGGCCGTCATGGCAAGGTCTGTGTGCGTCTGAGCGAGGAGGATGGCGTCCCCTGTGTTGACGTCGAAGACGACGGGCCAGGTATCCCGGCCGATCAGCGTGAACGGGTGTTTGCCCGCTTTCACCGGGTGGAAGGCAGCACCCGGGTTGGCAGCGGTCTGGGTCTGGCCATCGTCAGGACGATTGCAGACCGGCATGGTGCGCAGGTCAGTCTGCACGAGGGCGCCGACGGCCATGGCCTGCGTGTGCGCGTCAGTTTCGAGGCGCTGCGCCAGCGCCATGACGAAGACGATGAGGATGACGAGGATGACGACACCAAGGCGGCCTGATTTGTTAGGATGGCGTTGGCGGCTGTCCCCCCATTCACACCGTTATTCACCCCGCCATTCACCCCATTCTTCAACTTTGCTCCTGTTCCCCGGCCCATGGACCTGCTTGCACATCAATTGACCATGACCGTGCTCATGACCCCCGACATGGCCAACTTCAGCGGCAATGTTCACGGCGGCACGATCCTCAAATTCCTTGATCAGGTGGCGTACGCCTGCGCCAGCCGTTATGCCGGCCGGTATGTGGTGACCCTGTCGGTCGATCGCGTCATGTTTCGCCAGCCCATTCATGTTGGCGAGCTGGTGACCTTTCTGGCCAGTGTCAATCTTACCGGGCGCTCGTCGATGGAAATTGGCATCAAGGTGGTGACCGAACACATCCGCAACAAAATCGTGCGCCATGCCAACAGCTGCTTTTTTACCATGGTCGCGGTGGATGACGAGGGCAAGCCGGTGGAGGTGCCGGTGTTTGAACCGGTCACCGAGGAAGACAAGCGTCGCCATGTCGCGGCCCTGAGACGGCGCGCGTTACGGCAGCAGGCGCCCGAAGTGATCTGAAGGGTCCGATTGCGTGCACGGGAAGGTTTGCACGCGGCATCTGCCATCGGGTATTTGGCATTGGGCGTGGGGCACTGCGGCACGGATTGTGTAACTTGCCTAGAATGCGTGTTTGCCCGACCACAAAGCAATCACGACAATCACGATGAACCTCGATTCCCAAACCATCCAGAATCTGGCGCTGTTGCTCGAAACCTGCCAGCTTGAGCAGCGCGAGACCGAAAAGGTCACCAATACCCACCCCGACATGGACTGGGAAGACGCCTACGCCATTCAGGACGAACTGCTGCGCCGCAAGCTCGCGCGCGGCGCGCGCATCGCCGGGCTCAAGTGTGGCCTGACCTCACACGCCAAGATGAAGCAGATGGGGGTGACCGACCCTGTGTTCGGCTTTCTCGTCGACGATTACATCGTGGCCGAAGGTGGCGAGGTCGATACCCGTCAATTGATCCATCCCAAGGCCGAGGCCGAGATCTGTTTTGTGCTCAAACACGCGCTCCGCGGTCCGGGCTGTCATATCGGCAGCGTGCTGGCGGCCACCGATTTTGTCATTCCGGGCATCGAAGTCATCGACAGCCGTTACCGCGATTTCAAGTTTGACCTGAAAAGTGTCGTTGCCGACAACACCTCCGCATCGCGGTTTGCGATTGGCGGGCGGCCGATGCGGGTGGCTGGGCTTGATCTGAGCACGCTCGGTGTGGTGATGGAAAAAAATGGCGAGATCGTCGGTGTGGGTGCTGGCGCGGCGGTGCTCGGCCATCCCGCCGCAGCGGTAGCCATGCTGGCCAATCATCTGGGCCGGCGCGGTCAGGAGATCCCGGCCGGTTCGCTGATTCTGTCCGGCGGCATCACCGAAGCCGTGACCATGCAGGCGGGTGATCGGGTGCAGGTGCGCATCCACGATCTCGGTTCCGTGTCGATGCGTTTTGTCTGAAAGGAAGGAGACATCATGCCGATCGCCCATATTCATCTGATGGAAGGCCGCAGCATGGAGCAGAAAAAAGCCGCGATCGAAAAAGTGACCACGGCTCTGGTGGACGCGCTCGGCGTGCCGCGCGAGAGCGTGCGGGTGCTGCTGCAGGAGGTGCCTAAGGAAAACTGGGGTATTGCTGGCGTCAGCGCGCGCGAACTGGGCCGCTAGCCGCCTCGCATTGCGCCGTGCCAGGGGCATGGTTTCTTAGTGCGTACGCACCATCTCTACATTCATGTCGAGGCGATCGGCCTCGGTCTCCTGCTCCATGTGCACCCAGTCGACAATCCCGCCTCCCGGCGCATAACCCTGCACCAGTTGTTCGAGCATGCCGCGAATGACGCTGACATCATTGATGTTGAGCGCGATCTCCAGGGCCTGCAGTTTTTTCTCCAGCTCCGGCCAGGCCAGGAAATCTTCGTTGGCCTTCATGATTTTCGGATGGGGCGTGGCCTTCGGTGAATTGCCGATGAGCAATTCTTCGTAGAGTTTTTCGCCGGGGCGCAGTCCGCTGATGGCGATGGCGATGTCGCCATCCGGATTGGTGTCATCACGCAGCGTCAGGCCGGACAGCTCGATCATGCGCCGCGCCAGATCCAGAATCTTCACGGGCGAGCCCATGTCGAGTACGAACACTTCGCCGCCGCGCGCCATGGCGCCGGCCTGAATGACCAGTTCGGCGGCTTCCGGGATGGTCATGAAATAGCGCGTGATATCTGGATGGGTCAGGGTGATCGGTCCGCCATCACGAATCTGCTGGCGAAATTTCGGCACCACCGAGCCGGATGAACCGAGCACATTGCCAAAGCGCACCATCGTGAATCGGGTGGCCGGCGCGCCTGCCGCCATGGCCTGCAGCACCATCTCGGCCAGGCGTTTGCTCGCACCCATGATGTTGGTCGGCCGCACTGCCTTGTCCGTACTCACCAGTACAAACAGGCCAACGCCCTGTTCGGCGGCGGCGCGCGCGGCGATCAGCGTGCCCAGCACGTTGTTCTTGATGCCCTCGGCCGGATTGTGCTCGACCAGAGGCACGTGTTTGTATGCGGCGGCGTGGTAGACCGTGTCCGGTTTCCAGGTGACCATGATTTCGCGCATGCGTTCTTCGTCGCGTACCGAGGCCAGCAGCGGCACGAGGCGGATGGTGGTCTTGCTGATGCGCGCCTGCAGTTCCTGGTGAATTTGATACAGCGCAAATTCGCTTTGTTCGACCAGCAGCAGCACGGCCGGCCCGAGGTTGACGATCTGGCGGCACAGTTCGCTGCCAATCGAGCCCCCTGCGCCGCTGACGACCACCACTTTGTCGCTGATGTTGCGCGCCAGCAGGATGTGATTGGGCGTGATGCGTTCGCGCCCGAGCAGATCGTCAATGTCGAGTTCGCGCACATCCGCGGTGCTGACCTTGCCCTGCGCGAGTTCGGTGACGCTGGGCAGGGTACGCACCGACACGCGGGCGTGGAGCATGCTGGCAATGATTTCATTGCGGCGCACACGGCTAATCGAGGGCAGGGCCAGCAACACCGTGGTGATTTTTTTTGTTTCGACCAGCCCGCTCAGATCGTCCGGATTGTGAATCGGCAGGCCGTTGAGCAGGTGCCCATGCAGTCGCCCATCGTCATCGAGAAAGCCGATGACCTGCATTTCCTGGCTGTTCGCCATGGCTGCTGCAAGCTGTCTGCCTGCAGTGCCAGCGCCATAGATGAGCACCTTGGGCAGGGCTGCCAGACGCAATTGACTCTGGTACAAGCCACCGAGCCAGAAGCGCGCCACGGCGCGCGAAGCACCCACAGTCAGCAGCAACAGCATGGGCTGGATCAGGCCGACGGTGCGCGGCACGCCCTGAATGAAGATCGCTGTAAAGATGGTGGCATAGATCAGGCCGTAGATGGCGGTCGCCTTGGCCACGGTGATCAGGGCTGACCAGCCGGTATAACGAAATATCGCCCGGTAGAATCCCGAAATTGTGAAGATCGGCAGGGCAATCACCACGGACACCAGCGCGGCGTGCAGCGGCGGACCCTCGAGGGTGACAAACTCGCCCAGGCGCAGGTAGAACGCCAGCCAGACCGTCAGGAAACACAGGCTGGTGTCG
>CANJOT010000240.1 GCA_947475815.1 Burkholderiales bacterium | reverse complement strand
CAGATGTCGCGCCAGGCGCGGATGCGGTCGAGGTTTTTTTCGCCGCTGGCCGGACGTTTCATGCGCTTGAGCACATCGGGATGAGCGTGCTGGAAGGGCACGTCCAGATACGGCACCACCCCGCGATGGGTGTCGCCAAAACGCGCCATGTCGGGCAGGATCTGATCGACGTGGGGATAGGGGTAGACATAATGCATGCGCACCCAGGCCTTGTGCGCCTCGGCCAGGCGGCCGAGTTCGCGCGTCAGTTCGAGCATGCGCGTGCGCACCGGTTTGCCATCGACAAAATCGGTGCGGTATTTGAGGTCAACACCATAGGCGCTGGTGTCCTGCGAAATCACCAGCAGCTCACGCACGCCGGCATCGAGCAGATTGCCGGCCTCGCGCACCACCTCGCCGATGGGCCGCGACACGAGGTCGCCACGCATGGAGGGGATGATGCAAAAACTGCAGCGGTGATTGCAGCCTTCGGAAATCTTCAGGTAGGCGTAATGTTTGGGCGTGAGCTTGACGCCATGCGCTGGCACCAGATCAGTGAAGGGATCGTGCGGTTTGGGCAGATGAAAATGCACCGCGCTCATGACCTCGGGCAGGGCATGCGGGCCCGTGACGGCAAGCACCTTGGGATGCACCTTGGTGATCATGTTGCCCCCGGCCGCATCGGTACGCGCACCGAGGCAGCCGGTGACGATGACCTTGCCGTTCTCGGCAATCGCCTCGCCGATGGCGTCGAGCGACTCCTGCACGGCGGCGTCGATGAAACCACAGGTGTTGACGATCACCAGATCGGCACCCTCGTAGTTTTTTGCCGTTTCATAGCCCTCGGCGCGCAGTTGCGTGAGGATTTGCTCGGAGTCAACCAGCGCTTTCGGGCAACCGAGGGAAACAAAGCCGACGCGCGGCGCAGTAGTGGTGGTGTTCATGAGGGAGTTCCCGGGAAGGCGGCCCGGCCGGCGGACGGCGGGCGGCCGGCAAAACAGCCGGCGGTCAAAGACATAACAGCCCGGATACTACAACAAGCGGGCCGCGCCGGCCTGAAACCTGAGCGCCCGCGACCTCGCCCGAGCGGCGCGCCCGGTGCTACCCGGCGGAAATTATTTCTTTTCGGGGTCCTGCCCGCCCGGTGGCGCAGCAAACGGAAAGCCCGTGGCGGGAAAATTGCCGCCAAACATGTTGCGTGTCTGCGTCTGCATTTTTTCCTGCATTTGCAGGAACAGATTCTTGCTCTGATCGATGTAACTGCCCATCATGGTCTGGATCATGGGCGCCTGACCGTGAATGAACTGCGCCCACATCTCCGGGCCAAAACCCTTGCCGTCGTAAAACACCTTGGACTGTTCCTGCATCTTCGACTGGATGTCGATGAAGGCCTGAATGTTCTTTTCCAGATACTGGCCCATCATGCCCTGCATGGCGTTGCCGTAAAAACGGATGATCTGGGAGAGCATCTGCGCGGTGAACATCGGCACACCGCCGGCTTCTTCGTCGAGGATGATCTGCAGCAGGATGGAACGCGTCAGGTCTTCGCCGCTCTTGGCATCGATGACCTGAAAGTCTTCCTGAGCCAGCACCAGCGCCTTGACATCAACGAGGGTGATGTAGGTGCTCGTCTGTGTGTCATACAGACGACGGTTGGGATATTTTTTGATCAGGCGGGAAGTATCGGACATGGCATCTCAAAGGTTGTACCGCCAGCATCGTTCTCTGCCACTTTAACACGCTCGCGGATTCGTTGGGAATCTCGTGCCCGACGAACCCGCGGCATTCTTATTGCCACCATCAGCCCATGTGCAGGCCACCATTGAGCGAGAAATCCGAGCCGGTCGCATAACCGCCATCGTCGGAGGCAATCCAGGCGATGATCGAGCCAATCTCTTCCGGATTACCCAGACGCCGCACCGGGATCGTGCCGACGATCTTCTCGAGCACTTCGGGACGGATGGCGCGAACCATGTCGGTGCCGACATAACCCGGCGAGACGGTATTGACGGTCACCCCTTTGCTGGCCACTTCCTGAGCCAGCGCCATGGTGAAGCCATGAATGCCCGCCTTGGCCGTGGAGTAGTTGACCTGACCGAACTGCCCCTTCTGGCCATTTACCGAACTGATGTTGATGATGCGCCCAAAGCCACGCTCGACCATGTCGTCAATCACCTGTTTGGTAACGTTGAACAGCGAGTTGAGGTTGGCGTCGATGACGCCATACCAGTCTTCCTTGGACATCTTGCGGAACACCCCGTCGATCGTGATGCCGGCATTGTTGACCAGGATGTCGATCGGACCATGCTCGGCCTTGGCCTTCTGGAAAGCGGCGACGGTCGAATCCCAGTCGGCAACGTTGCCCACCGACGCCTGGAAGCTGAAACCGAGGGCCCGCTGCTCGGAGAGCCAGCGGTCGTAATCACGACTCGGGCCACAACCCGCAATGACGGTATGGCCTTCCTTGAACAACCGATGACAAATAGCTGTTCCAATTCCACCCATACCACCCGTTACATACGCGACGCGTTTGGACATGCTTGTCTCCTCAAGTAAAAAACGGCAACTGCATCCTGCGCAGACAAAAAATAAAAACCAGATCGATGACGCCTGATCATCGTGTTCCGGTCCGATGAAACGTCAATGAGTTCAGGAACGCTCGACCGTCATAGCAACACCCATGCCACCACCGATGCACAGCGAAGCCAAACCCTTTTTCGCGTCGCGCCGTGCCATCTCGTGCAGCAGCGTGACCAGGATGCGGCAACCGCTCGCACCGATCGGGTGGCCGATGGCGATCGCGCCGCCATTGACGTTGATCTTGCTGGTGTCCCAGCCCATCTGGCCATTGACCGCACAGGCCTGGGCGGCAAAGGCTTCGTTGACTTCCATCAGGTCGAGCTGATCGGCGGTCCAACCCGCCTTCTCGAGCGCACGGCGCGAGGCCGATACCGGCCCCATGCCCATGATCTTCGGATCAATCGCGGTGGTGGCGAAGGACTTGATGGTCGCCATGGGCTTGAGACCCAGGGCGCGGGCACGCTCGGCCGACATTACCAGCACGGCCGCCGCGCCGTCATTGATGCCTGAGGCATTGGCGGCGGTCACGCTGCCGTCCTTGGAAAAGGCCGGCTTGAGTGCGCTCATGGCGTCGATGGTGGCGCCAGTGCGGATGTACTCGTCCTGGGCAAACATCACCGGGTCGCCCTTGCGCTGGGGAATGGCGACGGGCACGATCTCGTCCACAAACCGGCCGGCCTTCTGCGCCGCCTCGGCCTTGTTTTGCGAAGCCACGGCAAACGCATCCTGCGCGGCGCGCGTGACCGAAAATTCACGTGCCACGTTTTCGGCCGTCACACCCATATGGTAGTTGTTGTAAACATCCCACAGGCCGTCCACGACCATGCTGTCAACCAGTTTGGCGTCGCCCATGCGCAAGCCATCACGCGAACCGGGCAGCACGTGCGGTGCGGCACTCATGTTTTCCTGACCACCGGCGATGACGATGTCAGCATCGCCATGGGCGATCGCCTGAGCCGCCAGCATGACGGCCTTGAGGCCGCTGCCACACACGGCGTTGATGGTCATGGCCGGCACGCTGATGGGCAAGCCCGCTTTGATGACCGCCTGGCGCGCCGGGTTCTGGCCCGAACCCGCCGCCAGCACCTGGCCAAGGATCACTTCGGAGACCTGCTCGGGCGCCAGGCCGGCGCGCTCCAGCAGGGCCTTGATGACCAGCGCACCGAGTTCGGGCGCGGGAAACTTGGCCAGCGAACCGCCGAACTTGCCGACCGCGGTGCGGGCCGCTGCAACGATGACGATATCGGTCATGATGAAATCCTGTCGTGAAAAAAGAACGTGAACAAAGAGATGCTCATGCGCGCACCCGCACATAACTGCCGGGCGCCGCTTCGAGCACCGGATAGGCGGCATTGCCGGCCCTGGCGGGCGCAGCCACGAGCCGGCCGGCATGACTGGCCAGCCAGCGTGACCACTCCGGCCACCAGCTGCCCGGGTGCTCCACCGCCGCACGGAACCAGACCTCCTGGTCGACCGGGAAACGGCCGCGCAGCGGGTCATAGGTCCAGTAGGAACGTTTTTTCTTGGCCGGCGGGTTGATCACCCCGGCAATGTGCCCCGAGGCGCCCAGAACAAAGCGCGTCGGTCCGCCGAGCAACTGGGTGCTGGCGTAGGCCGAGGGCCAGGGCACGATGTGGTCTTCGCGCGAGCCGTAAATAAAGGCCGGCGCGGTGATCTTGCCGAAATCGACCGGCGCACCACACACCATCGCCTGGCCAGGCTGCCGGAGTTTGTTTTCGAGATACGCGTTGCGCAGATACCAGACAAAAAATGGCCCGGGCAGATTGGTGCTGTCGGCGTTCCAGTACAACAGATCGAACGGTGGTGGCGACTCACCCATCAGGTAATTGTTGACGACGTAATTCCAGACCAGATCATTGGGACGCAGGAAGGAAAATGAGGTCGCGAGATCGCGCGCCGGCATCAGGCCCACCGGCCCGCCGGGCCCACCCTGCATGGTCAGGCCACCGATGGTCTGCTCACGCTGGCGCACCTGATTTTCGTCAATGAAGACCTCCAGAATGCCCGTGTCGCTGAAATCGAGCAGAGCGGTCAGCAGAGTGATCGAGGCGGCCGGCTGCCGGCCACGCGCGGCCAGCACCGCCAGCGCCGTCGAGACCATGGTGCCGCCAACGCAAAAGCCGAGCACATTGATCTGCTCCTGAGCGCTGATGGCACGGGTGACGTCGAAGGCCTCGATGACGCCGTTTTCGATGTAATCGTCCCAGGTCAGGCGCGCCTGTGGCGCCATCGGATTGCACCAGGACACCAGAAAGACGCTATGGCCCTCGGCCAGTGCGTGGCGCACGAAGGAATTTTCCGGCTGCAGGTCGAGGATGTAATACTTGTTGATGCACGGCGGCACCAGCAGCAGCGGCCGCTCATGCACCAGAGCCGTCTGCGGCTTGTACTGGATGAGCTGGAACAACTCATTCTGATAGACCACTGCGCCCACCGAGGTGGCGAGATTGCGGCCGATCTCGAAGGCGCTTTCGTCGGTCATCGAGATACGGCCTTTTTGCAGGTCGGCCAGCATGTTGCTCAGGCCCGCCTGCAGGCTTTCGCCACGCGACTCGATGAGTTTTTGCTGCGCCGCGGGATTGGTCGCAAAGAAGTTGCTCGGTGCCAGCGCATCGATCATCTGCTGCACGGCAAAGCGGATCTTGGCCTTGGTCTTGTGGTCGGCCTCGATTTCTTCGGCCAGGGCGGTAAGGTATTTTGAGTTCAGCTCGTAGTGTGTGGCGACGTAAGCATGCATGCCTTGCCAGGCCTCGCCGGTAAACCGTTTGTCGTGTGGTTTGGCGCTCGGGTCGCCACCGAGAAATTGTTTCCACAATCCACCGAGGTCCTGCTGATAGACATTCTGCAGCGCGAGCAGGCGCGCCGGATCGATGCGCACGTCCGGCATCCGGTCCGGCGATCCGGGCATCTGACCAGACCAGTGCTGCTGGAACTGATGCAGACCGGCTTCGACCTGGGCCGGGTTGAGCATCGTCCCCCAGAGCGACTTCATGGCATCGACCCAGTCGATGCCGGGCGCAGCACCTGCGCCGGAGGTCTGACCGGAACCGGCTTGCGCCTGTGCTGCACCGCCCGCACTTTTTGCGTCGGCCTTGCCGGCGCGCCGGTTTTTCGGACGGGGAGTTT
>CANJOT010000239.1 GCA_947475815.1 Burkholderiales bacterium | reverse complement strand
GAAGTATCGGGTTCGGGCGGCGGACTCGGCGCCGCCACGGCCGTGCACCTGAGCCTGTTTGGCATCACGCCGGTGGTCAAGTTTGGCAGCGAGGAAATGAAGCGCCGCATCCTGCCCCAGGTGGTCGATGGCAGCCTGCATGTCTGCTTTGGTGTGACCGAGCCGGACGCGGGCAGCGACACGACGCGCATCACCACCGCCGCCGTGCGCGAGGGCGATCATTACCTCATTAGCGGCAAGAAGGTCTGGATCAGCAAAGCCAAGGAATCGTCCAAGTGCCTGCTGCTCACGCGCACCACACCACGCGATCAGGTTACCAAGCCAAGCGACGGCATGTCGCTGTTTCTGGTCGACCTCGACCCGAAGTATTGCACCATCAAACCGATCAAGAAGATGGCGCGCAACTCGGTGTCGTCGTGCGAGATTTTCTTTGACAAGCTGCCGGTGCACGAGTCAGATCTGGTCGGCGAAGAAGGCAAGGGCTTTCGCTACATTCTCGATGGCATTAACGCCGAGCGCATCCTGATCGCCTTTGAGGCGGTGGCGCTGGGCCGCTGCGCGCTGCGCCGTGCCACCGAATACGCAAAAAATCGCATCGTCTTCAATCGCCCGATCGGCCAGAATCAGGCGATCCAGCTGCCGCTGGCCGAGTCGTACGCGCGTCTTGAAGCGGCCCACCTGATGGCGGTCAAGGCAGCGGCGCTGTACGACGCCGGCCTGCCCTGCGGCGCCGAGGCCAACACTGCGAAGTGGCTGGCAGGCGACGCCGCCTTCGAAGCGGCTGACCGTGCCCTGCAAACGCACGGCGGCTTCGGTTATGCCCTCGAGTATCACGTCGAACGTTATTTTCGCGAAACGCGCCTGTGGCGCTTCGCGCCGATATCGCAGGCGCTGGCCCTCACCTACATCGCCGAGCGCGTGCTCGGCTTGCCGAAGTCTTACTAACGGGTCAGTCGCAACAGCGGCGCAACACCGCAGCAGCGCCAAGGAGCATTTCGCATCGGACCTCTCGCCCACATCAAGATCGTCGAACTGGCTGGCATCGGCCCGGGCGCGGCCGGCGCCATGCTGCTCGCCGACCTCGGCGCGACGGTGCTCAAGATTGACCGCATCGAGCCGTCCGGCCTGGGCTTCCCGCGGCCGCTCAAGTACAGCCTGGCGATGCGTGGCCGCAAGGTTATCGCCGTCGACCTGAAAAAACCCGAGGCAATCAAACTGGTGCTGCAACTGGTAGAGCAAGCCGACGGCCTGATCGATCCGTTCCGACCAGGTGTGACCGAACGTCTTGGCATCGGTCCCGAGGCTTGCCTGGCGCGCAATCCGCGTCTGGTGTACGGCCGCGCGACCGGCTGGGGCCAGACCGGACCGCTGGCGCAATCCGCCGCACACGACCTGAACTACATCGCCCTGACCGGCGCGCTGCACATGATCGGCCGCAAGGGCCAGCCCCCAACACCGCCCGTCAACTTTCTCGGCGACTATGCCGGCGGCGCCCTCTACCTGGCGTTCGGCATGGTCGCGGCCTTGCTGGAGGCCAAACACTCGGGCCAGGGCCAGGTGGTCGACGCCAGCATCGTCGACGGTACGCTGTCGCTGATGACGCCGATTCTGGGCCTGTACGCGGCCGGCATCCATCGGCCAGAGCGCGGCACCAACATCCTCGATTCGGGCGCGCCCTTTTACGAAGTCTACCAATGCGCCGATGGCCAGTGGGTCTCGGTTGCGCCGATCGAGCCGAAGTTTTACGAGCAATTGATCAGGCTCCTGCCGATCGATGCTGCCGAACTGCCGCCGCAGTCCGACGAAGCGTCGTGGCCCCGCCTGCATGCGCTGCTGGCAGCGACCTTCAAGCGCCACGACCGCGCCCATTGGTGCCGCCTGCTCGAAGGCACCGACGCCTGCTTCGCGCCCGTACTGACCCCCGACGAGGCACCGCACCATCCGCATAACAAAGCGCGCGGCAGCTTCTGCGAAGTCAATGGCGTCGTGCAGCCGCGGCCAGCGCCGCGCTTCTCGCGCACCGTTCCGGACGACCCGATCACACCGCAGCCCTCGGACAACTCCGACGTCGCCGGCGCGCTGTCGGGCTGGCTGGACGCGGCGACCGTGGCAGATCTGGTCGCGTCCGGCGTGCTGCCCCCGCTGGCGCCCGCATCCGTTTCTGCAGTACCGTAGGCCGCTGGACGTCAGACCACATCCATACCCCGGGGTAACACCGGGACATACCACCAGGCAGTGCACCTGAACCAAGGAGACTCGACATGAAAATCAGAATCTGGATCGCTAGCGCCACGTGCGCCTTCGCAAGCTTGTTGACCGGCGCGGCGTCGGCGCAGGACAAGTACCCCGAGCGGCAAATTTCCATCATCGTCGCGGCGACACCGGGCAACGCCAACGACATTCTGGCGCGCGTGATCGCCAGGCGCCTGTCCGAAAAATTTGGCGTGCCGGCCATCGTCGACAACAAGCCGGGTGCCGGCGGCACGATCGGCGCAACCCTGCTGGCGCGCGCCAAGCCTGACGGCTACACCTTGATGGTGCAGAGCACCTCGCTCACCACCGCACAGGTGGTCTACAAAAAGCCTGGCTTTGATGTCGAAAAAGACTTCACGCCGATTGCCATGCTGGCGCTCGCGCCCATGGGGATTTTCGTCAACGCCACCCTGCCGGTGAACACCGTTGCGGAACTGATCGCCTACGGCAAGAAAAATCAGGGCAAGCTCAACTTCGGCAGTTCGGGCAACGGCAGCATCATGCACATCAACTCGGAACGCCTCGCCCTCGACACCGGCTTCCAGATGGTACACATCCCCTACACCGGCGGCGCGCCCGCCGTGACGGCACTGATGGCCAACGACATTCAGGTGCTGACCGTCGATATCGCCTCGGCAATCGCGGCAGTGCGCGCCGGCAAGGTGCGCATGCTGGCCATCGGCAGCACCGAGCGCCTGCCGGCCTTCCCGTCCGTGCCGACCACCGGCGAAGCCGGCCTGCCGTTCAATCCTGCCGTCTGGTATGGCCTGTTTGCGCCGGCCGGCGTCCCGGCCAACGTCCAGAAGGCACTGTTCGACGAGATCAGCGCCATGGTCAACGACCCGACCTACCGCACTGACATGGAGTCGAAAGGCTCGCAGGTGCCGGTGCTGAGTTCGGCACAGTTCAAGAACATGCTGTCGATCGAGGTCAACAAGTACCGCGAGGTCATCACCAAGGCCAAAATCCAGCAGGAATGAACGCGCCCGCCGGAAACACTGGAGCATGACAAGGACAGACGATGTGGAATGATGCAAACCATGATGAACAGACCGGCAGCGTGGCGCAACGGGGCCCGCTGGCGGGTCTGCGCGTCATCGACCTGACGGTCGCGCTCGCGGGTCCGTACTGCACCCTGCTGCTCGCCGGACTTGGCGCCGAGGTCATCAAGATCGAGGCACCGGGCGGCAGCGACATTGCACGCAACAACCCGCCCTATGTGGGCGGACCCGGCCTCAACTACAACGCCCCAGCCCCGGGCGAAGTGTCGCTGTCGATGCTCGACCGCCATCGCAACAAGAAGAGCATCACGCTCGACCTCAAAGCGAGTGAAGGCCGTGCCCTGTTTCTCGAACTGGTGAAGAAGGCCGACGTGCTGGTCGAGAACTTCAGCATCGGTACGATGGAGCGCCTGAGCATTGATTACGCCACCCTGAGCGCCATCAACCCCGGGCTGATCTATACCTCGGTCAGTTCGCTCGGACAGGATGCACCGCCGGCGATCAAGGGCATGGACATCATCGTCCAGGCCATGAGTGGCGTCATGGAAGTGACCGGCTTCGCCGACGGCCCGCCCTGCCGCGTCGGCTTTCCACTGGCCGACATTCTGGCGCCGCACTACGCCCTGTCTGGCATCATGGCAGCCATCATTCATCGCGGCCGCAGCGGCCGCGGCCAGCGGGTCGATATCAGCATGGTCGACTGTCTGACCTCGCTGCTCGCCATGGAGCACTTCGATATTCTCGTGGCCGCAGGCGAGTCGGCGCGCACCGGCAATAACCAGGACCGCCTGACGCCTTTCGGCATTTACAAGACCAGCGACAGCTACGTCGCCATCGCAGCGCCGCAGGATGCCTGGACGCACGCCATGTTCCGCGCCATGGGCCAGCCCGAACTGGCCAACGACGAGCGCTTTCGCATGCGCGGTGGCCGTGCCATCCATGCCAAGATACTCAACGGTATCATCGAGACCTGGACCAGCTCGCGCAGCACAGAGGCCGTTGTCTCATTGCTGCTGAGCCACGGCGTCACGGCGGCGGCGGTGCGCACGCCGGGCCAGGCCTTCGCCGACCCGGGCATCCGCCAGCGCGGCGCGGTGGTCACCTTGCGTCATCCGATGCTACCCGAAGGCATCGAAACGGCGACGGCCGGCGTGCCCATCCAGTTCTCGGACTGCAAGGCCGGTTACGACCAGCAGGCACCGATGCTCGGCGACCACAACCCCGAGATCTATGGCAGCCTGCTCGGCCTGAGCGAAACGCAGATCCAGGACCTCAAGGCACGCGCCATCATCTGAGCACGCCTTCGGGCAACTGCCGGGCGATTGCCCGCAACAAGGAAACAGCACGATATGGATTTCAACATTCAAGGCAAGCGGGCATTGGTCTTTGGCGGCAGTTCCGGCCTCGGCCTGGCCGTCGCGCAGGCGCTCGCCGCCGAGGGCGTCGACCTGGTGCTCGGCGCACGCGACGCCGGGCGGCTCGAGACAGCGCGCGCGCAAATTGCCGCGCAATATCCGGTGCGCATCGATTGCGCATCGGCGGACATGACACAGCGCGCCGACATGCGCGCCCTGGCCGAACGCCTGCGCGGCGACGGCGGTATCGACATCCTGATCCTCAACACGGCGCGCCCGCCCAGCCCGATGCGTGACTTCCTCGACGAGGAAGAAGATCGCTGGAACGAAGGCTGTAGCCAGCAACTGATGGCGGCGCTCAACGCGCTCGGCGAACTCACGCCGCTACTGCTGGGTAAAGGCTGGGGGCGCATCATCGGCATCACCTCAGCGACCGTTAAACAGCCCATGCCAAAGCACGCCATCTCGACCGTGTTTCGCGCCGGTGTTGCGGCCGCGCTCAAACACCTTGCCAACGAAATTGGCCACCAGGGCGTGACGGTCAACGCGGTCGCGCCGGCAACCATCCGGACGGCCAGCCTGACGACTTTCCATAATCTCGAACAACGTGCCGCCGCCCTGCCGCTCAAGCGCCTCGGCACGATCGAGGAGTTCGCTGCAACGGTCGCCTTCGTCGCCTCGCGCCAGGCCGGCTTCATCACCGGGCAGACCATCAATGTCGACGGTGGCATGACCCTGAGTTTGTCCTGATCGGTTTTCTGGAATCGCTCCGACCGTCATGAATCGTCCCGTCCGGGCCCCAATCGCCGCGCTCCGCAACACGGCACGCAAGCCGACCCGCTTCAAGGCCGACTCGACCCTGCCCAATCTGGCCGGGGCCACGCTCACCGAGGGCATGCCGCGCTATCGCTGGATTCGCGAACAGTTGCTCAAGCAGATCGTCGATGGCCGACTGCGGCGCGGCGAGCCGCTGGCCAGCGAAGCGGACATGGCGTGCGAATTCGGCGTCTCACTGGGCACCATGCGCAAGGCCATCGATGGTCTGGTCGAACAGCATGTGCTGGTGCGCAGTCAGGGCAAACGCACCAGCGTGGCCACGCGCAACGCGGCCGCTT
>CANJOT010000238.1 GCA_947475815.1 Burkholderiales bacterium | reverse complement strand
GCGGGTCTGTCCGAAGTCCCTGCCACCGCTGCCTGGGTGATGCTCGAAGAGCAGGGCGTGCAGGTCGATCTGGTCATGGGCCATGGCTACTATGGCTTCCAGCCGGTCTCAGGCCGCTCCGAGCCGGACCCGACCACCGTCATGAACATCACCGATGCGCCGACCATCTACGGCACCTATATGGCGGGCCGTCCCGGCAAGATGCTGGCCATGCTCGGCGCCGGACAGGTCGACCGCTTTGGCAATATGAATTCGACCCTCATCAAGGGCCAGATTCTGTCTGGCTCGGGTGGCTCGAACGATGCCGCCTCGACCTGCGACGTGCTGGTGGTGACGCGCCTGTCGCCGCGCAAGCTGGTGGACAAGGTCGATTTCATCACCTGTGCCGGCACGCGTGTGCAGGCGGTGGTGACTGAACGCGGCCTGTTCGAAAAACACGACGGCCTGCTGGTGCTCACGCGCGTGCTCGATGCCGACGAGCTTGGCCTGTCTGGTCAGATCGAGAAAATCCGCAAGTCCTGTGGCTGGGCGGTTGAGCTTGCACCGCAGGTGGAACTTGAAGCAGCGCCCACGGAGACTGAGTTGGGCCTGATCCGCAAGCTCATGCCGAGTCGTTACGACTGAGGCATTGCAACTGAGGCATTACGCCGAGGCATTACGCTGAGACATTACGCCGAGCCATTACGCTGAGGCATTACGCGCACGGCGCTTCCTTGGCCGGTGGCGTGATCAGCACGGCGCGCACGCCCGGCGCGTGGCTCACGGTGTTCTGGCGTGCCCTTGCATGGGCGGCCATCGCGCGGTGCCGCTGGCATTCGAGCATCTTTTGTTGCGCCAGCCGCGCCTGGGCAGCGTCGGCGTACAACTGGCGCTGAAACGCGGTCTGTTCTTCTGCGCGCCGGCGCTTTTCGAGTTCGGCCAGTTCGCGTTTCTCAGCCTGCGCGCGACGCAGGGCGAGGGCGCGCTCCTGAGCGCTTGGTTCCGGCGCGGCGGGCACGGTGCTCTGGCTGACCGGCGCATCGGCGACGCAGGGGCTGTCGCCATACGCGACCTTGCCGCCCGCTACGCAACGGTAGGTGGTGGCCGCGGCCGGCGTGGCTAGGGGCGGGAGTGTGAGCAGGGCCGCCAGCAGCAGAACGGGCCTCGCGATCGGTTTGACCTGCGCACGCAATGTATTCATCACAGCACCTTGCCCGGATTCATGATGCCCAGAGGATCGATGGCCGCCTTGATGGCGCGCATCATCGCCAGTTCCTGAGCGGGTTTGTAACGCTTGATTTCTTCGCGCTTGAGTTGCCCCAGCCCATGCTCGGCGCTGATCGAGCCGCCATGTTCAGCAACGCTGTCATGCACGATCAGGTTGACTGCATCCTTGTTTTTATCGAACGCGTGCGGCTCGACGCCAGCTGGCGCGGCGACGTTGTAATGCAGATTGCCGTCGCCCAGATGGCCGAACGTGATCAGCACACAGCCCGGAAAGGCGCTCTTGAGGCGTGCGTCGGTGCTTTCAATGAAGTCGGCGATGCGCGACACCGGCACGGCGATGTCGTGTTTGATGTTCCTGCCCTCGGCCGCCTGCGCTTCGGAAATGAATTCGCGCAGTTGCCAGAATTCACGGCTTTGTTGCAGGCTCTGGGCAATCACGGCATCGACGATCAATTTCTGGCGCATGGCCTCTTGCATGAGACTCTCGAGCGCGCGCGTGGCGTGGGCCTGGTCTTCGCGGTCGGAAATCTCGATGAGCACGGCGTGGGCGTGCCGCCGGTCAAATGGGCTGCGCCGGCCGAAGTGGCGCTCAACCAGCGTCAGAGCGAGGTCGGAAACCAGCTCGAAGGCGGTCAGGCTTTCGCCCAAGAGACCCTGCGCCAGCGTCAGCAATTGCAGCGCCACGCGCGGGCTGGGCACGGCGGCCAGGGTGGTGATGCGGGCGCGTGGTTGCGGGTAGAGCCGCATGGTCGCGGCCGTGATGATGCCCAGCGTACCCTCGGCACCGATAAACAGGTTTTTCAGGTCGTAACCGGTATTGTCCTTGCGCAGGCCACGGACCCGCCCGTCGGCGCCGGCGCCGATGATCTCGCCCTGCGCCGTGACGGCTTCGATGCCCAAACACAGCTCGCGCGCATTGCCGTAACGCAACACGCCCGTGCCGCCGGCATTGGACGACAGGTTGCCACCGATCGTGCAACTGCCCTCCGAGGCCAGACTGAGCGGGAACAGGCGGCCGGCGTTGTGGGCGGCTTCCTGCAGCGCGACCAGCAGCACGCCCGCTTCCGCTGTGATGCTGTTGTCGGTCAGGTCGACGGCGCGCACGCGATTGAGCCGGCGCGTGGCAATCACCACCGCGCGGCCGCTGTTGTCGGGTGTGGCGCCGCCCACCAGACCGGTGTTGCCACCCTGCGGCACGATCGGCAGGCGCCGGTCGGCGCACCAGTGCACGATGCGCGCCACCTCTTCGGTGCGTGACGGCAGCACCACCGCCAGCGCGCTGCCGGTGTATTGCTTGCGCCAGTCGGTCAGGAAGGGTGCCTGAGCGCCTGCGTCGGTCAGTACGTGGCCGCTGCCGACGATGGCGGCGAGGCTGGCATGCGCTTCAGATGGATTCATGAGTAGGGCCGCCTTTTGCCTTGGCCGCTTTCGCGGCGCGCTTGTAGGGCCGCAGATACGCGACCACACTGACAAAATAAACCACTGTGAGCACAACTTCAACCCAGCCGAGCGTGGCCGACGGGCCGCGGTCGCTGGTGGCGCGCACGATGCCCTCGATCACGTAGATCAGAATGAGCATCGAGGTCCACTGCAGCGTGTAGAGCTTGCGCCGCCACAATCCGGGCACGGCCAGCAGCAGCGGGGCGATCTTGAGCACCAGCCACGAACCGCCGGGCCGCAGCGGCGCGAGCCAGAGTTCCCAGGCCAGGCCGAGCAGGATCAGGGCCAGCAGGCTGGTGAGCGCACACAGGTGCAGCAGGCGTGCCTGCCGCACCGGCAGGGTGCTGCTCATGCCAGCCTCTGGGTGATCAGCGCGAGGCGCCGTCCGAGCGCGATGCTCAGGCGCTTTTCATCATCGGACAGGGCCTGCTGACCACTGCCGCCGGCAACGTGGCTGGCGCCATAGGGGGTGCCGCCGGATTGGGTGTTCATCAGTTCAGCCTCGGTATAAGGCAGGCCGACGAGCAGCATGCCGTGATGCAGCAGGGGCAACATCATCGACAGCAGGGTGGATTCCTGCCCGCCGTGCATGCTGCCGGTGGAGGTGAACACACAGGCCGGTTTACCGGCCAGCGCGCCGGCCAGCCAGAGCGGGCCGGTCGAATCGAGAAAATACTTGAGGGGTGCCGCCATGTTGCCAAAACGGGTCGGCGAACCCAGCGCCAGTGCGGCGCATTGCTCCAGATCGGCCAGTTCCGCATAGGGGGCACCTTCGGCCGGCACCGCCGGTTGGGTGGCTTCGCAGACGGTCGAGACCGGTGCGACACAACGCAGGCGCGCCTCGACACCGGGCACCGATTCGATACCCTGGGCAATCAATTCGGCCAGACGCCGTGTCGCACCGTTGCGGCTGTAATAGAGAACAAGAATTTCGGTCAAGGGCTGCCTTTCGCAAGCGCGGTTATTATAGGTCTACTTTAGGTCCACTTTAGGTCCACTATTTACCGCCACCGCCGGCCCCGGCACCACAATTGTCCATGTCCTCCCCGGTTCCGCCTGTTCGTCTGTCCGCCCGACTGCGCCGTTGGAGCCAAACTCTGGCCGAATCGGTGCGCGTGGTGGTCATCGGGGCGCGCCGTGAACGCCTGCAGCAGGTTGCCGGCAGCCTGACCTTCACCACCGTGCTGGCGCTGGTGCCGCTGCTGGTGATCGTGTTTGCGGTGCTGACCGCCTTTCCGGTGTTCAACCAGATGCGCGAAAGCCTGCGTCTGGTGTTGCTCGAAAACCTCGTGCCGCCCAATTTTTCGGAAGTCATCTTTCGCGCCCTCAATTCTTTTGCCGCGCGCGCCCGTGGCCTGACCATCTTTGGCCTGATCGGGCTGGCCGCCACCTCCATGGCCATGGTGCTGACCATCGACCATGCCATCAATGCGATGTGGCGCGTGCGCCGGCCACGTCCGA
The DNA here is from genome assembly GCA_947475815.1 of Burkholderiales bacterium. Taxonomy (GTDB): domain Bacteria; phylum Pseudomonadota; class Gammaproteobacteria; order Burkholderiales; family Burkholderiaceae_D; genus CANJOT01. The sequence continues at coordinate 1,658 of CANJOT010000238.1, read as the reverse complement.
TCGGCCAGCGCTTGCTGATTTATGGCGTTGTGCTCAGTGTTGGCCCGCTGCTGTTTGCCGGCAGTCTGGCCCTGACCTCGTATGCCGTGAGTTCCTTTGGTCTGGCGCGGCGCCCGCCCATGGCACTGCGCGTGGCACTCGACTCGATGCCGCTGGTCGCCAGCGTTTTTGCGCTCGCTGGCCTGTACCGCTTCATGCCGAACCGGCGTGTTGCCTGGCGTGATGCGTTCATTGGTGCGCTCATCGCGGCCTGCGCTTTTGATCTGGCCAAGCTGGGTTTTGCCCTGTTCGTGACCAGCTTCACGGTCTACTCGCGCCTGTATGGCGCGCTGGCCGCCCTGCCGGTGTTTCTGGTCTGGATCCACCTGTCCTGGAGCATCGTTCTGGTCGGTGCCATGATTGCTGCCAGCGGCCCGCTACTGCGCCATGGCCGCCGGCGCCAGCGGCGCATCGCCGGCATCACCATGGTCGATGCCCTGCTCATCCTGCGTGCCCTGCGCCCCGGCGTGGCGCCATTCGCCGGGCTGGCCCTGGACGCTATCGCCCTGCATGCACGTCTGCCCGCGCCGGAAGCCGAGCGCCTGCTGGACTGGATGGAGCGTGCCCGCCTGGTGCAGCGGTTCACGCCCTGGCGCGCGCTACGCGGCCCGACCGGCGTGCGACCATGGTCCGGCGGCGAGCACTGGGTCATGGCACGTGCGCCCGCCCAGGTGTTGCTCAGCGACATCTTCAAGGCGCTGATTTTCGATACCGAGGCGCTGGCCGATCTGCCAGCCGAAGCCGGCTTTGGCATGGAAGTCGTGCTGCATCAATTCGAGCCGACCGACCGCCACACCACACTGGACGATTTTTTTCATCGCTCCTGACGCGCCCGCGGGTGGGCATGATGTTAGGATATTCATTGCTCTCCGGTCACGGGTCGTCTGTGCCGGTTGATTGCAGTTCTGTCGGCCAATCATGAGAGACTTTCCCCACGTGCGCAGCGAGCTCTACCCGCCCATCGAGCCTTATGAGCGCGGCGCCTTGCGTCTGGACGCCCTGCACACCATGTACTGGGAACAAAGCGGCAATCCCGACGGCGTGCCCGTGCTGTACCTGCACGGTGGTCCCGGCGGTGGCTCGAACGCGCGCATGCGGCAGTTTTTCGATCCGGCGTTTTATCGCATCGTGCTGTTTGATCAGCGCGGTGCCGGCCGTTCCATTCCGTCGGGCGAGACGCGCCAGAACACCACGCCCCTGCTGGTGGCCGACATCGAGCGCCTGCGCGAGCGCCTGGGCATCGACCGCTGTATGATGTTCGGTGGTTCCTGGGGCGCGACTCTGGCACTGGCCTATGGTCAGACCCATCCCGAACGCTGCTCGGCATTTGTGTTGCGCGGCCTGTTTCTGGCCGAACGCGCCGAGATCGACTGGTTCCTGTACGGTATGCGCCATGTATTTCCCGAAGCCTGGCGCCAACTGGTGGCGCCCGTGCCCGAGGCCGCGCGTGGCGATCTGGCTGGCTGGTATTATGAAAAGCTGCACGATGCCGATCCTGCAGTGCATCTGCCGCTGGCGCACGTCTGGAGCTGCTACGAGGCTGCCTGCTCCTCGCTGTTGCCCAATACCAGCTTGCTGGCGCGCGTCGAAAACGATCAGGCGGCCCTGGCCATCGCGCG